>NZ_NCVG01000022.1:0-329902 GCF_002096835.1 Streptococcus mitis | reverse complement strand
GGGGGAACCGGAAGTTCAGCCAGCATTACCTGAAGCGGTTATGACTGATAAAGGGGAACCAGAAGTTCAACCAGCGTTGCCGGAAGCGGTTGTGACTGATAAAGGGGAACCGGAAGTTCATGAGAAACAAGAATATACAGCTCCAATTGACGGTAATCTTGTTGAACCAGAAGTTCATGAAAAACCAGCATACACGGAACCTGTAGGCACCACAGGAGTAGATGAAAACGGAAACTTGATTGAGCCACCTGTTATCGACATTCCAGAGTATACTGAACCAATATCTACAGTTTCAGAAGTTGCACCAGAAAGAGAAGAGTTACCTTCTTTACATACTGACATTCGGACAGAAACTATTCCTAAAACGACTATAGAAGAATCTGATTCTACCAAATTTATAGGCGATGATTCTGTTAAACAAGTTGGTGAGGATGGCGAACGTCAAATTGTTACTAGCTATGAAGAGTTACATGGCAAAAAAATTAGTGACCCAGTTGAAACCGTAACTGTGTTGAAAGAAATGAAGCCTGAAATTCTTGTAAAAGGTACAAAAGAAAAGCCTAAAGAAAAAACAGCTCCCGTTTTGACTTTGGAACGAACAGACACAAATGTATTAGACCGCTCCGCAAATCTTTCTTATCATTTGGTTAATGCAGATGGAGTCAAGATCAATAAAATTACTGCGACAATTAAAGATGGAAATGAAATTGTCAAAACAGTAGATTTAACTTCAGAGCAGTTAAATAAGCAGGTAGAAGATTTAAAATTCTACAAGGACTATAAGATAGAAACCACTATGACCTATGATCGTGGTAAGGGAGAAGAGACTGCAACATTAGAAGAGAAACCACTTCGCTTGGATTTGAAAAAAGTTGAGTTGAAAAACATTGCCTCAACAAATTTAGTAAAAGTTGAAGAAGACGGAACAGAAACGTTGAACGACTTCCTGACTGAGACACCAACAGAGACTGAAAAATACTATCTCAAAGTGACTTCTCGGGATAACAAAGTGACTCGTTTAGCAGTTGATAAAATCGAAGAGATTAATCAGGCTGGCCAAGTTCTCTACAAAGTAACCGCAAGAGCTGTTGACCTTATTCAGCATACTGACCCAAGTAAGATACGAAATGAGTACGTTTATTACATGGAAAAACCACGACCAAAGGTTGGAAATGTATATTACAACTTCAAAGAACTCATTGAAGATATGCAGAAAAAACCTGATGGTGAGTTTAAACTTGGGGCTGACTTAAATGCAACTAACACCCCAACCCCGAACAAATCATATGTGACGAATGTGTTCAAAGGAAAATTATTGAGTGATGGAAGTAATCACTTCACTATCCATAATCTAGCACGGCCATTATTTGCAAGAGCTGAAAATGCTCACATCCATGACATTAATCTGGGTAATGTAAACATAAACATGCCTTGGGCTGACCGAACAGCACCACTCGGTGAAAACTTTAAGAATTCAACAATAGAAAATATCAAAGTGACTGGCCAAGTTGTTGGTAACAATGACGTGACGGGTATGGTGAACAAACTTGACGAATCCATCATGCGCAATGTTGCTTTCATTGGTAAAATCGAAAGTGTGGGTAACAAAGGTTGGTGGTCTGGTGGACTTGTCAGCGAAAGTTGGCGAAGTAATGTTGATAGCTCTTATGTAGATGCAAATATTAAGGCAAACAACGCCAAATTCGGTGGACTGATTGCGAAAATCGACCACGGTGTAAACCCTATGGATGTAAAACAAAAAGGTCACTTGACTAAATCCGTTGTTAAAGGATCCATGACTCTCAAAACAAATAACCAAAGCGGTGGACTCATTCACGATAACTACAATTGGGGATGGGTTGAAAACAACGTCAGCATGATGAAAGTAAACAATGGTGAAATCATGTACGGTTCTGGTTCAGTGGATTCGGGCGACCCAGACTTTGGATTCCATTACTTCAAGAACAATGTATATGTGAAAGATGTTGCGTCAGGCAATGTTTCATATGAACGTTCAAAACAAATTCAGGGTGTAGATCAAGCTGAAGCTGATAAACGTATCGCAACCTTCAATATCACTGCTGATAAGTATGAAATCACAGATCCTCTTGTGAATATACTTAACAACCTAACAACTCGTGATAATGAGTATAAAACAACTCAAGATTATGACGCAACGCGTGAGCAGGCATACCACAACATTGAGAAACTACAACCCTTCTACAATAAAGAATGGATTGTAAACCAAGGTAACAGATTGGCTACAAGTTCAAACCTACTGACTAAAGAAGTGTTATCTGTGACAGGTATGAAGAATGGTCAGTTTGTGACAGACTTATCAGATATTGATAAGATTATGGTTCACTATGCGGATGGCACTAAAGAAGAAATGGTAGTTACCGCTAAAGCTGATTCTAAAGTAGCTCAAGTAAAAGAGTATGATGTAGCAGGTCAAAACATTGTCTATACACCAAATATGGTTGTTAAAAATCGAGACAAACTGATTGCAGATGTGAAAGAAAGACTTTCAAGTGTTGACCTAATTTCAGCTGAAGTACGCGCGTTAATGGATATACGTAAGAAGGCAGAAGAAAATACAGATGCTCGTAAAGATGGATATATTCGTAATCTATACTTAGAAGAAAGTTTTGCCGAAGTGAAGCAAAATCTAGATAAGTTAGTCAAATCCTTGATCGAAAATGAAGACCATCAATTGAACGGTGATGATGCCGCGATGAAATCGCTACTCAAGAAAGTAGAAGATAATAAAGCTAAGATTATAATGGGACTGACTTATCTCAATCGTTACTATGATATCAAATATGGTGATTTGAGTATCAAGGATATGATGATGTTCAAACCTGATTTCTATGGTAAAACACCAAGTGTCATCGACCGTTTGATTCAAATTGGGTCAAGAGAGTATTTCTTAAAAGGAGATCGTACACAAGATGCCTACAAAGAAGTGATTGCTGGTGCAACTGGTAAAGGTGATTTACGTAGCTTCTTAAACTATAACATGCGTTTGTTTACAGAAGATAAAGATTTGAATGACTGGTTTATTCATTCTGCGAAAAACGTTTATGTGGCAGAGCCTGAAACAAGCACAGAAGCCTTTAAAGATAAGCGACACCGTGTATTTGACGGTTTAAACAATGACGTTCACGGTCGTATGATTTTACCATTGCTCAACTTGAAGAAAGCCCATATCTTTATGATTTCAACCTATAACACGATGGCTTATAGCTCATTTGAGAAATATGGTAAGAACACTGAAGAAGAACGTAAGGAATTGAAGAAACGTATTGATGAAGTCGCTAAAGCGCAACAAACTTACTTAGATTTCTGGTCTCGTTTAGCTCTTCCAAGTGTTCGTAACAAACTTTTGAAGAGCGAATATATGGTGCCAACACCTGTTTGGGATAATCAATCTTATACAGGAATTAAGGATGCAAATCGTCAAGGTTATGGAAAAGGTGGAGCCGTGGTATCTCCTATTCGTGAACTATTCGGCCCGACTGACCGTTGGCATCAAGTTAATGGAGCTATGGGAGCGATGGCAAAAATCTACGAAAAACCGTGGAAAGATGAGCAAGTATACTTCATGGTAACCAATATGCTTGACCAGTTTGGTATTTCTGCCTTCACACATGAAACCACACACATTAATGACCGTGTAGCTTACTTTGGAGGACATAACCATCGTCAAGGTACGGATTTGGAAGCCTTTGCTCAAGGTATGTTACAAACTCCTGATAAGTCAACAACAAATGGTGAGTATGGTGCATTAGGTATTAACATGGCCTACCATCGACCAAATGATGGAAACCAGTGGTATAATCCAGACCCTGACAAACTTCAAACACGCGACCAAATCGACCACTACATGAAGAACTACAATGAAGCTATGATGATGCTTGATTATGCAGAAGCTGAAGCTGTGCTTCCTAAGGTTAAAGGTGACAATAGTAAGTGGTTCAAGAAAATTGACCGCGAAACACGTCGACCTATGGATAGAAATAAACTAGGTGCTCCTCACCAATGGGACAAAGTGCGTGACTTGACAGATGCTGAGAAAGCAACCAAGCTGGAAACCATCGATGACTTGGTAAATAATAATTTCATGACCATTCACGGAAATCCAGGCAATAAAGTCTTCCACCCAGAGGACTTTGGTACAGCCTATGTCAATGTTAATATGATGGCGGGTATTTACGGTGGTAATACGAGTCCAGGTGCCCCCGGTTCTCTATCCTTCAAACATAATGCTTTCCGTATGTGGGGTTACTTTGGCTATGAAAATGGATTTATCGGATATGTATCTAGTAAATACCAAGGTGAAGCGGATAAACAAAACCAGGGTAGATTGGGTGATGATTTCATTATCAAAAAAGTTTCAAACAACCAATTCTTAAACCTTGAAGATTGGAAGAAACATTGGTATCATGATGTGAAAGCCAGAGCTGAAAAAGGATTCACAGAGATTACAATTGATGGACAAACCATTCACAATTATAACGAATTGAAAGCCTTATTCGACAAAGCTGTCACAGAAGACCTCAAGAAAGCTGGAAACTACTCAAATACTGAGAATTTGAAATCCAAAGTATTCAAAGCCCTTCTTAAAAACACAGACGGTTTCTTTAACCAACTGTTTAAAAAAGACATTTAAATGTTTAAAATATAAAGGAGGCAGTTTTTTGCTCCCTATGAAAAGTCATCATTTGATGGCTTTTTTCTATACAGGGAGCTTAAAAGGCTATCATCAGACAAAATAGAGAAGGCATGATATAATATAAGGTAGATTTCTATGTAATTAAACAAGAACTGTTTGGACATCATTTGAAAACTCTCTATGTTCAAGCTATAGTAAAATAAAATAAGTTCTCTAAACCCTTGCTACGAAAGGAAAAAAACTCAATGGCTACTATTCAATGGTTTCCTGGTCACATGTCTAAAGCTCGTCGACAGGTGCAGGAAAATTTAAAATTTGTTGATTTTGTGACGATTTTGGTGGATGCACGCTTACCTCTATCTAGTCAAAATCCTATGTTGACCAAAATTGTTGGTGACAAACCAAAACTCTTGATTTTAAACAAGGCAGACTTGGCTGATCCAGCAATAACCAAGGAATGGCGCCAGTATTTTGAATCACAAGGAATTCAGACGCTAGCTATCAACTCCAAAGAACAAGTGACTGTAAAAGTTGTAACAGATGCGGCCAAAAAGCTCATGGCTGATAAGATTGCTCGCCAGAGAGAACGTGGGATTAAAATTGAAACCTTGCGTACCATGATTATCGGGATTCCAAATGCTGGTAAATCCACTCTGATGAACCGTTTGGCTGGTAAGAAAATTGCTGTTGTCGGAAACAAACCAGGTGTGACCAAGGGGCAACAATGGCTCAAAACCAATAAAGACCTTGAAATCCTAGACACACCAGGGATTCTCTGGCCTAAGTTTGAGGATGAAACTGTTGCGCTTAAGTTGGCCTTGACAGGAGCTATTAAAGACCAGTTGCTTCCTATGGATGAGGTAACTATTTTTGGTCTCAATTATTTTAAAGAACATTATCCAGAAAAGTTGGCTGAACGCTTCAAACAAATGAAAATTGAGGAAGAAGCGCCTGTTATTATTATGGATATGACCCGTGCTCTCGGTTTCCGTGATGACTATGACCGCTTTTACAGTCTCTTCGTGAAGGAAGTCCGCGATGGCAAACTCGGTAACTATACCTTAGATACATTGGAAGACCTCGATGGCGACGATTAAAGAAATCAAAGAACTCCTTGCAACAGTCAAGAATTTAGAAAGTCCTGTTTTTTTAGAACTCGAAAGGGATAGTCGCTCTGGAGTTCAAAAGGAAATCAGCAAGCGTAAAAAAGCCATTCAGGCAGAATTGGATGAGGATCTTCGTTTGGAATCCATGCTTTCCTATGAAAAAGAACTTTACAAGCAAGGATTGACCTTAATTGCTGGTGTTGATGAGGTCGGCCGAGGTCCTCTGGCTGGTCCAGTAGTTGCTGCAGCCGTCATCTTACCTAAAAATTGTAAGATTAGAGGTCTCAACGACAGCAAAAAAATTCCTAAAAAGAAACATTTAGAAATTTATCAAGCCGTTCAAGACCATGCTTTGTCAATCGGCATTGGTATCATGGATAATCAGGTCATCGACCAAGTCAATATCTATGAAGCAACCAAACTAGCTATGAAGGAAGCAATCTCCCAGCTCAGTCCTCAACCTGAGCACCTTTTGATAGATGCCATGAAACTGGATTTACCAATTTCACAAATCTCCATCATCAAAGGTGATGCTAATTCCCTTTCAATCGCAGCGGCTTCTATAGTAGCCAAGGTTACACGTGATGAATTGATGAAGGAATTCGACCAGCAGTTCCCTGGCTATGATTTCGCTGCTAATGCAGGATATGGAACAGCTAAACACCTGGAAGGACTCGAAAAACTAGGAGTTACCCCAATTCACCGAACCAGCTTTGAACCCGTTAAATCACTGGTTTTAGGAGAAAAAGAAAGTTAAGTTAGAAGGAATGATTATGGAGGAACAGTCAGAAACACTCAGTTCCAAGAAAGAATTTGCCTTTGCCTCAAGCACTATATTATCCCAAGTTGGACGAGGAATCATCGTTGGTCTCGTTGTCGGACTCATCGTCGGATCCTTTCGGTTTTCAATCGAAAAAGGCTTCCACCTGATACAAGGACTTTATCAAGATCAAGCGCACCTAGTGCGCAATCTTTTTATCATTGGTCTATTTTATTTAATAGTTTGTTGGCTCAGTGCGAAATTAACTCGGTCAGAAAAAGACATCAAAGGTTCAGGAATTCCTCAAGTTGAAGCCGAATTAAAGGGACTCATGACCCTCAACTGGTGGGGCGTACTTTGGAAAAAATATATTCTAGGAATTCTTGCTATTGCAAGCGGCCTTATGCTGGGGCGTGAAGGGCCAAGTATTCAACTTGGAGCGGTCGGTGGTAAAGGAATTGCCAAATGGCTCAAATCCAGTCCAGTAGAGGAACGCTCCTTGATTGCTAGTGGAGCTGCCGCTGGTCTAGCTGCAGCCTTTAATGCACCGATTGCAGGACTTCTCTTTGTGGTAGAAGAAGTTTATCACCATTTTTCACGCTTTTTCTGGGTATCTACTCTCGCAGCTAGTCTCGTAGCAAACTTTGTTTCTCTGCTAATATTTGGCCTAACACCGGTACTGGATATGCCAGACAACATCCCACTCATGACTCTAGACCAGTATTGGATTTACCTCCTTATGGGAGTTTTTCTTGGACTATCCGGTTTTCTCTATGAGAAGGCTGTACTCAATGTTGGTCGAGTTTATGATTGGCTTGGTCAAAAAATCCATTTGGATAGAGCTTATTTTCCAATTCTGGCTTTCATTCTCATCATACCAGTCGGAATCTTCTTACCCCAGATCCTTGGTGGTGGAAATCAGCTAGTTCTTTCCTTAACTGAGCAAGATTTTAGTTTCCAAGTTCTATTAGTTTACTTTTTGATTCGCTTTGTTTGGAGCATGATTAGTTATGGAAGTGGCCTTCCAGGAGGAATTTTCCTACCAATTTTGGCGCTTGGCTCCTTGCTTGGAGCCCTAGTTGGTGTTATTTGTGTCAATCTTGGGCTTGTCAGTCAGGAGCAATTCCCTATATTTGTCATTCTAGGAATGAGTGGTTATTTTGGAGCAATATCCAAGGCTCCCTTAACTGCTATGATTCTGGTAACCGAAATGGTAGGAGATATTCGCAATCTCATGCCACTCGGACTAGTGACCCTAGTTGCCTACATCATCATGGATTTACTCAAGGGTGCTCCAGTCTATGAGGCCATGCTAGAAAAAATGTTGCCAGAAGAAGCGACAGATGAAGGAGAAGTCACTCTCATTGAAATCCCTGTTTCTGACAAAATCGCTGGAAAACAGGTTCATGAACTCAACCTACCACATAATATCCTCATCACCACCCAAGTCCATAACGGTAAAAGTCAAACCGTTAACGGTTCAACCAGAATGTATCTCGGTGATATGATTCACCTAGTTATTCCAAAAAGTGAAATTGGGAAAGTCAAAGATTTGTTGTTGTAGCTCTTTTTACATAATTTATGTTATGTAAAAAATAAACTTCTTAATTAAATACATTAGAGAGCCGATTTTCAGCAATGAGATCGGTTATTTTTTACAGATAAGATATTTCACATAGAAATAATTGAACATTAGTAAAAATAAGACTATAATCAAGTTAGAAATGATGATGCACAAAGCTAGAAAGGAGTTTACTGTATCAAACCTGCACAGTAAGATTAAAATCATGAAAAAGAAAACAATAGCAATTATACAATGTATTTTGTATCTCATAGCTCCTTATATAGCTCTTCAGTTATGTAGAATGAACAGAAGTTTCGTTACTGATAATCTCTTTTTTATTTTCCTCATTCTGTTGACTATTTCATTCTGGTTTAGTATTTGGAAACTAGAAAAAGCACTAGATAATGATTCACAATAGTACAACTCCAAAGATTTAGATCAAAACTAGAAATTTTTGTACTTTTCGCTAGACAGTAGATAAACCCTTGATACAACTGAGTTTAAGGCGTAATGTACACTCTCTAAAAAATGTACTTTATAATTGAAATGTACTTTATTTTAAGATTGGATAAAGTACATTTTTTTATCCAGTAGCTTAGATACATAATGTACAAAATCACCCCCTTTTAAACCCAATGTGAGCCCTAAAAACTTGATTTAACAAGGTTTTAAGTTTTAGTAAAGTACATTCTCACTAAAATTCAGGTTTAATAAATTTCCAGTTTTCACTTTGATAAGGTACATTTTTAGCTATTTTTGTTATATTTTAAATTTTTTAGTTATATCCGTCACTTCTAAAAATAACTCTTCATCATCTTTCCGAAAAACTATAATTTTCTTGAAAAATATATGAGTCTATGCTATACTACTAGTAGACTTATTTATGGAGAAAATACATGAAACGTGAGATTTTACTGGAACGAATCGACAAACTAAAACAAATCATGCCCTGGTATGTTCTGGAATACTACCAATCTAAGCTTGCTGTTCCTTACAGTTTTACAACCTTGTACGAATACCTCAAGGAATATGATCGATTTTTCAGCTGGGTTTTGGAGTCTGGCATTTCAAACGCTGATAAAATATCTGATATTCCTTTATCTGTCTTGGAAAATATGTCAAAGAAAGACATGGAATCCTTTATCCTTTACCTACGTGAACGTCCTTTGCTGAATGCAAATACAACAAAGCAAGGTGTTTCACAGACAACCATCAATCGAACCTTGTCAGCTCTTTCCAGTCTTTATAAGTATCTAACCGAGGAAGTCGAAAACGACCAGGGGGAACCTTATTTCTATCGTAATGTAATGAAAAAAGTTTCAACAAAGAAAAAGAAAGAAACGCTTGCTGCCAGAGCTGAAAACATCAAGCAAAAACTCTTTCTTGGTGATGAAACAGAAGGTTTTCTTACTTATATTGACCAAGAGTACCCACAACAGCTCTCTAATCGAGCTCTCTCATCATTCAACAAAAATAAAGAACGAGATTTGGCCATTATTGCCCTTCTCTTGGCATCTGGTGTCCGCTTATCTGAAGCTGTTAATCTGGATATAAGGGATCTCAATCTCAAAATGATGGTTATTGATGTCATTCGAAAAGGAGGCAAACGTGACTCGGTCAATGTCGCTGCCTTTGCTAAGCCTTATTTAGAGAATTATTTGGCCATTCGAAATCAACGCTATAAGACGAAAAAAACAGATACAGCCCTTTTTTTGACTCTCTACAGAGGAGTTCCTAATCGTATCGATGCTTCCAGCGTTGAGAAAATGGTTGCTAAGTATTCCGAGAACTTCAAAGTCCGTGTAACACCCCATAAACTTCGACATACCCTAGCAACCAGGCTCTATGATGCGACTAAATCGCAAGTTTTGGTCAGTCACCAGCTAGGACATGCCAGCACACAAGTCACTGACCTCTATACCCATATCGTTAACGATGAACAAAAGAATGCTCTAGACAGTTTATAAAATACATAAAATAAATTATGTAGTATATGATTTTTAAAAAAGAAGCTGGTCCTACAACCAACTTCTTTTTGATTTATCCAACTACCGCTTCAGCGATTTCTTCACGGCTAATACCAGCGAAATAGCGTGCAATATCAATAGTTTCTAGCGCTTTGAGGACATCTTCGCGTTCATATTTCACCCCACGAAGGACATCTTCTACTGCAGCAACGTCTTCAATACCAAAGAAGTCACCGTAAATCTTGATGTCTTGGATTTTTGATTCGAGAACATTAGCAAAGACTTCAACCTTACCACTAGTGAATTTTGTTCCACGACGGACGTTAAATTCAGGTGATTTACCATAGTTCCAGTCCCAAGTACCAAACTTAGTATCCTTGATGCGATTGATTTCAGCCAATTCTTCCTCAGAAAAAACGTATTCAGTCATCTCTGGGTATTCTTTTTTCATGTATTCCAAGAGTAAATCACGGAATTCTTCGACTGTGATTTTTTCTGGTAATTCATTGATAATATTGGTTACACGGGCGCGGACGGATTTCACACCTTTTGATTCAAATTTATCTTTTGAAACCTTAAGGGCATTTGCTAGGACTGATAAATCAACGTCAAAGAGCAAGCAACCGTGGTGCATGATACGCCCATTGATATAGGCCTGGGCATTTCCACAGAATTTTTTGCCATCAATCTCAAGGTCATTACGGCCTGTGAACTCAGCTTTAACGCCTAGTTGAGCCAAAGTATTGATAACTGGAGTCGAGAAGCTCTTAAAGTCAAAAGCCTTGTTTTCATCTTCTTTTGAAATGATCGTGTAGTTGAGGTTATTTAAATCGTGGTAAACAGCTCCACCACCACTGATACGGCGGACCACCTCAATACCATTTTCTCGAACATAATCACGGTTGATTTCTTCGATAGTGTTCTGGTGACGACCAACAATGATAGATGGTTTATTGATCCAAAGAAGAAAGATTTGATCCTCATCCAAAAGGTGTTTAAAGGCGTATTCTTCCAAGGCAATATTAAAGGCAGTGTCGTTTGAATGATTGATAATATATTTCATGATATCCCTTTATACGATAGAGACTGGAAAGATATTTTCCAGTCTATTCTATCTTTCTTTTATTTTTTCTTAGGTGAATGGATGGCCATTCCTAAAACATCCGCAAATGCTTCGTACATCACTTCAGAGTAGGTTGGGTGTCCGTGGATAGTCTTCAGCATTTCTTCAACAGTGATTTCCATTTCAATAATGCTTGACGCTTCGTTGATTAATTCTGCAGCTGCAGGACCGATGATATGGACACCAAGGATTTCTCCATATTTCTTATCAGCGATAACTTTTACGAAACCTTGAGCTGCATCTGAGGCAATGGCACGACCGTTAGCAGCAAAGTTGAACTTACCGATGGCTACATCGTATTTCTCACGGGCTTGTTCTTCTGTCAAACCTACTGCTGCTACTTCAGGAAGAGTGTAGATAGCTGCAGGAGTCAAATTCAATTTGGCAACAGCATGATTTCCTTTAAGGGCATTTTCAGCGGCAACTTCACCCATACGGAAAGCTGCGTGAGCCAACATCTTAGTACCATTAATATCACCTGGTGCGTAGATACCTGGAACAGAAGTTTCCATGTATTCGTTGACCTTGATACGACCACGATCCAATTCAAACTCAACCTCTCCAATACCTTCAAGGTCTGGCACACGACCAATTGAAAGAAGAGCTTTGCTTGCGATGATATCATCTTTTCCTTCAACCTTGATACGAAGTTGACCATTTTCCTCGACGATTTCTTGCAGTTTAGTACCAGTCAAGATGGTCATTCCTTTACGCTCAAGGATCAAACGAAGGTTCTTAGAAACTTCAGCGTCCATAGCTGGGACGATACGGTCCATCATTTCGATGACAGTCACTTTTGAGCCAAATGTCATGAAGGCCTGACCGAGTTCGATACCGACAACCCCACCACCGATGATAACAAGACTTTCTGGAACTTCGTTCATTTCAAGAATGTCGTCACTAGTCATCACAAGTGGAGATTCCATACCAGGGACGTTGATCTTGCTGACTTTTGAACCACCAGCAAGGATGATTTTCTTGGTTTCAATTAATTCAGAACCATTTACCAAAACATTCTTGTCCTTAGTGATCGTACCAATTCCTTTATGAACAGTAACTCCGTAGCTACGAAGAAGTCCTGCAACACCACCTACCAAGGTATTGACAACCTTAGACTTGGTTTCTAGGAGTTTATCCATATCTACAGTGAAGTTTGGATTTTCGATGACAATACCACGGTTTGCTGCATGACCGATATTCTCGATGATTTCAGCGTTATGAAGGTAGGTCTTGGTTGGGATACATCCACGATTCAAGCAGGTTCCACCAAGTTCAGATTTCTCAACAAGGGCAACCTTACCGCCGAGTTGGGCAGCTTTAATGGCTGCAACATAACCAGCAGGACCTCCACCAATCACAACAATATCAAAGGCATCATCGCTTTTACCATCATCATTTGAAGCACTTGCTGTAGGTGCTGGACTAGCTTCTGGCGCTGCGGCTCCAGCTGTTGGGATATTTTCCCCTTCTTCACCAAGATAACCGATAACTTCCGTTACAGGGACAGTTTCACCATCTCCTTTGAGGATAGCGATCAAGTAACCGTCTTCTTCCGCTTCCAATTCCATGCTGACTTTGTCAGTCATGATTTCCAAAAGGATTTCTCCTTCTTTTACAAATTCTCCGACTTTTTTATTCCATTGGACGATTTGTCCTTCTGTCATATCCACGCCGGCTTTTGGCATAATTACTTCTAAGGCCATGTCTTCCTTCCTTTATCTATATCTTAAAAATGAATACTCTTGCTCTTAAATCACCATTGAGATTGGATTTTCAATCAAGGCTTTCAAGTCTTTCATAAACTTAGCACCAGCCATACCATCTACAACACGGTGGTCAATGGTTAATCCTAGACTCATGATTGGGCGAATCACAATCTCACCATTGACGACAACTGGCTTCTCAATTGTCGAACTCACGCCAAGGATAGCTGAGTTGGGTTGGTTAATGATAGGACCAAAGGACTGAACGCCAAACATTCCCAAGTTACTGATTGTAAATGTTGAATTTTGCAGTTCACTTGGAGCCAATTTACCATCCAAGGTACGACCAATGACGTCTTTGAAGGCTACGACTAGCTCTGAAAGAGTCATCTTCTCCGCATTGTAAACAACAGGTGTCATCAATCCATTATCCATCCCAACTGCCATGGCAAGGTTGACATAGTTGTGAGTGATAATGGTCTTGCCATCTTCTGTCAATGAGGCGTTGATGTAAGGGTGTTTCATAAGAGTCTTAACAACTGCAAGTGAAAGAAGGTCTGTTACAGTAGTCTTCTTCCCAGTTGCTTCCATGATTGGCTCCAGAACCTTCGTACGAAGTGCCAACATTTCAGTCATATCAACTTCATAGTTGAGGGTGAAGGTTGGCGCAGTTAAGTAAGATTCAACCATACGTTGGGCAATAACCTTACGCATTGGTGTCATTGGAATACGCTCAATTTCACCGTATGGTGTTACGTTATCAGGAACTTCTTCCACTTTTTCAATCTGAGCAGGAGACTTGATGGTATTGTTTTCAATATTTTCAGGAAGCAGAGCCAAAACATCCTTCTTCATGATTTTACCACGATGACCTGTTCCTTGGATTTCCTGCCAAGCAATATTATGTTCGAGGGCAATTCGTTTTGCAAGTGGCGAAATGCGAACCACGTTTGTGTCTTTATAAGTTTCCACGTCTTCTTTGTGGACACGACCGTTTGCACCTGAGCCAGAAACGTCGTAAAGGTTGATTCCTAAATCATCCGCTAACTTTCTAGCCGCAGGAGTCGCTCTTAGCTTGTCATCAGCCATGACCTCTCCAATTCTATTATAAGATACTAAGGGCGTCAAAAGTCAAAGTGAAAATAGGAAACTTGACGAAGGAACTTTAGTTTCAAGGAAAGTTTATCTTTTTCACACAGACTTTAGCCCGAGTTCAATTATATGATACAAAGGGCGTCAAAAGCGACTGAAAAATAGGAAATCGACGATGGCTTCGATGAAGCCAAGGAGATTTATCTTTTTTCCAAGCTTTTAGCCCGTGTTCAACTCTACAAGCAACTTGGATACAACACGTATCTCAAGTTGCTACGGTTTCCGCCATTACGCGGTCAACCTAGTAGACTTACTAATTCATTCATCGAATATTATCGATTCGACTCTCTCATGTCGCAACTTTACAAACAACTTAGATACAAAACATATCTTAAGTTACTAAAGTTAAAAACAACAATTATTTTACATAACTTATCTTATGTAATTCTATTCTTTGTTATATGTTTTACGGATGGCATCTTTGATGCTTTCAACTGTTGGAATCATTGCATTTTCTAGGTTTTGTGCATAAGGCATTGGCACATCTTCTCCTGCACAACGGCGGATTGGTGCATCTAGATAGTCAAATGCTTCTGATTCTGAAATAATAGCTGAAATTTCACCGATATAGCCACTTGTCTTGTGGGCATCGTTAACCAGAACAACCTTACCAGTCTTCTTAACTGAGTTAATGATAATGTCCTTATCAAGCGGAACAAGGGTACGTGGGTCCACAATTTCAACAGAAATTCCTTCTTCTGCTAATTCTTCAGCAGCTTGAACCACACGGCGAAGCATTTTTCCATAAGTAACAACTGTTACATCCGTTCCTTCGCGTTTGATTTCCCCAACTCCAAGTGGAATCGTGTAGTCTGGATCAACTGGCACTTCCCCTTTTTGGTTAAATTCTGACTTGTACTCAAGAATAATAACTGGGTTGTTATCACGGATAGAAGACTTAAGCAGTCCTTTCATGTCAGCAGGTGTACCTGGAGCCACAACCTTAAGTCCAGGGATATGAGTAAACCAAGACTCTAGAGAT
This sequence comes from Streptococcus mitis, assembly GCF_002096835.1. GTDB lineage: Bacteria > Bacillota > Bacilli > Lactobacillales > Streptococcaceae > Streptococcus > Streptococcus mitis_W. The sequence continues at coordinate 314,870 of NZ_NCVG01000022.1, read as the reverse complement.
TGTGAGTGCTGGGCTGCAGAACCAACTCCGTTACCAGCTGCACAACGAACAGTCATTGGAACCTGACCTTTACCACCAAACATGTAACGTGTTTTAGCAGCTTGGTTGACGATATTGTCCATGGCAATAACCGAGAAATCCATGAAGGTCATATCGACGATTGGACGAAGGCCTGTCATGGCTGCTCCTGCTGCTGCTCCTGAAATGGCAGCCTCAGAAATCGGACAGTCACGGACACGTTCTGGACCAAATTCTTCAAGCATTCCAACAGAAGTACCGAAGTCTCCTCCGAAGACACCGACGTCTTCTCCCATTAAGAACACATTTTCATCGCGACGCATTTCCTCAGACATAGCAAGGATAATGGTGTCACGGAAGGACATTGTTTTTGTTTCCATTTTATCTCTTTCTCCTTAGTCTGCGTAAATATCTTCAAATGCTGATTCAAGCGGTGGGAATGGACTTTCCTCTGCAAATTTAACAGAAGCTTCTACTGCTTCCTTGACTTGCGCTTGGATTTCTTCCAATTCTTCGGCACTTGCAATGTTATTTTCAATAAGGTAATTGCGAAGGTTTTCGATTGGGTCTTTTTGTTTCCACAATTCCACTTCTTCACGCGTACGATATTTACCAGGGTCAGATGATGAGTGACCAAGCCAGCGATAAGTGACACTTTCGATCAAGACAGGGCCATTACCACCACGAACATGATCTACAGCTTTCTTAAATCCTTCATAGACATCGATAACATTGTTTCCATCTTCGATGAACATTCCAGGAATTCCATAAGCGGCGCTACGTTGATGAATATGTTCTACATTGGTCATTTTCTTGATATCCGCAGAGATTCCATAACCGTTGTTAATGCAATAGAAAATGACTGGCAGGTTCCAGATAGAAGCCATGTTCACTGCTTCGTGGAAAACACCCTCGTTGGTCGCACCATCTCCAAAGAAGCAGACAACGATTTTTCCAGTATTTTGCATTTGCTGACTAAGAGCTGCACCGACAGCAATCCCCATACCACCACCTACGATACCATTGGCACCAAGGTTCCCAGCATCAAGGTCGGCGATATGCATAGATCCACCTTTACCTTTACAGGTTCCAGTGTATTTACCGAGGATTTCAGCCATCATTCCGTTGAGGTCAATCCCTTTGGCAATAGCTTGTCCGTGACCACGGTGGTTTGAGGTGATCAGATCATCTGGATTGAGAGCCAACATAGCACCCACGTTAGCCGCCTCTTCTCCAACAGAAAAGTGCGTCATTCCTGGCACTTTCCCTTTCTTTACTAATTGCGCAATTTTTAAGTCCATACGACGGATTTCTTCCATCTTACGGAACATCTCTAGCAAAAGATTTTTATCTAAAGTTGACATCTTCTTGCCTTTCTAAGTTTCTTCTTACCTTACTATTTTACCGTTTTTGGCAAATACTGTCAAAGTTTTTCTAAAAGAAATTTCACAAAATAAAAAAGAAAACCCCGTAAAAAACAAGGGATTTTCTTATCAAGAATATTTTTTCACAAACTTTTCAGCGTTTAGATTTTTCTAAAGATTCAAATCTCTTCATAATCACAGTTAAACGCCAACGGTAGAGAACCCCACTCACAATCAAACTAATAATCAAACCAATCCAGTAAGAATAAGCTCCAAAATCTGTTAGGGAATCAAAGACCATAGCCACTGGAATTGCTACGCCCCAATAACCAACCAAACCAAGGTAAAAAGGAATCACTGTATCCTTATAGCCCCGCAAAATCCCCTGAAGAGGTGCTGCAAAGGTATCTGCTAACTGGAAGAAAAGGCTGTAAGTCAAAAAGCGCGCTGTCAAGTCGATAAATTCTGGGTCGTTCCCATAAAGACTAGCAACATTTCCCCTAAAAATGTAAAGGAAAGATAAGGTGAAGCCTGCAAAAATAAGGGCTGTCCATCTTCCTAAACCAATATAGGTTTTCGCATCATCAAATCGCTTGGCTCCCACTTCATAGGAAACAACAATAGCCATAGCCGATGAGATACTCATAGGAAAGGCGTACATGAGAGTTGAAAAATTCATAGCTGACTGATGACTAGCGATAATCAAGGACGAAAACTTAGCCATAATCAAACCAACCACGGAAAAGATAGCCACTTCCGCGAAGACAGTTCCCCCAATAGGCAGACCCAATCGAACTCCTTCCTTGATTTTATCCATATTAAATGGAATTCGTTTCTCAAGATGTAGGGCTTTGAGCTTCTCCTGTTTAAATAGAACCAGAATAGAAATTCCCAGCAAGACCCAGTAGGCTAAAGAAGTACCTAAACCAGAACCAGCACCTCCCAGTTCTGGAACACCAAAGGCACCGTAAATCAAGAGATAGTTAAATCCGCTATTGAGAGGGAGTAACAAAAGCATGAGATACATGGACAGCTTGGTCAACCCCAGCGAATCCAGCAAGGAACGAATGACACTAAAAAGCAACAGGGGGATAATTCCGATAGATAAAAACCAAAGATAGCGAATCGCTACTGCTGCCACTTGTGCCTCTAACCCAATATGATTCAAGATTGGTGGTGCCAAAAAAACTACCATCCCCAGTAAGACCATAGATAGTCCCAAGGCCAGATAGATAAACTGGTAAAAATCAGACGCCACTTCTTCCTTTTTGCCTCGCCCAAGATGGTGACCAATGATGGGCACCAAGGCCGATACAATCCCTGTTAGGAATGTAAAGAAAGGATTCCATATACTAGTTGCCATCGACACACCAGCCAAATCCATGGTACTGTATTGGCCAGTCATAGTCGTATCAACAAAGGAGGCAGAATAATTTGCAAATTGATAAATCAGGATAGGGAAAAATATCTTTAAAAATAAGATAAATTTGTCTTTAAAACGATGGGTTTGGTACATATAGGCTCTCTATTCTTTTTGTTTACAGAGCAGACACCCACCTAGTTTTGATAGACGATTTGTCCCTTACAGATGGTATATTTAACCTGCCCTTTTAAGGTTTCACCGATAAAGGGTGAATTAGTCGCTTTCGAAGCAAAATGGGAGTCCACAAGGCAGTCAGCCTTAGGATCAAAAATAGTGATATCTGCTGGACCATTCTCAGCCAAGTAACCTGCTTCAAAATTGTAAAGCTTGGCTGGGTTGTATGTCATCTTTTCGAGTAATTCCATCAAGCTCAACTCACCAGCTTCCACCAGATAGGTCAAGCCAAGAGATAGGGATGTTTCCAAACCTGTCATACCAGATGGCGCTTTGGTAATATCCTCAACATTTTTTTCATCCGCATGGTGAGGCGCGTGGTCAGTTGCGATAACTGTAATGACACCTGATTTAAGCCCCTCGATAACAGCACGACGGTCTGATTCCAAACGAAGTGGTGGATTCATCTTAGCATTGCTACCTTGTGTCAAAAGGAGCGCTTCAGTCTTAGAAAAATGCTGTGGCGCTACTTCTGCTGTTACTTGCGCACCTAGCCCTTGAGCAAACTCAACTACTTTAACACTTTCTTCCTTTGACAAATGCTGGATGTGAACATGGGCCTTAGTTGCATAGGCAATCATGACATCACGCGCCATCATAGCATACTCAGCCACTCCTGTCGCACCGCAGATATGGAAATGTTCTTTAGCAATATTTTCGTTAAACCCAAGAATCCCATTCAAACCTGGATCTTCCTCATGGAGACTAATAAAGGTATTAAGTTTTTTGGCCTCTTCCATGGCTTCCTTTACAACTTTACTGCTTTCAAGCGGAATACCGTCATCAGAAAAACCAACAGCTCCAGCTTCTAAGAGTGCCTTAAAGTCAGTCAAATCTTGGCCATTAAAATTCTTAGTAATGGTCGCAACCGTCTTAACATTGATTTTTTCCTTGGCAGCAGATTGAAGAACTTCTTGCAAAGTCTCCACGTCTGAAATGGTTGGACTGGTATTAGCCATCATGACGACAGTAGTAAAACCACCTGCAGCGGCTGCTAGGGCACCAGTATGAATATCTTCTTTATGTGTTTGACCAGGTTCACGGAAATGCACATGAATATCGATCAATCCAGGAGCAACTACAAAACCGGTAGCATCTAGGATTTCTGCTCCTTCTTCTTTGATTTCAGGCGCAATTTTGATAATCTTTCCATCTTGAACCAAGACATCACACACTTGATCCAAACCAGACTTGGGATCCATTACACGACCATTTTTGATTAGTAGCATCTGCTTTCTCCTTTATTCATAGAAATCAACTTGGGTATCCAACAATTTATCCCCATCATAAACAAACTTGGCTGAAAAGAAGGGTTTATCTTCTAAAAGCCACCCAACAAAGGTATGGTCACCTTCCCAAGTCGGCTTACTCAAAACCTCGTCATAGGGAACCCATTCTAGCGTTCCCTCGTTGCAATCAATCAATTCACCCTCAAACTCTGTCACCTTAAAAACATAGGTGTACCAGTCTAAATCTGGTGTAAACTCAGGAAAAGTAATGACACCTTTTAGAACTGGCTTGGCTTTCAGACCTGTTTCTTCGAGGATTTCACGCGCCACGCATTCCTGAGGCGTCTCTCCACGCTCTAGCTTACCACCCACACCAATCCATTTACCCGCATGGACATCATTTGGCTTCTTATTACGATGGAGCATGAGCAGTTCTTTCCCGTTATCAATGTAGCAAATCGTCGCTAACTGAGGCATATTTTCTCCTTATCTAAGCCAATCGATTGGCTCTTGTCCTGTCTCTTTTAAAAATGCATTGGCCTTGGAAAAAGGCTTGGAACCCCAAAATCCTCTATAAACTGACAAAGGACTGGGATGGGCTGATTCGATAATCAAGTGATGAGGATTGGTAACTAAGGCCTTCTTCTTACGTGCATAAGCTCCCCAGAGTACAAAGACCACTGGCCTATCTAGATGATTAACCACCTGAATCACGGCATCCGTAAAAGGCTCCCATATCTGACCAGCATGTCCATTGGCCTGTCCAGCAGGAACCGTCAAACAAGCATTGAGAAGCAAGACTCCTTGCTCAGCCCAAGCTGTCAAATCATGGGACGCTTTAACTCCAATATCATCTGACAATTCTTTCAAGATGTTCTGCAAGGATGGCGGAGCTGGGATAGAATCAGGTACAGAAAAACTCAAGCCTTGCGCTTGACCTGGCCCGTGATAAGGATCCTGTCCTAGAATCACCACCTTAACTTCTTCAAGCGGTGTTGTCAAGAGAACCTGAAAAACCTTTTCCTTAGGTGGATAAACAGTTCCATGAGCGTAGACCTGCTCCATAAACTGATTGATTTTCCCAAAATAACCCTCAGGTAATTGCTCCTTAATCAAATCATGCCAAGACGAGTGTTCCATAGCCGACTCCTTCGTTTTTACTGCCTCTATTATAGCAAAAAGTGGCTGTCTAAACCACTTTTTACAGTTTATCTAAACAATCCAGCAAGTCTCGGTAAGAATGGACTTCGTAGGTTGGCTGGGCTTGTGTGGGATTTTCGAGTTGATGAGGATTGTACCAAATCGTGTCAATCCCAGCATTATTGCCGCCTTGAATGTCGGCGGTTAGAGAGTCTCCAATCATCAGCGTCTTTTCTTTGCTAAAACCTGCAATCTGTTGACCAATTTTTTCATAAAAAAGAGCATCCGGCTTTTGTGTTTGCAGCTGTTCAGAGATAAAGACTTGATTGAAATAAGGTGCCAGATCAGATTGAGCCAAACGCCCTGTCTGAATGGCAGTAATGCCATTTGTCGCAGCATACAAGTCATAATCACGCTCGATGAGGCTGTCCAAAAGTTCATGAGCGCCAGAAATCGTTTGTCCCTGTTGGGCTAAGTAAAATTGGTAACGTTGGGCTAGAAAACTACCATCTTTCTCCAGTCCAAAATGAGAAAATAAACGAGAAAAGCGCGTGTTAACCAGCTCTTGTTTACTAATTTTCTTTTGCTCCAAATCCTTCCAGAGAGCCTTGTTCATGGGAACGTAAAAGTCTTTGTAGGCCTGAATATCTGCAACCCCTTCTTCTTTTAGAAGTTGCGTCAAAGCCACATCCTCAGCAGCATCAAAATCAAGAAGAGTGTGGTCAAGGTCGAAAAGTAGAAATTTGTAGGACAATTTGAGAGTTTTCCTTTCTAGGTACTTAATAGATTAGTTTATTTCTTCTTTTTCTTAGTTTTATTCATCAACATACCAACTACAACTGGAGTAACCACACTGCCAACTTGTCCAACAACTTTAAGTATCTTTTTTGCTTCATCTATTTTTTTGTTTCTACACGATTCGCACTTATTGTGCTTATAACTTGATGGTAAATCCCTAGTACATGTCTTGCATTTTTTTATTTCTTTCATTCTAGCACCTCTGTCTCAATAGAATCTGTTTTATTTGGCAATTTCATTATAGAAGTTTCAATTTTTGGCAATTCTTTTGTCCAGTAATTTGTAGGCGAAGGATCAAGTAAATCAAGTCTCTCTACTAATTCCTGAGAACTGAGATAAGTTTCGTTAATAAATTTCCCAAAGTAATCCAAACTTTTTTGAGCAGCTTTTTTCTCGCCCAACTCATTATAAGCTATTGCTGCTGATAGTGAAACGATATTTACAGCTGCTAATCCATCTCGAATCTCATTCATACGAGCTTCAATTTTATCTGGTTTATCCCCTTTTAATAACTTACCCCAAGTAGAATCTGGTTGTTCTTTGATAAAATTTACATTTGATTTTTGACTAAGCATTAAGAGATTTCTACTATCTTCTGCATCTGAAATAACTTGCAGTAACATCATTGTTCTAATATTTGGATCTGATATCTCTCTAGCTTGCAAGAGTTTCTGTTGACAACTATAGGCTATTGCAAGTCTATCTGACTCCTGTCCTTTTCTGACGTCCTCAATAGCATATTGTACATTTTGAATCTCCTCTGCAATCTGAGCCATTTGAATTTGTGACGAATAATCAGCTAACGCTTTATTTAATTCTGGTGTCAATTTAACAGATTTCAATGGTACATTTCCAATGACTTTATTAGTATTAGTATCTACTAATACCGCCAAGAGAGAGCCATCTTTCTTGGTCATTAATTTTAACACTCCTTGAGCAATTGCTTCCCGTTGTTCTGGAGAAAGAATTGCCTGAAAAACCTCTTCAGGTATACTAGATTGGACAACATTGATAAAGGCTGGAGCAGAATATAACATTTTTTCTACTTCAGATAAGATTTTATTAGCATTTTTGACTAAAGGTTTGGCTATTTCTGGTAACTTATTAAAAAATGCTGAGGGTTTTAGTTCATAGCCATCAATATCAAGAATATCGAAGTCATCTTCTCCAAAAAATAAAACTTCATCCATAAATTACTACCTCATTATGTTTAAATTATTAGAAATATTATACCATATTAAACAAAATTATGATTTTGATTTTTCTTTAATATTATTTATCCAATCATTTTTACTGGAATCTAACATAGAATAATACTATCCTATACAATTGACAGCTCAAATCTTTCAGAATAGAACAATCCTAACTATCGAATACTCTAACTTCATAAATATCTATGCAATTCTAGATCTAGAATTCCTATAAACTAAATGTTTTCGCACTCTTCTAAAACATTGATTGCCTTAAATTTTAATTTTTGAAGGATTCTAAAGCTAGAATAGTCCCATCACAATCAGTTTTGAATTATTATACTCAATGAAAATCAAAGAGCAAACTAGGAAACTAGCCGCAGGCTGTACTTGAGTACGGCAAGGCGACGTTGACGTGGTTTGAATTTGATTTTCGAAGAGTATTAACAATTTAGAAACGCTATGATTCCACTCCTTTTACATTAAAAAGGAACTGCTGGAAGCAATCCCTTTCTGATTTTGAAATTATTACTTAAAATTTGATAGTCGAGATAATCAATAGCCCACCTATAAAAAGAGTTATAGTAAAATTACTTATTTATTGATTTCAAGCTCCGCCAACTGTGTTTGAATAACTGACAGTTCTGCACCAGCCTGAAGAAGAGCAGCTGCAGTATAGGCACCTTCTACAATTGGAACCCTATTGACCCTGATACTTTTATCACTGAAATCAGCCACCATTTCTAAGTTCATTTTAGCAGAACCTAGGTCAAAAAAGGCAAGTAAAGTATCTGCTGGATTTTCAGAAACAACCCTATCTACTTGATCAAAACTTGTTCCAATTCCTCCATCTTCGGTTCCTCCTACATAAGTAATTGGAACATCTTTAGCTACTTCACTAATCAGTTCAACAACACCTTCTGCAATGTTTTTGGAATGTGAAACGATAACAAGACCAATACTTCCCATTAAACCACCCCAGTTTCTAAAAGAGCAGTAAAGAGTAATCCTGATGAAAATGATCCAGGATCAATATGTCCAAGAGAACGTTCTCCTACATAAGATGCCCTTCCTTTAGATGCAAGTAAATCTTTGGTAGCATTCACTACCTTATCAATAAGCTCTTGAGTCAATTGACCAACAGACAAAGCGGCAATAACAGGAGTCCAAACATCAACCATTGTCTTTTCTCCAACTTCTGCTTTCCCACGTTTGACAATCATATCCAAACCGCTTTGTAAGATTTCCTCTATTTTCGAATTAGAATCAGCCTTGGACATTCCCATAAAAGCAGAGCCATACAAGGGACCAGAAGCACCGCCTACCTTACTCAGTAGTTGCATTGAGACAAGTTTAAAAACATCACTGCTGGTCTCAAATTGCTTTCCTTCTAAGTTTTCCATAACTGCAGCCATTCCACGCGCCATATTTCCACCGTGGTCTCCATCTCCTATAGGAGTGTCTAACTCACTAAGGTAATCTTTCTGTTCTTGAATCTTTTCATTAAAAAGCTTCATCCATTCAAGAGCTTGTTCAACATTCATGCGACATTTCCTCCTTGAGTTTTACCAAGCTGGTGTAGTAACAGCTGCATTTAGAGCATCCAACCACTCATCATCTGCCAATCGAATCAATGTTAATGACAAACCAGCCATATCGATTGAAGTCATATAGTTTCCAATTTTCTTAAATGCTAACTGAACACCTTTTTCATGAAGTAATTTAGCCACATCATTTGCAAATACGTATTGTTCCATAAGAGGAGTGCTTCCTAAACCATTAATGAGAAGGCCATAGCGCTCTCCAGCTTTAAGTTGGAAACCTTCAGATAATTTTTCAACCAATTCTGAGGCCAATTGTGCGGAATGTTGCATTTTCTCTTTTTTATATCCCGGCTCACCATGAATACCAACTCCATATTCAAATTCATCATCTTCTAGAACAAAACCAGGTTTCCCAACTTCAGGAACGGTTGCTCCAGACAAGGCCAGCCCAATTGTTTTAATTTCTAAGACAAGTTTGTCGGCCAAGTCCTTCATTTCAGATAATGATTTACCAGAACGAGCCGCAGCACCCAAAATTTTATGGACTAAAATAGTACCTGCAACACCTCGACGGCCTTGGGTATAGAGACTATTTTCAACAGCGATATCATCATCAACCACAACACTTGCTACATCAATACCTTCCATTTCAGCAAGTTCTTGTGCAATTTCAAAGTTCATAATGTCACCAGAATAGTTTTTGATGACCATGAAAACTCCAGCACCTTCATCAGACGCCTTAATGGCTTCTAAAATTTGGTCCGGAGTAGGTGAAGTGAAGACTGCTCCACAAATGGCAGCAGACAACATTCCATCTCCTACAAATCCAGCATGACTTGGTTCATGCCCTGAACCTCCACCTGAAATGAGACCAACTTTTCCTGTCTTTTCTGCCTTTCTAACGATGACATCAAAACCATCTAAGCGTTGAACCAAGTCATCATGCATGAATGATAATCCCTGCAACATTTCATCAACAACTTGTGTCGGTTTATTTATAATTTTTTTCATGAGAAACTCCTTTCGGCATCTACCTTTGTTTTCGCTTTCATTATATATTTTTTATTGCTGGATGATAAGGGACAGATTCTATTATTTGTCCCCTTTTAAACCCGTTTAAAACATTTTTTTGGTAAAATGAAGTAAGTAAAAGAAAGGCTTCCTATGGCATCATCACTTATTACAAAAAAACGGATTGCCAAGGCATTTAGAGACCTATTAGCTACTAGAGAATTTGATAAAATCTCTATTGTAGATATCATGGAATCAGCTGGCATTCGTAGACAGACCTTTTATAATCACTTTCTTGACAAATATGAACTGCTAGACTGGATATTTGAAAATGACTTAACCGAGTATATCACCAATAACTTGGACTTCATTTCAGGCCAAAAACTATTACAAGAATTATTTCTTTATTTCGAACAAGAGCGTGACTTTTATATTCAACTTTTTGATATTCAAGGGCAAAATAACTTCTATGACCAATTTATCAGCTACTGTCGCTTGCTTGTATCAAAAATTTTAAGTGAATACGGTCAGATTGATATCGATTCATCTGCTTATACTTGTTTTTTGTTAGACTATCATTCACATGCTCTAGCAGAAATCGTGAAGGCTTACGTCAATAAAAAAAGTCCAGTTCCACAACCAGACTTTCTAATCATGACAATTATTGGAAAGAGACCACAATGACATTTATTTCAAATCATAAACAGAAAATTATTTCAAGTTACATTTCGGCAACTGTCAGCAGTCATCCTGAATTAGAAAAACACCCTACCTTACCATTAGTCTATCAAAAAAAACGCAATCCTCATCAGATTCCAATATTGGCGGGTGGAGGTTCAGGACACGAACCTGCTCATATTGGATATGTGGGAGAAGGAATGCTTACCGCTGCTATCTATGGCCAATTATTTACTCCACCTACAAGAACTGAAATCTTAGAGTCCATTCGTTTTTTAAACAATGGTCACGGTGTCTTCATCATTGTAAAAAATTTCGAAGCAGACATCAAAGAATTTAGCTGGGCCATTAATACTGCTAGAAAAGAAGGAATTAAGGTCGGCTATAGTCTAGCACACGACGATATTTCAATTGAACCTCACAATAGATTTCAAATTAGAGGAAGAGGGCTTGCAGGAACTATTTTACTTCATAAAGTTCTAGGATATGCAGCTCAAAATGGTTCCGACATAGAGCAACTAACTGATTTAGGTCATGAACTTGCTCCCGAAATCGCAACGATTGGCTTTGCAACGAAATCGGCTAGTCTCCCCCAAGCCACCCTTCCACTATTTAACTTGGAAGAAGGAAATATTTCTTATGGTATTGGGATACATGGCGAAGAAGGCTATCGTATCGTCCCATTCCAATCATCGGAAATCCTTGCAAATGAAATTATAAGTAAATTAAGATTGCACTATCATTGGAAAAAGGGTGATCAATTTATATTGCTTGTAAATAATCTAGGCACTACCAGCAACTTAGAAATGGGCATATTTATCAATGATATCCTTCAACTCTTAGAAATTGAAGGAGTCACTATTACCTTTATAAAATCAGGAACATTTATGACCAGTCTAGATATGGCAGGTATATCCGTAACTCTTTGCCCTGTAAAAAATAAGCAATGGCTAGAAGCGCTCAATGCTCCAACGACAGCTTTTGCATGGTAATTTGCTTGTATAACTCAAAAGGGCTACATCACTTGATAGCCCTTTGCTTTTATCTTACGTTTAAAAGAACTGATTCTTCCCATTTCAAATAGGCCATCTATCCCTTACAATTCTTCCGGTGAGCTTTGAGTTTTTTCAGAGCCCAATCATAGTGGCTTGACGTGCTACTGACAAAGTAGGAACCTAGACTTGTTCCTCCCGTCCACTTATAGACACCTTTGGTAAAGAGGTCGTCATTGCTAAAAACTTCTATCAACTCTAAAACCTCTCTATGTGATTGTTCTAGGAGTCTAGTCGCTTCTTCTAAGGAGGTTTTCTGGTGCTTCTTCCAAAAAGCGACATTCATTTCTCCATAAGTTTTCCAATTATAAGATTCAGGGAGAAAAGGTCTTTCTTGACCTTCTTGATTAGAATGTACCCAAGTCAAAAGTAACTGCTGCCATTCATAAAGATGGATCAAGACATCCCGTAGATTTTTATCCCTTTTCCAGTGAGCTTCTTTTTTCTTTGGGTCTCTTGAAAAATCAAATGGAGTCTGTAGCTCATCTTCACTTAATTGAGAGATGAAGAGGTTAAGCTTTTCATAATTTTCCTTAGAGACCTGCATTAGCTCCTCTTTTGTTTTTGGTCTAGGCACAGAGTTTTTCCCTTCATATTGCTAGTTATTATGAGAATTTTTTCTCCTTTAAATCTCTATAACTTATCCTTTAATTTCTCAACAAAGAGATAGGCTGCTGGACAGGTCAAAGTATTCTTAATCGTCAAATGGTTGATTTGATGGATTTTTTTACGGTCTGTATGGGGAAATTCACGACAGGCTTTTGGACGAACTTCATAGATGGAACAGAGGTTATCTCCTCCTAAAAAGGGACAGGGCATGGATTTAAAAACCTTGTCCCCATCTTCATCTACCTGCAAAAACTCTGCTTCGAAAGCAGGTAATTTCATCTTAAAATACTTGGCGATTCGTGTAATATCTGCTTCTTTAAAGTCAGGCCCTAATGTCTTGCAACAGTTAGCACAAGCTGTACAATCAATCTCCGCAAAGACTTCTTGGTGAATCTGCTGAGCTATCTTGTCTAGATTTTTAGGAGGTTTTTTCTTTAAATTGGCTAAAATTTTACGATGCTCCTTTTGCTTTTGCAAGGCTAGCTGGTGGTAGTACTCAATATCAATTTCTTTAGACATGGTTTCTCTCTTATTCTATTTGTTTCCCCTATTATATCATGCCTCTGGCTCATTGCAAAGTGGACTTTATAAGACCATACTTTTCCAAAATGTATCAAAAAACCTTGCAACTAGGTTACAAGGTTAATGACATTAATCGAAGTTAACGTATTCTTTTTGAAGTTCAAGAACTTCTTCCATTGTTGAACACTCTGTAAGGGCACGGTTAGCGTACTCTTCCATCTTAGCAGTATCCAATTTCTTCATCAAGCTACGTGTACGAAGTACAGATGTTGCTGACATAGAGAACTCATCCAAGCCCATTCCGACAAGAAGTGGAACAGCTTTTTGGTCACCAGCCATCTCACCACACATACCAGCCCATTTACCTTCAGCGTGTGCTGCCTTGATAACGTTGTTGATCAAGCGAAGGATTGATGGGTTATATGGTTGGTAAAGGTATGAAACTTGTTCGTTCATACGGTCTGCTGCCATTGAGTATTGGATCAAGTCATTTGTACCAATTGACATGAAGTCTACTTCTTTTGCAAATTGATCTGCAAGCATTGCTGCTGCAGGGATTTCAATCATGATACCAACTTGGATGTCATCCGCAACTGCAACACCTTCAGCAAGAAGGTTTGCTTTTTCTTCTTCATAAACTGCTTTAGCTGCACGGAATTCTTTCAAAAGGGCAACCATTGGGAACATGATACGCAATTGACCATGAACAGAAGCACGAAGAAGAGCACGGATTTGTGTACGGAACATTGCATCTCCAGTTTCAGAAATAGAGATACGAAGGGCACGGAATCCAAGGAATGGGTTCATTTCATGTGGCATATCGAAGTAAGGAAGTTCCTTATCTCCACCAATATCCATTGTACGAACAACCACTGGTTTACCATTCATTCCCTCAAGAACAGCCTTGTATGCTTCATACTGCTCATCTTCAGTTGGGAAGTCTTGAGAATCCATGTACAAGAACTCTGTACGGTAAAGTCCAACCGCTTCTGCACCGTTGTTGTTAACACCTTCAACGTCTTTTGGAGTACCGATGTTAGCAGCCAACTCGAAGTGTTTACCGTCAGCAGTCACTGTTTGAGCATCTTTCAAAAGGGCCCATTCAGCTTTTTGTTTAGCATAAGCTTCACCAGCTGCTTTAAATTCTGCCGCTTGTTCATCTGTTGGGTTGATAATCACTTCACCAGTAATTCCGTTAACGGCAAGGATATCACCGTCTTTCACTACTTCAGTGATGTTATTTGTTCCCAATACAGCTGCAATTTCAAGTGTACGTGCCATGATAGCTGAGTGGCTTGTACGTCCACCGATATTTGTTACAAAAGCTTTTACAAAGTTTTTGTCCAATTGAGCTGTATCAGATGGTGTCAAGTCATGCGCAATCACGATTACTTCTTCATTGATAGAAGCTGGGTTTGGCAATTTCTTACCAAGAAGATTTGCCAATACACGTTTTGTCACGTCGCGGATATCCGCTGCACGTTCTTGCATATATGGGTTGTCTTCCATGCCTTCAAAGATAGTGATGAACATGTCAGTAACTTCTTTAAGACCTGCTTCTGCATTGACTTTCTTAGCACGGATTGTTTCTTTAATCTGACCAATCAATTCTGGGTCAGCAAGAACCATCAAATGAGCGTCAAAAACTTGAGCCGCTTCTTCACCAAGCGTACCTACAGCTTTCTCACGGATAAGAGAAAGCTCGTTTTGAGAAGCTTCAAGAGCTACATCCAAACGAGCCTCTTCTGCGTTTGTATCTTCGACTGAAACAGTCTCGAATGACAAATCCGGTTGAACGAGTAGATATGCTTTTGCAACTGCAACACCATCAGATGCTGCGATTCCTTTAAGCATTTCTGTCATTTTCCTTATGCCAATCCTTCTTTTTCCATTGTTTCTGAGATTGCAGCGATAGCGTCATCTGCATCTGCACCTTCAGCTGAGATAGTTACATCAGCACCTTGGCCAACACCAAGACTCATAACACCCATGATTGATTTAAGGTTAACTGATTTACCTTTGTACTCAAGAGTGATATCTGAAGCAAATTTGCTTGCAGTTTGTACCAACAATGTTGCTGGACGTGCGTGAATACCTGTTTCTGCCACTACGTGGAAATCTTTAGAAGCCATAGTTTGACTCTCCTTTTGTTCTTTCTTTTTTGAGTTATATGTGATAACCCTTACAATTTGGTATTATATCATCTTCTAGGATTTTTTTCAAGCATTTTATGGGATTTATTCGATTTCCTTTCAGATAACTTGCTGAAAATCTTCTATTCTAGATAACAAAACACAGGATATAGTTTTCCAAAAAACTACTTGTAGGATTATCATCACTATTTTACAAAGCAAGCACTACATATTGTGTTTTGTGAGCTTAAGCATAAAAATAGACCACTATATTTAGTTTTAAATCATTGACAAAAATTTATTTTCTGATATACTAAGAAAGTAATCTATTTTGAAAGAGGAGTTACACAATGGTAACCGTTTATTCTAAAAACAACTGTGTCCAATGTAAGATGACCAAACGTTTCTTGGACAGTAATAATGTCGCTTATCGCGAAATCAATCTCGATGAGCAACCTGAGTACATCGATCAAGTTAAAGAGCTCGGTTTCAGCGCGGCTCCTGTTATCCAAACACCAACTGAAGTCTTTTCAGGTTTCCAACCAGGAAAACTGAAACAATTAGCATAATCTTAGTACATCATCCAGAAGAAACTGCTTCTAGGGCTAACTTAGAAGCCTTTCTTTTGTAATTAGATAAGGGAAATTTTATGGGATTAAAACATCTTGAAGACGTAACTTACTTCCGTCTTAATAACGAAATCAACCGTCCTGTTAATGGACAAATCATGCTTCATAAAGATAAGGAAGCCTTGGATGCTTTCTTTAAAGAAAATGTAGTTCCAAACACTATGGTTTTTGATTCAATCAAAGATAAAATCAACTACCTCATTGAACACAACTATATCGAAACAGCCTTTATCAAGAAATACCGTCCAGAATTCTTGGAAGAATTGTCTCAATTTATTAAAGAACAAAACTTCCAATTCAAGTCTTTCATGGCTGCCTATAAATTTTACAATCAATATGCCTTAAAGACTAATGACGGTGAATATTATCTTGAAAGCATGGAAGACCGTGTCTTCTTTAACGCCCTTTATTTCGCTGATGGCAATGAAGCTGTTGCCATCGATATTGCCAATGAAATCATCCACCAACGCTACCAACCTGCTACTCCTTCCTTCTTGAATGCTGGACGTGCTCGTCGTGGTGAATTGGTATCCTGTTTCTTGATTCAGGTAACAGATGATATGAACTCTATCGGACGTTCTATCAACTCAGCTCTTCAACTTTCACGTATCGGTGGTGGTGTGGGAATTACCCTCAGCAACCTTCGTGAAGCTGGTGCACCTATCAAAGGCTATGAAGGAGCAGCTTCTGGGGTCGTTCCAGTTATGAAACTTTTCGAAGATAGCTTCTCTTACTCAAACCAATTGGGTCAACGTCAAGGTGCTGGTGTTGTCTACCTCAACGTCTTCCACCCAGATATTATCGCCTTCCTTTCAACTAAAAAAGAAAACGCCGATGAAAAAGTTCGTGTAAAGACCCTTTCACTTGGTGTTGTAGTACCCGATAAATTCTACGAATTGGCTCGTAAAAATGAAGAAATGTACCTTTTCAGCCCATACTCTGTAGAGCTTGAGTATGGTGTGCCATTCAACTACATCGACATCACTGAAAAATATGATGAATTGGTCGCAAATCCAAACATCCGCAAGACAAAAATCAAAGCACGTGATTTGGAAACGGAAATTTCCAAATTGCAACAAGAGTCTGGTTACCCTTATGTAGTCAACATTGATACGGCTAACCGTGCAAATCCTGTTGATGGTAAGATTATCATGAGTAACTTGTGTTCTGAGATTCTTCAAGTCCAAGAACCAAGCTTGATCAACGATGCTCAAGAATTCCTTCAAATGGGAACAGATGTTTCATGTAACCTTGGTTCAACCAACGTAGTCAACATGATGACTTCACCTGACTTTGGTCGTTCTATCCGTGCTATGGTTCGTGCCCTTACTTTCGTTACAGATAGTTCACACATCGTAGCTGTTCCTACCATCGACCACGGAAATAGCCAAGCTCATACCTTTGGTCTTGGTGCAATGGGACTTCACAGCTACCTTGCCCAACAATTGATTGAATATGGATCGCCTGAGTCTGTTGAATTTACAAGCATCTACTTTATGCTTATGAACTACTGGACCTTGGTAGAATCAAACAATATCGCGCGTGAACGTGGCATCACCTTCCACAACTTTGAAAAATCAGACTATGCTAACGGAAGCTACTTTGACAAGTATGTAACTGGCGAGTTTGTTCCAAAATCAAACCGTGTTAAGGAACTCTTCAAAGATGTCTTTATCCCAAGTGCTGCTGATTGGGCTGAACTTCGCGACAAGGTTCAAGCAGATGGTCTTTACCACCAAAACCGCCTTGCTGTAGCGCCAAATGGTTCTATCAGTTACATCAACGACGTTTCTGCTTCTATCCACCCGATTACGCAACGTATCGAAGAACGTCAAGAAAAGAAAATCGGTAAAATCTACTATCCTGCTGCTGGCTTGTCAACAGAAACCATTCCTTACTACACTTCTGCCTACGACATGGATATGCGTAAGGTGATTGATGTCTATGCTGCCGCAACTGAGCACGTGGACCAAGGACTTTCACTCACTCTCTTCATGCGTAGTGACATTCCAAAAGGTCTTTACGAATGGAAGAAGGAAAATAAGCAAACGACACGTGACTTGTCTATCCTTCGTAACTATGCCTTTAACAAGGGAATCAAGTCTATCTACTACGTCCGTACCTTTACAGATGATGGTGGAGAAGTCGGTGCCAACCAATGTGAAAGCTGTGTGATTTAATCTTTGCTTGAGGAAACTACTTTTTCTCAAATTAGTGATTCATTCACCCTGCTAAACTAAACTGGAATAAGCACCTATACTATGGAAAAACACAAAAGTCGGACTTCCGACTTTTTGTGCGATACTCCTCTAGAATTATGATAAAATAGAAGTAATTGTGAGTTCGCAATACTAAACACAGAAAGAGATTTCAAAATGGAAACTTACTACAAAGCCATTAACTGGAATGCCATCGAAGATGTCATCGACAAATCAACTTGGGAAAAACTGACGGAGCAATTCTGGCTTGATACACGTATTCCCTTGTCAAATGACTTGGATGACTGGAGAAAGCTATCAAATGTAGAAAAAGACTTGGTTGGAAAAGTCTTTGGTGGTTTAACCCTTCTCGACACTATGCAATCTGAAACTGGGGTTCAAGCCCTTCGCGCAGACATCCGTACACCACATGAGGAAGCTGTTTTCAATAACATCCAATTTATGGAATCTGTCCACGCTAAATCTTACTCATCAATCTTTTCTACCTTGAATACTAAGGCTGAGATTGAAGAAATTTTCGAATGGACCAATACCAATCCTTACCTACAAAAGAAGGCTGAGATCGTCAACGAAATCTACCTAAACGGTAGCCCACTTGAAAAGAAAGTTGCCAGCGTCTTCCTTGAAACTTTCCTCTTCTACTCTGGTTTCTTCACTCCCCTCTACTATCTCGGTAACAACAAGCTAGCCAACGTTGCGGAAATCATTAAATTAATCATTCGTGATGAGTCTGTTCACGGAACCTACATCGGATATAAATTCCAACTCGGTTTCAATGAATTACCTGAGGAAGAGCAAGAAAAACTCAAAGAATGGATGTACGACCTGCTCTACACTCTTTATGAAAACGAAGAAGGCTATACAGAAAGCCTCTATGACGGTGTTGGTTGGACGGAAGAAGTTAAAACCTTCCTTCGCTACAATGCCAACAAGGCACTCATGAACCTGGGGCAAGATCCACTCTTCCCAGACTCAGCAGATGATGTCAACCCAATCGTTATGAACGGTATTTCAACAGGAACTTCTAACCACGACTTCTTCTCTCAAGTCGGAAATGGTTACCTCCTTGGTGAAGTTGAAGCCATGCAAGACGATGACTACAACTACGGTTTGGACTAAGGTCATCTATTTTATAAGTGATAAAAAGATCATGGTTTGTTTAAAACAACCATGATGTTTTTGTTTTTGTTTTCTTTTGTTTTTTAAATTGATTGATTGAATACTTTATGATAAAATAGTAATAGAAATAGAGGTGATAACGATGCTAAAGCAGGAAAAACTAGATAATATTCTAGAAACGGTAAATACAAAAGGAACTATTACTGTAAAAGAAATCATGACTCGCTTGGATGTATCAGATATGACTGCTAGACGCTACTTGCAAGAGTTAGCTGACAAGGATTTACTTGTTCGTGTGCACGGGGGAGCTGAGAAAATTCGCACAGGTTCTATTTTAAACAATGAACGTTCTAATATTGAAAAACAAAGCTTACAGATTGCAGAAAAACAAGAAATCAGCCGTTTTGCAGGCCATTTAATTGATGAGGGGGAGACCATTTTTATCGGCCCAGGTACAACCTTGGAATCTTTTGCCCGTGAACTTCCAATTGATAATATTCGTGTTGTAACAAACAGTTTACCAGTCTTTCTCATCCTAAACGAACGAAAACTAACAGATTTGATTTTAATCGGTGGAAACTATCGCTCTATCACTGGAGCCTTTGTGGGAACACTAACCTTGCAAAACTTGGCCAATCTCCAATTTTCTAAAGCTTTTGTTAGCTGTAATGGTATTAAGGACAATTCGATTGCGACCTTTAGTGAAGAGGAAGGTGAATCTCAACGCATCGCCCTCAACAATTCCAATAAAAAATACTTACTAGCTGACAATAGTAAGTTCAATAAATTTGATTTTTATACCTTCTACAATATCTCTGATATTGATACCATCGTTTCAGATTCTAAACTGAGCAAAGAAACGTTTGAAGAACTTTCAAAACAAACAAACATTATTCTTTCTAAACCATAAAACTATCCCCACCGATTGGTGGGGATTTTTGTAATACTCAATGAAAATCAAAGAGCAAAATAGGAAACTAGCTGCACGCTGTACTTAAGTACGGCAAGCCGACGTTGACGTGGTTTGAAGAGATTTTCGAAGAGTATAAGTATTAAAAATTTCAGTTTTTAATAGCTTGCTTACACGCGTTCTTTCCATGAAGTCGCTGTTGTTTGAAGAACTTTATTGAGTTCGTCAATGTTTTCAAAACCAGTTGTACGAAGCCATTCGCGAGCTGCTGCTTCACCATCTTTGATGTATGCTTCAACTGATCCAGCCCATGTAGCACGGCCACAAAGAACTCCGTTAAAGTTTGCACCTGATTCGTGAGCAAATACGAGAGTATCTTGGAATAGTTTAGCTGATACACCAGCACTCAAGTAGATGTATGGCAAGTTAGTTGCTTCATCTTGAGCTTTGAAGAAGGCTGTTGCTTCTTCACGTGTATAAACTACTTCACCTTCAGCGAAGCCTTCAACATATTTAATGTTAACAGGAACTTCTACTTTCAAGACATCAATGTTAAAGCGTGGGTCTGAGAAGACTTTCATAGCACCGATAACTTTGTGTGGTTTTACTTTAGCGTATTCTACAGAACCTGCGTCCGCAATTTTTTCATCGTAAGCAAGGATTTCAAGGAAGAATGGGATATCTTCAGCCACACACTCTGAGCCGATACGTTCGATGTAGGCTTGTTTTTCTTGGTTGAGTTCGTCTGAGCTATCTACGTCATAGTAAAGCAAGAATTTAACTGCATCTGCACCTTCTTCTTTAATACGTTTTGCAGACCAAACATCCAAGCAGTCTGGCAAGCGTTTTGTGCTTGTTGTGTCATAACCTGTTTTTTCATAAGCAAGGAGAAGACCAGCTTTTTCATCAAGAGCTTTAGTTGCTGGAAGTCCATACTCAGGGTCAAGAAGCATTGATGAAGCGTATTTAGTCAATTCATCTGCTACCAAGACTTTCAGTTCTTCCATTTGAGCTACAGTTGGTTCTTCTGTTTGGTGTTGAGCCATGAGGCGTTTCAAAGCACCACGTTGGTCAAATGCAAGAGCTGAGATTATACCATTTTCATCAGAAAGTTTTTCTAAGCGTGCACGTTTTTGTTCTGTTAAAGCCATTTTATACCTCTTTTACTATTAATTGATCATATAGAGCTTGATAGTTGGCCATGTTGACATGACCAGTCATTTTTTCTTGAGCATTGAGCATACCGAGGACATTTGCCTTGATGAGTAATTCTGCATCCGATTCTTTGTGAAGAAGTCCTGAAGAAATTCCTGCTACAGTAGAATCTCCAGATCCGACAGGATTTAGCACCTGAATTCTAGGAATATCTACCTTATAGAAAGTATCACCATGTTTGGCAAAGGCACCGTTGGCACCAAGTGAAACGATAATCCATTCAATACCTGCAAACAAAGGTTCTTGAAGTACTTCTTTTAATTCATCCAAATCCTCAGAAACTTCTCTTCCTAGAAGCTGGGACAATTCCTCATTATTTGGTTTGATGACTGTTGGTTTATGTGGTGATTCAAGAACCGCCTGAAGTGCTGCACCAGAGCAGTCCAAGACAACAGGCTTGCCAGCTTGATTAGCAAGTTCTACCAAGCTCGCATAGTAATCCACTGGAAGGCCAGCTGGCAGACTACCTGAGATGGCTACTACTTCAACTGAACCCAAGAGTTTTTTGAAATGTTCCAAAAAGTCTTGACCTTCCTGTTCCAATACTTCAGGTCCTTTTTCAAGAACTTCTGTTTGGTTGTCACCGTGGAGAATAGCAATACAGTTCCGAGTTTCTCCCTGAATTGAGAAGAAATCTTTCTTTACTTGATCATCGATATTTTCAACCAAAAACTCACCAAGTTTGCCACCAACTAAGCCAGTAGCAAGAACAGAATCCCCAAATTCTGAAAGCACTCGGGTAACATTGAGTCCCTTACCACCAGCCGTTTTGGTTACATCCACCACACGATTGACAGTATCAATCTTCAACTCATCCAAAGGATAGGAAATATCAATGGATGGGTTCATTGTGACTGTTAAAATCATAGGTCACCTCTTAGTCGTGGTATTCTCCGCGATCCCATTTTTCAAGGAATTCAGTGAAGAAGTTTGCGTCTGTTTGTTGAGCATTATGACTTTCAACGTGTTCAATTTTCGCAATCAATTTCTTGTTTTCTTCAGATGGTTTGTATTCAGCATGAATGAAAGCTTCAATGATATCACACATGAGCAATTCACCAGTAATCTTACCACCAAATCCGATAACGTTAGCGTTCAATTGTTCTTTAGCATAAAGGGCTGTTGTCATATCACGAACCAAGGCAGAACGGACACCTGGAACTTTATTTACAGCGTTGTTGATACCAACACCAGTACCACAGATACATACTCCAAGATCAGCTTGACCGCTAGTTACAGCTTCCCCTACTTTTTTACCAAAGATTGGGTAGTGAGTACGTGTATGGTCATATGTACCAAAGTCAATGACTTCATATCCTTTTGATTTCAAAAATTCTGAAACCGCCATTTTTTCATCTGTTACGATGTGGTCACATCCAATTGCAATTCTCATTTTTAACTTACCTTTCTTACTGTAATCTAATTAGCACATTTTGTTCAACATGTCGACACGAATTTGGTGACGTCCACCATCGTATTTACCGTTAACAAATCCTTTAGCGATATTTTTAGCCAATTCATCACCAACAAGTTGTGCACCCATAGTGATCATACGTGAGTTGTTGTGACCACGAGTCATATAAGCTGAACGTTCGTCAGATACCTCTGCAGCAACCATTCCTTTGATCTTAGTTGCAACCATAAATGGACCAGCCCCATAAGCATCAATCACGATACCAAGGTTTTGTTCTTCTTTGTTTACTTCTGCAGCAACAGCAAGAGTCACATCAACAAAGTCTTGACCTTCAGCTGTAACATCCACAACGTGGAAGTTTTCTTTTTCCAAGAAGTCTTTCACAACTTCTTTCAATCTCAAACCTGCAGCATCTGCACCGATAACAATAGACATATTGTATACTCCTTTTATTTTTCTAGGCTAGTAAAAACTTTTATGGTTAGCAGTTTACCTACAAAAAGTTTTCTAGCAGTTTATTGACAAATTGGATTGAATGAGATGAATGACACCTTATTCAAGTTTAGGAAACCAGCTTCCTAGAAATAATCCTTCTCCACGAAAGAGAATATAACAAGTGATTGTTTGTTTGTTACAAACATCATTTGTTGCTTACAAACATAATATACTCCTATTTCTGAAAAAAGTCAACAGTTGATGTTTGTTTTTGTGTTTTTTTAACTAGAAAATTTCGATATCAAAACCAATTTGATCCACTTGACCTGGTTCTAGGAGACGAACATTCTTCTTATCTTCTAGATGATCTCCTTCTTCAAGGGATGTTGACAAGCCAGACCATGGTTCAAAAGCAATGAAAGGTCCCTTATTCAAAGTTGACCAGATAATAAGGTTTGGAAACTCTGCAAAGTGCACTTTCAATCCCTTATCATGTTTACGAGAACGAAGGGAAATTGTTCTAGATTGCAATTCATCTAAGGTGACTGCATCTGTACTGAAAAGATCATAGCTGAGGTCTAATTCTTTTTGACCTTCTAGCCATGGACTTCTATCTTGAAAATCAAGCATACCTGTTTCTGGGAAAGGACGTGGAACAGAGCAAGTCTCTTCTTTTTCAAACTCTAGATAATAATCTTCATAGACTTCA
This sequence comes from Streptococcus mitis, assembly GCF_002096835.1. Classification (GTDB taxonomy): domain Bacteria; phylum Bacillota; class Bacilli; order Lactobacillales; family Streptococcaceae; genus Streptococcus; species Streptococcus mitis_W. The sequence goes on along the minus strand of NZ_NCVG01000022.1, from coordinate 291,336 downwards.
TCATCAAGCAGAGGACAATTAAATCCTGGATGTCCACCAATAAAGTAAGGCATGACCTTGCTAATTTCTTTATTAAATATTTTGTATTGAGTCCGCACTGTCTTTCCAGTAAGGATATAAGTGATTTCTAAGCGGAAATGATAAGGGTAGTTCTGATAGCTATTCTCATCGTCTTCAATTGCAAAAGTTACACTATTATCTGTCTGTTCAACTAATTCAAATTCTTTCTTACGAACCAAACCATGACGAGGAATCTTTCCTTTGATTTCTTGTCCATTATCATCTATATAAAGTGCTGTATCCTCTCTCAATGAACCACAAATGGGGAAGAGAACAGGAGCTTGTCCACTCCAATAAGTAACATCTCCTTGCCACAAATACTCAACTCCCTCGGCATCTTTTATAGAAGAAAGAGCCCCACCAAAACTGTTAAATTGAACTCTTAATTGTGCTGATTTTAATTCAATTACCATTATTTTCTCCGATTTCTTGATAGTTTATAAAAAACTAGGCTGTCACTCCTAATGGTATGACAACCTAGTTTCAACAATTTACACTCTGCGAAAATCCAATTCAAACTTCGTCAGCGTTGCCTTGCCGTAGATATGGTCACTGACTTCGTCAGTCTTATCTACAATCTCAAAACTGTGTTTTGAGCAACCTACAGCTAGCTTCCTAGTTTGCTCTTTGATTTTCATTGAGCTTACATTTTATAGGAGCGCATTATTTTGCTTTTGCTGCGTACTCTTCGTTACGTTTAATCATTTGTTTTCTGTACCATGCAAAGATACCGATATAGAATACAAGGAAGACTACTGCACCAAGGATTGCTTTGATATCACCAGTTGTAGTGTTACCAATTGTCCAACCAAGAAGTTTTTCGATTGGTCCTTCAAGAGTTGAGTGAGTGATCAATTGAGTTTCGCTCACACCTGCTGGGAAGGCACCTACACCTTTAGCAAGTTCTGTTGCAAATGGTGCGATAAGTGTTCCTGAAAGAAGGAAGAGTGGCAACAAGAGTGTTCCGAAGATAATCATACGGAGCAATTTACCACGAGTTACAACCAAGAGAGCTGGTGTAACACCCATAGCGATGATACCTGCAAGTGGCAAGATACCATTTCCGACTTTTGAAAGAAGCACAGCTTCAATCAACATGATTGGTGCAAGTACGTTAGCACAAGCCCAGATTTCAGCACGACCAGCGATGAATGGCCAGTCAAGACCGATGTTGAATTTACGTCCTTGAAGACGTTTAGTAGCAACGTTTGTAATACCTTGTGATAGTGGTTCTACGGCTGCGATGAACCATGAACCGATAAGTGAGAAGAGTTCCAAAGATACACCGGCAGTCAAACCAAGAGACAACCATCCTCTGATAACAAGACGCCATTTATCTGCATCTGCAACCCCTTCAATTGGATGTGGAGTTCCCATAATACCGATAACAATACCAAGAATGAAACCGATGAAGAATTTAGAACCCCAGAAACCGATTTTCTTGTTCAATTTAGCAGCGTCAAAGTCATATTTATCAAGACCTGGGAAGAATTTTTCAAAAATTTTATCCAAAACCATGATAACTGGGTTCATCATGTAGTTCATGTGAGTTGATGTCATTGGTGATGAACTTGGAGCGTTAAGAAGGTCATCAAATGTAGGTTTCATCAAGTCAGAGTTGATAATTTTCAACACACCAACAAGTACGATAGCTGCTGTAGCAATCAAGAGTGAAACCCCTTGGCTCACACCGTTGTTGTCTGCATACCATTTAATCAAAAGACCTGTGATAGACAAGTGCCAGATATCGAAGATATCGACATCAAGTGTATCAGTTTTCTTCATAGCAAGCATTACTACGTTGACAATCAACATGATAAGCAAGAAATAAAGTGTCCAAGCAGATCCCCAAGTGATTGTAGCAAGTGGTGCCCAACCAACGTCAGTGATACTCAATTGAATACCAGTGTTTTCAACGAATTTTGCAAGTGATGCTGAGAAAGCACCATTTAGCATACCGATGATAGCTCCGATACCAGTAAGAGCGATGGCAAGTTTGATACCACCTTCAAGCGCTTTGGAGAATTTCACTCCAAAAAGTAAAGCCAATACTGTCAAAATGATTAACATGATGACAGGCCCACCCATATCTAAGACGGGCGTGAAAACCTTTTTAATTAGGTCAAAGATTGCATCCATAACAGTTCCTCCCTTTTTTATGTTATATGAATGTTAACAAATTAAAATTAGCTTAACCCGTGTTCTTTGATGGCTGCTTCAATATTGTCAAACACTGGAGCACTCATAGCTGGGATACGGAATAAGATTGGTCCAGCTTCGATAACTGGAATACCTGGGTCAAAACCAAGGTCTGTCGCAGCAATTGGTGTGAAGATGTCATAACCTTTGATAAGATCTTCGTTAACGTCTTTAACCATGACTGCATCACAGTGAACATCAAAACCGCGGTTTGAAAGTTCTTCTTCAAGAGCACTTTTAATTTGGTGGCTTGAGTTAACACCTGCACCGCAGGCAGCAAGAATTTTAATCATATGGATTTCCTCCGATTTAATATTTTTAATAGACAAGATTATGTGGTTGCTTCAGCAATATAAGCATAGAGAGCTTCTGGTTCAGAAATTTTTGATAGGTCTTCAAGATGACCATTTCCAGTAAAGAAGTCCATCAACTGAGCAAGAATGTTTGTTTGACTTGAACTTGAGTTATTAATGATAAAGAAGAGCAAGGATACCTCTACTTCCTTATCTGGTGCAATCATATTGTGGAAAGTCACTGGTTTATCCAATCGAACGACCACAACTTTTTCGGCAAGATTATGAACAATATCTGTGTGAGGAATAGCCACATTCGGCAAATCCTTACCTAAAAATTCCATATCTAAGCCAGTTGGAAATGACTTTTCACGCGTGATCAGGGCTTCACGATAGGTTGGAGTTACGATTTCTCGTTCTTCCAATAAAGTTGCAACCTGATCAAAGAGATGTTCTTGATTATCCGCTTCTAAGCAAAACACAAGGTTTTTGTCAAAGAAATGATCTAATCCCATAAGGTTTTCCCTTCTTTCCATTAACTTTATGCTATAAGTATAACACTATATGAAACCGTTGTCAACGACTTTCTGTTGTTTTTTGTCTCTTTTTTTATATTTTTGTTGTTTTTATAGCTTGTTACATAAAAACAAACACATAAACAAACATTTCAAACATTTTTTCTGTTCTAGAAATAAAAAAAGCAGACCATTTAAGCCTGCTTTACTATTGATTCTTATATATTTTGCTATTAACAAGAAAAACAATTATGATAACTTATTCTTCATCCATACTCAAGACGCTGAGGAAAGCTTCTTGTGGAACTTCTACTGATCCGATAGCTTTCATACGTTTCTTACCGGCTTTTTGTTTTTCAAGGAGTTTGCGTTTACGAGAAACGTCACCACCATAACATTTAGCAAGTACGTTCTTACGAAGGGCCTTGATATCAGTACGAGCGACAATCTTGTGTCCAATTGCTGCTTGGATTGGAACCTCAAATTGTTGACGAGGGATAATTTTCTTAAGCTTATCAACGATGAGTTTCCCACGTTCGTAGGCAAAATCCTTGTGAACGATAAAGCTGAGGGCGTCCACCTTGTCTCCGTTGAGAAGGATATCCATTTTGACCAGCTTAGATGGGCGATATTCTGACAATTCGTAGTCAAAGCTTGCATAACCACGAGTTGAAGACTTAAGCTTATCAAAGAAGTCAAAGACAATCTCCGCAAGAGGAATTTGATAGATAACATTGACACGGTTATCATCGATATAGTCCATCGTCACAAAATCACCACGCTTGCGCTGAGCTAATTCCATCACTGCTCCGACAAACTCCTGTGGTACCATGATTTGCGCCTTAACATAAGGCTCTTCAATGGTCGCAATCTTGGTAGGATCTGGGAACTCAGATGGGTTAGACACATCCATAGACTCACCGTCGGTCAAATTAACTTTGTAAATAACAGACGGAGCTGTCATGATGAGGTCGATGTTGAACTCACGTTCCAAACGTTCTTGGATAACATCCATATGGAGAAGTCCAAGGAAACCACAACGGAAACCAAATCCAAGTGCCTGAGATGTTTCTGGTTCAAATTGGAGACTAGCATCATTCAGTTGCAATTTTTCAAGGGCTTCACGGAGGTCATTGTACTTGTTTGACTCGATAGGATATAAACCCGCAAAGACCATAGGATTCATCTGCTTGTAACCATGTAATGGCTCTGCCGCAGGATTGGTTGCCAAAGTAACTGTATCACCCACACGAGTGTCTTGAACCGTCTTGATAGAAGCCGCAATATAACCAACGTCCCCAGTCGCAAGGAAATCACGACCAACTGCTTTCGGAGTAAAAATACCAACTTCCGTAACATCAAAGGTCTTGCCATTGCTCATGAGCTGAATCTTATCACCAGGTTTAACAACTCCATCCATGACACGCACTTGGAGAATAACCCCACGGTATGCATCGTAAACAGAGTCGAAAATCAAAGCCTTAAGAGGCGACGTCACATCACCCGTTGGTGCTGGTACTTTTTCTACAATTTGCTCTAGAATTTCTTCTATACCAATACCAGCCTTAGCAGAAGCCAAAACTGCTTCACTGGCATCCAAACCAATGACATCCTCAATCTCAGTACGCACGCGCTCAGGGTCTGCTGCTGGCAGGTCAATTTTATTAATGACTGGCATGATTTCCAAATCATTGTCCAAGGCCAGATAAACGTTGGCAAGGGTTTGAGCCTCAATACCTTGAGCGGCATCGACCACCAAAATAGCTCCCTCACAGGCAGCTAGCGAACGTGAAACTTCATAGGTGAAGTCTACGTGCCCAGGTGTGTCAATCAAGTGAAAAATATAAGTTTCCCCATCTTTTGCAGTATAATTCAGCTCGATGGCATTCAACTTAATGGTAATCCCACGTTCCCGTTCTAGATCCATGCTATCTAAGAGCTGAGCCTGCATTTCACGACTTGAAACCGTCTCTGTCTTTTCCAAAATGCGGTCTGCTAGAGTCGATTTCCCATGGTCAATATGGGCGATAATAGAGAAGTTACGAATCTTCTCCTGTCGTTTTTTCAATTCTTCTAAGTTCATGATTCTCTTCCTTTCAGGGTATCTATTTATTATAAATTGTTTTTGATATTTTGACAAGACCATACCCTGCTAGGAGTACTAATCTTCAGCAACAAAGCCGTCATTTTCGATAAAGTGGTGTTCTGTCATTCCTTGGTCTGTAAAGACAATCCCGTGAAGGACACCACCATAGACAGCTCCTCCGTCCATCCCAATCTTACCATCTTCTGTAGTCCAAAGCTCAGCAGTACCACGCTCTTGCTTTAGTAAACCATAGACTGGTGTATGTCCGAAGACAATGGTTTTTCCAGTATGATTTTCGGCTTCGTGGAATGGTTTTCTAAGCCAGACTTTCTTGTAATCTGTTGTTTCATGCCAGTCATCCAAGGTCAAATCAATACCAGCATGTACAAAGATATACTTGTCTGTCTCTACCACAAATGGCATTTGACGAATAAATTCGACCAAATCTGCAGCTTCAGTAGCAACACGCTTGGCATCTTCTACTCCATCAACTGATGCATCCAAGGGACGACCTAGGATAGAGTTAATGGTTGTATCTCCACCATTGCGACGATAGTGGTCATAGCCTTCTTCTGGGTCATCGAGCCAAGTCAAAAACATATACTCGTGATTTCCTGACAAACAGATTGCACCTTGATTGTCTACCAAGTCCTTAACCATCTCTAGAACACGGCGACTATCCTCACCACGGTCAATCAAATCCCCTAGAAAAAGCAACTGGGTCTGACCATCCCAAGTTTTGAGAAGGTCTTCTAGCATCCCTGCTTTTCCGTGAACATCTCCAATTACATAATAGTCTGTCATCTTATTTCTCCCTGTTTCTCAACAATTCTCTGGCTTGCGTCAGGGCTGCTTCCGTCACATTATCACCTGCCAACATCTTGGCAACTTCCTCTACTCGCTCTTCAACCGTCAAAAGACGAACAGTCGAAACTGTTGAATGCTCATTGCTAATCTTCTCAATAAAGAATTGATAATCCGCAATCGCAATCACTTGTGGCAAATGGGAAATAGCCAAAACCTGACCATGCTGACCAATCTTGTGAATCTTCTGCGCAATGGCCTGAGCTACACGGCCTGACACTCCCGTATCCACCTCATCAAAGACTATACTAGTCTTGCCTTCTTTACGTGAAAAGGCAGACTTAATGGCTAGCATGAGACGAGATAATTCCCCACCAGACGCAACCTTGACCAAGGGTTTAAAGTCTTCGCCAGGGTTGGTTGAAATGTAAAACTCGACCGTTTCATTGCCCTCACGACTGAATTTGCCCTTGCTAAAACGAACTTGAAACTGGGCTTTTTCCATATAAAGGTCTTGCAGTTCTTGTTTAATCTCTGCTTCGAGCTGCTGGGCCAAATCATGACGAGCAGATGCAAGTTGACCTGCCAAATCGACAAGGTTGACTTCCAATTTCTTAAGCTCTGCTTCCAAGTCCTCAGACGAAAGGTTATTACCTGTCAAAAGATTGTATTCTTCTGTAATTTTGGCAAAATAAAGCAAGACATCATCCACAGTTCCACCATACTTACGAGTAATGGTATGAAGAAGGTCCAAACGATTCTCAACCTGCATGAGGCGATTGCCATCAAAATCAAGGCCCTCAATGATAGCTTCCAAACGCTTGCTAATGTCTTCTAAGACATAGTAGGTCTCAGACAGAGAGCTTGAAATTTCACGGTAGTCAGGGTCATACTCTTCGACACTTTCCATGTCATTCATGGCCGAACGAACATTGGCCAGACTCGAGAACTCTTCATTGTCCAACATGCTGTAGGCATTGGTTAGGGTATCTGCAATATTTTTATGGTTGAGGAGTTTATCTCGTTCTTGGTTGAGAGCCAGATCTTCACCAGCTTGCAAGTTTGCTGCCTCAATCTCTGCCATTTGAAATTCCAACATTTCAATACGTGCCTTGTGTTCCTGTTGGTTTTTCTTGACTTCCAGTACCTGCTTGCGCATTTTACGGTAGGCATCAAAACTCGTTTGATAGGTTTCTTTCAAGGCCCAAAAGGCTGTATCACCAAATTCATCCAACATCTGGATATGCAGTTGGGGACGCATTAACTCCTCTTGGTCATGCTGACCATGAATATCTACAAGATGTTGACCAATAGCACGTAAAACCGACAGATTAACCATCTGACCATTCACACGGCTGATACTACGACCATTTTGCAGAATTTCCCGACGGATGATAATCTCATCACCCAATTCCAAACCTTGCTCATCGAAAATTTCCTGTAAAAGACGACTATTCTCAACTGAGAAAAGCCCCTCAATTTCTGCCTTTGGTGCACCATGACGAATAACATCTGTCGTCGCACGAGCTCCCAACATCATATTCATGGCATCAATGATAATCGACTTCCCTGCGCCTGTTTCACCAGTCAAGACAGTCATTCCCTTTTCAAAATTGAGGGAAATAGCCTCAATAATGGCAAAGTTTTTTATCGAAATTTCAAGTAACATATAGACCTACCAATTTTTTACTTGTTCAAAGATTTCCTCAGCTAGACTTTCACTTCTGGCAATGACTAAAATCGAACTATCATCAGCTAAACAGCTAAAAATCTTGTCCGCAAACGTCTCGATTAACTGAGCTTTTACAAAAGCTGTATTTCCTGGAATAACTTGGAGATTAATCATCTTATCCATCAATTCAGCTGATTCGATATTGTCTTCAGCTAGTTGCAAACTTTTCACGATTGATTTTGGCAATTCATAGACATAGGTGTTGTCTCTCAAAGGAATTTTGACAATCCCCAGTTCTTTGATATCTCGTGATACTGTTGCCTGAGTGGCAGTGATGCCTGCCTCTTTCAAATGTTCTACGATTTCTTCTTGCGTACCGATTTGATAATCTGTCACAAATCGTCTAATTTTTTCAAGTCTCTCTTTTTTATTCATTTTTAAATTGACTATGCGCCCTCTCTACTACTTCTTCAATCTCAGCAAGAACCTGATTGCTTGCTGACTCTTCTTTTTTCAAATACGCTAAAAACTCAATATTGCCATGACCACCTTGGATGGGAGAAAAATCCAAACCAAGGACTGAAAAGCCTTCCTCTACTGCCATAGCAGTGAAAGATTCAAGGACAGTTTGATGAACCTTGGCATCTCGAATGATTCCATTCTTCCCAATCTGCTCACGACCTGCTTCAAACTGGGGCTTAACCAGAGCCACCACCTGCCCTTGATCTGCCAAGACACGGTGCAAGGCAGGCAAAATCAGACTGAGGGAAATGAAACTCACATCAATACTGGCAAAGCTCGGTTCCTGCTCAAAGTCAGTCTTTTCAGCATAACGAAAATTAAACTGCTCCATGCTGACAACCCGTGGGTCTTGGCGTAATTTCCAAGCCAACTGATTGGTACCAACATCGACTGCAAAGACCAACTCAGCACCATTTTGCAACATGACATCAGTAAATCCTCCAGTGGAAGCCCCAATATCAATCGTGGTTGCTCCATCCACTGATAAATCAAAGACCTGCAAGGCCTTCTCTAGTTTTAGACCACCTCGACTGACATACTTGAGTTTTTCACCCTTGAGTTTTAGCTCAGTGTCATCTGGGATTTTCTCTCCTGGTTTGTCAAAGCGTTCTCCATTGAGGACTGCTACGACTAGACCAGCCATGACACCACGCTTGGCCTGTTCTCGCGTTTCAAACAAGCCCTGTTTATAAGCTAGTACATCCACTCTTTCCTTAGCCATTGATTCTCAAACTTTCTACTACTTTCACAATCGATTCTGTTTCAAAGGGAACCTGCTGGGCAATTTCTTCTAATTTAGCCTTGGCTTGATCCAGAGTTTGGTTACAAAAGGCAGTCGCCTCCTCCAAGCCTAACAAGGCTGGGTAGGTCGACTTTTCTGCCTGTAAATCCTTTTGCGGAGTCTTGCCGATTTCCTCAAAACTAGCCGTCACATCCAGTACATCATCTCGAACTTGAAAGGCGAGGCCAATCAATTCACCCACAGTTTTCAGTTTTGCTTGGATTTCAGGAGCCAATTCAGCTATAATAGCGGCGGCTTGGAAAGGATAGGCTAGTAGTTTTCCGGTCTTATTAGCATGAATAGTCTGGAGTTCTTCCAAAGACAAATGCTGGTGTTCACCTTCCATGTCCAAAACCTGCCCTGCCACCATACCCAGACTACCTGAAGCAAGGGATAAGTTGGAAATCAAGTCTACCTTAATCTGACTTGGCAAATCTGCCTGCGCTATCAATGCATAAGGATCTAGGAACAAGGCATCTCCAGCCAAAATGGCCATAGCTTCACCGAATTTCTTATGGTTGGTCAAACGCCCTCGACGGTAATCATCATCATCCATGGCAGGAAGATCATCGTGAATCAAGCTCCCTGTATGAATCATTTCCAAGGCCGCAGCTACCTGCGCGTGAGCAGGTTTGATGGCAATATGCAAGGCTTCCAAAACTTCTAACAAGAGAAAAGGCCGAATACGCTTGCCACCAGCATGAATGGAATAGAGAACCGACTCTCTCAAACTAGAGGCAAACTGCTGGTCTCCATAAAAGTCTTCCAAAGCCGACTCAACAAGAGCTAATTTTTCTTGCTTTTTCATTCAAAATCACTTTCTGTTCCGTCTTCTTGCATGACCTTGACCAAGGTCTTTTCAGCCTTGTCCAGCGTCGCTTGGAGCTCTTTTGACAAGACCATGCCCTTTTGAAAGGCTGCAATCGCATCTTCCAAAGCAATTTCACCATTTTCCAAACTTTGGACAATAGTCTCCAGTTCTGCAAGATTTTCCTCAAATTTCTTTTGTTTTGACATCTTTAACCTCTAATTCTACTTGACCATCTCGCATCAAAAGCGTCACTTGGTCTTTTTTCTTCAAACTCTCAACCGAATCTACAACGGACTCTTCTTTTTTGACAATAGCATAACCACGCGCCACGATTCGGCTAGTATCCAACATCAACAAGGCTTCCGAAAGTCGCTTCACTTCAGCAACCTTGGCATCATAAACCAGCGCCATTTGGCTACGGAGGAGCTTGTCCAACTGACCTAGACGGTCTTGAGAGCGTTGAATTTTGGTAACAGGTGATAATTGAACCAGTCGATGTGTCCTTGCTTGAACGACTTGTTTGTTATCAGAAATCCGTGTACGTAAACTTTGTTTTAAGCGCAGTTGTAGTTGATCCAAGCGTTGCAAATAGCCATCATACAAGCGCTCTGGCTGTCTAAAGATAACAGACTGACTGCATTTTTTCAAAGCTTCTTGTTTCTTAGATAGGACATTTCGGACTGCCGTTGCCATTCGTTTTTCCTGATTTTGCAAATGTGCTAACACATCCAACTTGGTCACAGGTGTTGCTAGTTCAGCTGCCGCCGTTGGCGTCGCAGCCCGTCTATCTGCCACAAAATCTGCCAAGGTTACATCTGTCTCATGCCCCACACTAGAGATAACTGGCAAACGAGATTCAAAAATAGCTCGTACTACAATTTCTTCGTTAAAGGCCCAGAGATCCTCGATAGAACCTCCACCACGACCAATAATGAGCAAATCCAAATCGTCCCGTTGATTGGCACGCGCAATATTTCGAGCAATTTCCTCCGCAGAGCCTTCACCTTGCACCTTGGTCGGATAGAGAAGAATGTCGACACCTGGAAATCGCCTGCTGACGGTCGTGATAATATCTCGAATAACGGCTCCACTGCGACTGGTCACTACACCAATTCTCTTAGAAAATTGGGGCAGAGGTTGCTTGAAGCGTTCTTGAAACAGGCCTTCTTCTGTCAATTTTTTCTTGAGTTGCTCAAACTGAATCGCAAGCGCACCAACTCCATCAGGCTCTGCCTTTTCAATGATGATGGAGTAGCTACCACTTGGTTCATAGACCTGCACACGCCCAATCACATTGATCTTCATTCCTTCTTCCAGGTCAAAACCTAATTTCTGATAAATCCCAGACCAAATAGTCGCTTGAATAACTGCATGGTCATCTTTTAGGGAGAAATATTGGTGAGTAGGTCGTTTACGAAAGTTGGAAACTTGACCAGTTAAATAGACCCGTTCCAAGTAAGGGTCTTTATCGAATTTCATTTTCAGATACTTGGTCAAAGTTGTTACCGATAAATACTTTTCCATCTCCACCTACTATTCATTTTCTTGCTCTTTCATGGGTATTATTATACCAAAAATATGCCTAAAAATCTCCATTTATGTACCATTATGAGGGAAAAATAGAAAAAGGAGGCAAAGCCTCCACATCTGATTATTTGCTATTTCGAGCTTCTTCCAAAATCTTTTCAATCTTGGTCGTCAACAGGTCGATAGCCACTGTATTGCTGACTCCCTCAGGAATGACGATATCGGCATAACGCTTGGTTGGCTCGATAAACTGATGGTACATGGGCTTGACCACACCTAAATACTGGTCAATAACGCTATCAAGGCTACGGCCACGCTCTTCCATATCACGCTTGATCCGACGAATAATGCGCACATCATCGTCTGTATCCACAAAAATCTTGATATCCATCAAATCGCGCAGGCGCTTGTCCTCCAAGACCAAAATCCCCTCAACGATAAAGACATCTTGAGGCTCCTGACGATAGGTCTTGCTACTGCGTGTATGCTCTGTATAGTCATAAGTCGGGATGTCCACCGGACGCCCTGCCAACAATTCCTTAATCTGCTCAATCATCAAGTCTGTATCAAAGGCAAAAGGATGGTCGTAGTTAGTTTTGACACGCTCTTCAAAGGTCAAATGAGACTGATCCTTGTAGTATGAATCATGCTCAATCATGGAAATCTTTTCATCAGGGAAATGCGATAAAATGGCTCTTGAAACACTGGTCTTACCTCCACCAGAACCACCTGTCACTCCGATAATGATTGGTCTATTTTGCATGCTATCCTCCGTTTTTTTATCCGTGGTCTATTCTATCACATTTTTTGCAAAATTTATAGTCTGATTTGGATGGTCTAGTGGAAACAATTCCATCCCCACACTCCAGTTAGACTAGCTAAAAACCTTCCTTGGCTTGTAGAGATTGTCCCGTTTTTCTAGAATGGCTAGCAATTTATCATCTTCAAAGGCAGCTAATTCTTGTTCTGTTTGTTCGAGCTCTATAAAACGACCAAAGCGTACTTCTGTAGCCTCTTCTTGAGTTAGGAAAACTTTGACAAGGTCGCCTGTCCCAATCTCTAAAGGATGGAGAAAGTCCAGTTGACCAGCCTCTACTTTTTCAGCAATTTCTTCCAAGGTAAGAGCATCTTCTAGCTGTAAACCAGCTGCACTAGTTCGAGTCAGATGAGACATATGGGCCGCATAACCAAGCTTCTCTCCCAAATCAACCGATAGGGTACGAATATAGGTTCCCTTGCTACATTTCACACGAAAAGTAAAGCGTGCAAGATAACCCTCATAAGAAATCGGACTTGTCCGCTCAAATTGATAAATAGTCACCTGTCGTTCTGGACGCTCTACTTCTTGACCTGCACGCGCATACTCATAGAGTTTGCGACCATTAACCTTAACAGCTGAATACATAGGCGGAATCTGAGTAATAGGCCCAGTCAAGCTAGCAATCGCTTCATCGATAAGCTTTTCATCCAGGGGCGACAGAACGGGTGTATCAGCGACCACTTCCCCACTAACATCCTCTGTCGTCGTTGAATAGCCCAGAGTGATTTCCCCCTCATAGACCTTGCCCTCGTCCTGCATAAACTCGACCATGCGTGTCGCCTTGCCAACTGCAATGGGCAAAACACCCACCACATCCGGATCCAAGGTCCCACCATGACCAATCTTCTTGGTTCCCAAAATCTTACGCAGTTTAAAAACCGCATCATGCGAGGTCATCCCCGCTTCTTTTTTTAAGTTGATAATACCGTTCATTTTTGCTTTCTCACTCCCCCTTCAGTGCTTCGAACTTCGCTTTCATTGTTGGATTTTTTCGAGTCAATTTTTTAACAGAAACATCTTCTAATTTGTTGTTAGCTAGACGGAGTTGGTTTTCAGATGTTGTCAGGAATTTCTTAACTTCTTCCATGCGTTTGATGGCCTTGTCGATTTCATCAATAGCTTTGCCAAAGTTGGTCGAAGCAGAGTTGTAGTTCTTGGCAAAAGCTAGTTTAAAGGCGCCCAAATCTTCCTCAAAATGTGTAATATCAATATTTTGTTCGCGAACCAAGGACAACTCCTGCTTGTATTTTAAGGAATTTAGCGCCGCATTACGCAAGAGCCCAATCAATTGGATAAAGAATTGAGGACGAACCACATACATCTTTTCATACTCATGACTGACGTCTACAATCCCTGTGTTAAAGTAGTCGTTATCAGCCTCAAGCATCGTCACCAGAACGGCATATTCGCAGTTCTTCTCCCGACGGTCCTTGTCCAATTCATTATAAAAATCTGCATTCTTGTGCTTCTTCTCTGTTCCGTCCGCTTCATTCTTCATCTCAAACATGATGGAAATGATTTCCACTCCACTTTCATCACTCTCACGGAAGATAAAGTCCCCCTTAGACCCACGCGCAGAGACCTTGTTATCCTTCTCAAAGTAAGCATTTGGAAAGGCAAAACTGCGGACCTTGTTAAACTCACTCTCTGCATACTGTTCCAGACTTTCCCCGATGGCTTTTGTAGATTGCTGGGCTTTGAAATTCTTATAGAACTCGACCTGTTCACTAGCTGCCTTGAGTTGAGCTTCGTAGTTTTGTTTAACTGAAGCAAGAGAAAGCTCGTTTTCCTTTTCTTGCAAGAGAAGCTGATTTTTAACCTGGTCTCGTTCTTTTTCTAGTTCAGAAAGAGTCTTTTGCAGTTGATTTTCATGCTCCAAACGCAAGGTTGCCAATTGGTTTTCCAAGGCCTGTACTTCCTTGTCCTTTGCTAATAAAGCCTGATGGCTTGTCTGTTCAACCTCTTTCTTGGCCAATTCTTTTTCTGTATCAAAATTTTGTATTTGACTCAGTAATTGAGCAATTTCTTGGTCTTTTTGAGCTAGTTTAGACTGTTGTTCATTCATGGCCTTTTGCTCTGCCAAAGCCAGTTCCTGCTTCATCCGATCGTGCAATTCCTTATCAAACTCTGCTGTTCTCACTTGAGACAAAAGTTCAGCATACTGACTTTCATTTACTGTAAAGACTTCCCCACAGTTAGGGCATTTGATTTCGTTCATATCGTTCCTCTTTCTAGACTTCTGTAACCATTATATCATGCCTGAAGGAAAATCAAAAACAGCGAGTCGAAACCCACTGTTTATCTTCTTTTTCTTTAAATTTTTTCCAAGGCCAAGCGCAAGTCTTCAATCAAATCTTCTACATTTTCAAGACCGATAGACAAGCGGATTTGGTTTGGTGTGACACCTGCGGCTTCTAAGTCTTTTTCTGACAATTGACCGTGAGTAGTTGTTGCTGGGTGAACAACAAGAGACTTGGCATCTGCCACATTTGCAAGGTCAGAGAAGATTTCCAAATTATCAATAACCTTGCGTGCTTCTGCCTCCCCACCTTTGACATGAAAGGTAAAGATTGAACCCACACCTTTTGGAAAGTATTTCTCAGCCAAGGCATGATAAGGACTGTCTGCAAGTTTTGGATAGTTAACTTTTTCTACCTTAGGATGGTTGACAAGGAAATCAACAATTTTCTCTGCATTTTGTACATGACGTTCCACACGAAGTGAAAGGGTTTCAAGTCCTTGGAGTAATAAGAAGGCATTAAATGGCGACAAGGCTGCACCTGTATCACGAAGCAATTGAACACGAACAGCGATAATAAAGGCTGCTGCACCCACATCACGAGTATAGCTCAAATTGTGGTAGCTTGGGTCTTCCTCAACAAATTGAGGGAATTTCCCTGAAGCCGCCCAGTCAAAACGACCGCTATCGACAATCACTCCACCAATAGTCGTACCATGCCCTCCGATAAACTTAGTCGCAGAGTGAATGGCAATATCTACACCGTGAGAAAAGACATTAATCAAGTAAGGTGTGGCAAAGGTATTATCCGAAACAAGTGGAATTTGGTACTTATGAGCAATCTCAGCCAATTTTTCCAAGTCAGGAATGTTTATCAAGGGATTCCCCAAGGTTTCAATCAAAACTAGCTTGGTATTGTCTTTGATCGCTGCTTCTACTTCCTCCAAATTATCAACATCGACAAAGGTTGTTGTGATCCCATAACGAGGAAGGGTTTCCTTCAAGAGATTGAAGGTTCCACCGTAAATAGTTGATGCTGCAACTACATGGTCACCTGCATGAGCAAGAGCCAAAATCGTATAAGTCACTGCGGCCATACCTGATGCTGTTGCAAGAGCTCCGACACCACCTTCAAGTGCAGCAATTCTTTCTTCAAAGGCAGCTGTTGTAGGGTTGGTGATACGAGTATAAATGTTCCCTGGTTTTCTCAAGGCAAACAAATCGGCACCTTCCTGCGTGTCATCAAAAACAAAGGATGTTGTTTGATAAATCGGCACTGCACGAGACTTAGTAGCTGGATCCACAACTTGACCAGCATGTAGTTGTAGAGTTTCAAATTTAAAATCACGAGTCATAAAACGACCTCCAAATAGTTTCATTAAGGATATTGTAGCACCTTAAGGTATAGTTTACAAATATCAGTTTTCTATATTTTGATATAAGAAATAGCTATTACTCTATTTTAAAAACGAAAAAGCACGAATCAATCGTGCTTATTTTCTTAATCTACATAAGTATCTTCATTTTTATTGAGGAAGGCATATGGAAGACCCATCAAGAGGCCTCCTCCGATAAAGTTTCCGATGAAGGTTACACCCCAGTGGCGAAGCATATTTCCAATACCGAAGTTGGCAATTGAGTCAGCAGCAACACTGAATTTTACAATCGCGAAAGAAGCAAAGTTCGCAGCAATGTGCTCGTTTGTTAAGAATACAAACATGTAAATCGCTGATAAAACGAGCCATAGTTTAGCACCGCCATCTTTGACCAAAACAAATGAAAGAATCGCAATATTTACGAAAATATTTGCCAAAATCGCCTCAAGCAAGATTAATTCATTTGAACGGCCTAACTTCATCTCAACAACCCCTGAGATGAAACTATCGTGAGTCAGATTTGCATAGGCTGCCGAATGAGCAAAGCCCCAACCTGCTATTAAAGCTCCGATAAGGTTGAATAAGGTACAGTAAAGTAAAATCTCAGCCGTTTTTCTCCAAGAAATTTTTTTCAAGAAACTACCAGCAGTCAAGAACATCATGTTTGATGTTACCAACTCAGCATTCAAGAAAACAATGTAGGCCAAGCCCCAAGCAAAGACAAAGGGGAAGAGGAAGCGTCCACTACCTGGTGCAATTTTATTAATCAAGTCAGCTCCAACTGCACCAGCAGCAGTACTGAAGGTTAAAAATGCACCTGCGAACATAGAACGAATCGCATACTTAAATTTGCTTTGACTATAAAGACTTTCCTTCTTCTTGCAAGCAAATTCAATCTTTGAGATAAATTCTGAAGAAACCATAATAAACTCCTAAAAATTTTTTACCTGATAATTATATCACAAACTTTAGAATTAAGGAAACGTTTTCTGTATTTCATAACAGTTTATTTTGAAACTCAATCTATAAAAATCAGTAAAACCTAAGATTTTACTGATTTATCTTTAATAACGTTGTTTATATGGTTGATTGAAAGCTGTTAGAATTTCTTCAGGTGTTTGTGAATAATCTTTTGTATCTTTCAAGTCACCTTTTACGATAATACGTTCTGTCGCATCA
Source organism: Streptococcus mitis (assembly GCF_002096835.1). Classification (GTDB taxonomy): domain Bacteria; phylum Bacillota; class Bacilli; order Lactobacillales; family Streptococcaceae; genus Streptococcus; species Streptococcus mitis_W. Next base: position 274,452 of record NZ_NCVG01000022.1, on the reverse strand, counting down.
TAGTCAACACAGGTTACAAGTGTGATTTCATCAACTCCAGTACGGTCATCAATCTCATCAACGCGATCTGGAGTCACATGCTTCACTTCACGGATTTCATAGGTATAAACTTTATCCTTATCAGTAAGATAAATTTTCATCCCATTTTTAGCGCGTGATAATGGAGAAAAGAGCATTTGGCTGGCGTTTTCCGCCGTGAAGATGTGATGGCTCGCAAGGGAATAGTTTCCTTTCCCCATCACTTGATCACGCTTCATTGTACCAGCTCCATAGAAAAGATTGACATTATCCAGTCCCTTAAAAATAGGCAAGTTAATTTCTACCTCAGGGACAGCAATTCCACCGATAACTGGCAATTTTTGCGAATCCCATTGTGAGGATAAGACAGCTTCTGACGAGATGGCTTTTACGGAATCAAAGTCAAAATTCCCTTCTGTATCTTGATTTTCTTCCAATTTTTCTTTTGATACCTGGCTGACTTGGTATTTATTGGTATTCCAAACCATGAACATATCACGAATTTTTGAATTGAAAATCAAAGCTATTGACAAGATGATTAAGAATCCTGCCAAAATATTGATTAGTAAATTTTTACGGTTTGTTTTCTTTTTATGAGACATTATGCTTCACCTTCTGTTTCGTTTTCTGTCCCAACTTCTTCTTTTTCTGCAGCTGCAACCGTAGTAAAGGTTACAATTTTAGCATCTTGGTCCAGGCGCATCACTTTAACTCCCATAGTTGAGCGACCTGTTTGTGAAATATTGGCAACGTTGGTTCTAATCATGACACCTGTATCAGTGATAATCATCAAATCTTCATCGCCTTTAACGGTCATAAGACCAGCAAGAGAACCGTTCTTTTCTGTAATCTTAGCGGTTTGCATCCCTTTACCACCACGACCTTTAGTTGGATATTCGGTCGCAACTGTGCGCTTACCATACCCCTTTTCTGTGATGATAAGAACCTCGTCCTGGTCTGTAATCACACTAGCACCAACAACTGTGTCTCCGTCACGAAGGTTAACACCTTTCACACCAGTGGCGATACGACTCATACCACGAACAGCTGATTGATTAAAGCGAACTGAATAACCAAACTTGGTACCAATGATAATATCCGTATCCTCTTCTGTCAGCAAGACATTAATCAACTCATCTTCATCCTTGAGGTTAAGTGCTTTAAGTCCATTCTGACGGATATTAGCAAATTCCTTGACACTGGTTCTCTTCACAATACCATGACGGGTTGTGAAGAAGAGGTAAGCATCATCACTACGTTCAGACTCAACATTGATGATGGTCTGAATACTTTCACCTTCATCCAATTTCAAAAGATTGACAATTGGCAATCCCTTAGCAGTACGGCCATATTCAGGAATTTCATAGCCTTTCAGGCGATAGACGCGTCCTTTATTTGTGAAGAAGAGCAGGTGATCATGGGTACTAGTCGACACTAACTCACGAACAAAATCGTCATCCTTAACACCAGTTCCTTGAACACCACGTCCACCACGTTTTTGAGCGGTAAACTCAGCTTGGTCCAGACGTTTAATGTATCCTTTGTTAGAAAGAGTGATTAAAACATCAGCTTCTTCAATTAGATCCTCATCTTCAAGACTCAAGACTTCACCAACCATCAATTCCGTACGACGTTGGTCGCCAAACTTACGCTTGACTTCATCTAATTCATCCTTGATAATTTGAGAAACACGTTCCGGCTTAGCTAGAATATCTGCTAAATCTGCAATCAGAGCCAAGAGGTCATCATACTCAGACTGAATCTTATCGCGTTCCAAACCTGTCAAACGACGAAGACGCATATCAAGAATGGCTTGACTTTGACGTTCAGAAAGCTTAAACTTGCTCATCAACTCAGCTTGTGCTTCCTCATCCGTTTCACTAGCACGGATGATACGAATCACTTCGTCGATATGGTCTAGCGCAATCAAGAGACCTTCTAAAATATGAGCACGAGCTTCCGCTTTTTCCTTATCAAAACGAGTACGACGAACAACCACTTCTTTTTGGTGCTCAATATAAGCATCCAAAATCTGACGAAGAGACAAAATCTTGGGTACCCCATTTTGAATCGCTAACATATTAAAACCAAAGTTGGTTTGCATCTGGGTCATCTTGAAGAGATTATTAAGGATAACATTGGCTGAGGCATCGCGCTTAACTTCGATAACGAATCGAACCCCTTCGCGGTTCGACTCATCACGTACTGCTGTGATCCCCTCAATGCGTTTTTCCTGAACCAAACGAACAATATGCTCATGCACCTTGGTTTTATTGACCATATAAGGAAATTCTGTTACAACAATACGCTCACGGCCAGTCTTAGTTTCTTCAATTTCAGTACGTGAACGGAGGACAATCGATCCTTTACCTGTTTCATAAGCCTTATGAATACCTGATTTCCCCATAACAAGAGCACCGGTTGGAAAATCTGGTCCAGGCAGGACTTCCATCAAGTCCTTAGTGGTCACTTCAGGATTGTCCATGACCAACTTCACTGCATCAATGGTTTCACCAAGGTTATGAGGTGGAATATTGGTTGCCATCCCAACCGCAATACCAGTTGCTCCATTAACCAAAAGATTAGGAAAACGTGCTGGCAAGACCAAGGGTTCACGTTCATTGGCATCATAGTTATCAACGAAATCAACTGTATTTTTGTTAATATCACGAAGCATTTCCAGAGCAATCTTGCTCATACGTGCCTCAGTGTAACGCTGGGCGGCAGCACCATCACCGTCCATGGAACCAAAGTTCCCATGACCATCTACAAGCATGTAACGGTAACTCCACCATTGAGCCATACGGACCATGGCTTCATAGATAGAGGAATCCCCGTGTGGGTGATATTTACCCATGACATCCCCTGTAATACGAGCAGATTTTTTATGGGGTTTGTCTGGAGTAACACCCAGTTCATTCATTCCGTAGAGAATCCGACGGTGGACGGGTTTCAAGCCATCTCGAACATCAGGAAGAGCCCGCGCTACGATAACACTCATAGCGTAGTCAATAAAGCTCGTCTTCATCTCCTTTGTCAGATTGACATTCACTAAATTTCTATCCTGCATTAATAAATGCCTCATTTCACTATTAGTAATTAACTATATTATACCATAATGTCCGCTATATTTCAGGTATCTAAAACCACTAAAACGTTTACATCAAGAACTGAAATGTATATCCGTGACAAAGCTTTTCAAAAGTGATAAAATTGAAATAACTGGGGAAATCCCTGAATAAAATTAAGGAGATGTTTAGAATAATGACTTCAACTAAACAACACAAAAAAGTTATCCTTGTCGGTGATGGTGCTGTAGGTTCTTCTTACGCTTTTGCACTTGTTAACCAAGGAATTGCACAAGAGCTTGGAATTATCGAAATTCCACAATTGCATGAAAAAGCTGTTGGTGACGCGCTTGACCTTAGTCACGCCCTTGCCTTCACTTCACCTAAAAAAATCTATGCAGCTCAATACTCTGACTGTGCAGACGCTGACCTTGTTGTAATCACTGCAGGTGCGCCTCAAAAACCAGGTGAAACTCGTCTTGACCTTGTAGGTAAAAACCTTGCTATCAACAAATCAATTGTAACTCAAGTTGTTGAATCAGGTTTCAAAGGTATCTTCCTTGTTGCTGCTAACCCAGTTGACGTCTTGACTTACTCAACTTGGAAATTCTCTGGATTCCCTAAAGAACGCGTTATCGGTTCAGGTACTTCACTTGACTCAGCTCGTTTCCGTCAAGCACTTGCTGAAAAATTGGATGTTGATGCTCGTTCAGTCCACGCCTACATTATGGGTGAACACGGTGACTCTGAGTTCGCTGTTTGGTCACACGCTAACATCGCTGGTGTAAACCTTGAAGAATTCCTTAAAGACACTCAAAATGTTCAAGAAGCTGAATTGATTGAATTGTTCGAAGGTGTTCGTGATGCAGCCTACACAATCATCAACAAAAAAGGTGCAACATACTACGGTATCGCAGTAGCCCTTGCTCGTATCACTAAAGCAATCCTTGACGACGAAAACGCAGTACTCCCACTTTCAGTATTCCAAGAAGGTCAATACGGAGTTGAGAACGTCTTTATCGGTCAACCAGCTGTTGTTGGTGCACATGGTATCGTTCGTCCAGTAAATATCCCATTGAACGACGCAGAAACTCAAAAAATGCAAGCATCTGCTAAAGAATTGCAAGCTATCATTGACGAAGCATGGAAAAATCCAGAATTCGAAGCAGCTTCTAAAAACTAATTTAGATAGTAATAACTCCTTGAGTCATCAAGGAGTTTTTTTATCTCTATCTTAACTAAACATTTTATGAAGTTTACGTAAAAACAACATAACTTTAAAAGCTATCATGTCACAGTTTGAGCATAAATCCGAAAACTACCAATTAGATCTATACTCACGTTACAAAAAGTCTGGAGCAAGCAGTACTTGACGCACTTGATACTGTCGCATTGAGTAGAAAGTAAAAAGTTTTGCCCCCTTTTGCCCCCTAGACAAAAAAAGAGCCCATCATATAGGCTAGAAAGCTTGATATGATAGGCTTTTTTTCATTTTACTTAGCGTACAGTGCGGATACGCATTGTGTTTGTACGAACAGCTTCTCCAACTGGTACACCAGCTACGATAACGATATCGTCACCAGATTGTACAAGTCCTGCTTCAACTGCTTTACGTTCAGCAATTTCGAACATATCGTCAGTTGATGATGGAGCATCTGTCAACATTGGGATAACACCCCAGTTCAACATCAATCCACGTTCTGTCAATTCGTCGAATGTCAATGCCAAGATGTCAGCATTTGGACGGTATTTAGAAATCAAACGTGCAGTGTGACCTGTCTTAGTAAGAGTTACAACCAATTTAATGTCCATTGAGTTAGTAGCATCTTTAACAGCTGAAGCCATTACTTCTGTCTTAGAGTTGCGTTCAAATGAATCTGAGTTCAAACGACCGTATTCGTTAAGAAGAGTTTGAGCGTTCTTGTCGATTGTAGCCATTGTAGTTACTGACTCAAGTGGGTATTTACCGTTTGCAGACTCACCTGAAAGCATTGTAGCATCAGTACCGTCGATAACAGCGTTGAATACGTCTGATACTTCTGAACGAGTTGCACGTGGTTTTTCAGTCATTGTTTCAAGCATGTTTGTTGCAGTGATAACAACTTTACCAGCAGCATTGACTTTCTTGATAATCATTTTTTGGTAAACTGGAACCATTTCGAATGGTACTTCGATACCCATGTCACCACGAGCAATCATGATACCATCAGCAGCTTCAATGATTTCATCCAAGTTGTCGATACCTTGTTGGTTTTCTATTTTAGCAAACAATTGAACGTGTCCGTTTCCAGTTTCTTTACAGATTGCACGAACTTCGTTCACGTCTTTTGCAGTACGTACGAATGAAATCGCGATGAAGTTAATTCCTTGTTCAAGACCAAAGCGGATATCGTCGTTATCACGTTCAGCAAGAGCTGGGAAAGGAATTTTAGTGTTAGGGATATTAACACCTTTTTGTTTAGCAATTACGCCATCGTTTTCAACTTCAACTTCGAATTCACGAGTTGCGTCATCTTTAGCAACCACACGAAGACCAAGTTTACCATCGTCAACCAAAACTTGACGACCAACTTCAACATCATCATAGATATCAAGAGCGCCAGCAACGTTCAATGCAATCACATCACGAGTTGATTTGATTCCTTGTTTAGTCGCAACACGGATTTTTTCACCAGTTGTGTAAGAGTACTCTTTTGCATCTCCTTCAAACAATTCTGTACGGATTTCTGGTCCCTTTGTATCAAGAAGGAAACCAACTTTTTTACCTGCAAGTTTTTCTGCAAGTTTAACAGTTGCCATACGGTCACCTTGCTCTTGGTGGTCACCGTGTGAGAAGTTGAAACGGAATGTGTTAGCACCAGCTTCAATCAATTTAGCAATGTTTTTAGCTGAAGCTTCAACATCAAGTTTTTCACCCCAGTATCCGTCATCACCGAATTTTTTACCACCACGGATTTCTACCGCAGGACCCAAAGTTGCAACGATTTTTACACGTTTGTTCATGATTTTTGTGACTCCTTTATATATGACCTTTTTGGTCTTTTTAACAAAATTATAAATTATGACAAGCTCTTATTCAAGCTAGATAGCTCAAGGTCAGCTTTATGTGGGTTGTTAACCACAATCTTACCGTCTGCAGTCAAGCTAAACAAAGCTCCTTCTTCTGCAGTTCCAAGAATTGGGTTTTCAACCATTTTCTCGTTACGGATACCAACCGCAACACCACCAATACCTTCTTTAAGAAGTTTAACGGCATGGGCACCCATACGTGACGCCAAAACACGGTCACGCGCAGTTGGAGAACCACCACGTTGAATATGTCCAAGTTCTGTCACACGAAGGTCGCTTGTATCTCCAGCTTCTTTAAGTTTTTGACCAAATTCAGCTGCTGACATCACACCTTCTGCCAAGACAATGATATTGTGTTTTTTACCACACTCGTAACCACATTTAATGCTTTCTACGATATCTTCAATCTTGAATCCTTCTTCAGGAATGATGATTTCATCAGCACCAGTTGCAATACCAGCCCAAAGAGCGATATCACCTGCGTTACGTCCCATAACTTCGATAACAAATGTACGACGGTGACTTGATGATGTATCACGAATCTTATCGATAGCGTCCATAGCAGTAGTAACCGCTGTGTCGAAACCGATTGTGAAGTCAGTACCAACGATATCGTTATCGATTGTACCAGGAAGACCGATAGCTGGGAATCCATGTTCAGTCAAACGCATAGCACCGTGGTAAGATCCGTCACCACCGATAACAACTACACCTTCGATTCCGTGTTTTTTCAATTGCTCAATCCCTTTAAGTTGCCCTTCAAGTTGAGCAAACTCTGGGTAACGAGCAGAGTGAAGGAAAGTACCACCACGAGAAATGATGTCTCCTACTGAAGCTGCATCTAGGGGATGAATTTCACCAGCAACCATACCAGCATATCCATCATAGATACCAAATACTTCCATTCCTTCTGAGATTGCTTGACGAACAACTGCACGGATGGCAGCGTTCATACCAGGGGCGTCTCCACCACTAGTCAAAACAGCAATACGTTTCATATTGGTTATGCTCCTTTTTCTTTTAACATTCTTACTGATTATATCACATTTAATTAGAAAATTCTTCTATTTTCCGTAATTTTAGCGATAAATCGTTTTCATAACGATTCCATTCAATTTTGCTTCTAATTCATCAGATTTAGTCACAAAATGATGGGGAGAAACAATAGTTTTCTGTTCTTCTTCATACCTGATAATGACTGGAATTGGGCCTTTATACTGATCTAAAATACATGACATCTCCTGATCCGAGTCATGATTTTTCACCTGAATCCAGAAGCGTTCAGCCACTGCTTCTCTTATTTCTTGTGCAATCATTTGCAGACGGCCATCACGTGACTGTACTTTCCCTTTGATGTAGTAGAATCCACCTTCTTTCAACTCATTCCCAATCTGTCGATATAAGTCTGTGAAGAGGGTAACATCCAATTTTTTCTTACTATCATCTACCTGTAAGAAGGCCATATTTTCACCCTTTTTGGTCCGAATCACTTTTATTTTCTGAATTTCAACCAATATAATTGAGTGACTATTTTCTGACAAATTTCCGATTGGTGTAATTGGGTAGATAGCCTTACTTGCAATAGCTTGTAGTGGATGTTTGCTAACTCCCACTCCTAGAAGCTCTTGTTCCATATAGAATTTTTCTTGTTCCGTCCAATCTTCCGATTCCTGCCAACTATAAGTAGTATCTCCAAACAAGCTTCCTAACTCTTTCACAAATTCAAATAGATTAGCTAAATTATTGAATACTTTTTGACGATTTTTTTCAAATGAATCGAAAAGACCAACTTTTACCAAAGGTTCTAGCAAAGGAAGTTTCAAATAATTCTCAGGTAATTTAGCTATAAAATCTTCAATGTTAGAATAAGGTCTATTTTTTATAATACAAAGCGCCAAATCATTGCTGACCCCTTTAATCGATTTCAGACCTAGATAGATGAACTTGTTGGCAATTTTATCATGATAGGGGATGGTATTGATGGACAATGGTGCTACTTCAAAGCCTGCTTCAAGTGCATCTGTTAGGTAATCACTGTTGGAAGAATTCAACATGACCTGATAAAAGATAGCTGGATAATGTGTTTTAAAATAAGCCAACTGGAAGGCCAAGGCTGAGTAGGCATAGGCATGAGATCTATTAAATCCATAACCTGCAAACTTCTCCATGACATCAAAGACCTGCTCTGCTTTTTCCGCAGTATGACCAGCATCTAATGAGCCTTGAATAAAGGAAGCCCTCATCTCATGCATGGCAGAAGCATCTTTTTTCCCCATAGCCCGACGTAAAATATCAGCTTTCCCAAGACTAAATCCAGCAAATCGCTGAGCAACCTGCATAACCTGCTCCTGATAGAGCATGATACCGTAGGTTGGAGCTAAAATGTCCTCCAGTACTGGATCCAGAACTGTCACTTCTTCCTGCCCATGCTTTCTCGCCACAAAATTATTGATATAGTCACTAGCACCTGGTCTATTTAGAGAAGTAGTCGCTACGACATCTTCAAAACAGACTGGTTGCACACGCTTAAGCAGCCGAATGGCACCAGGTTGCTCAAATTGAAAAATACCTTTTGTATTGCCAGATGCAAATAAAGCCAACGTTTCTTTGTCTTCCAAATCAATCTCATTGATAGCTATCTTAACACCTTCTGTTTCAGCAAGCAACTCTTGCATCTTCTGGACAAAGGTCAAATTTCGCAGCCCCAGAAAATCCATTTTCAAAAGCCCACTTGCTTCAACACCATGAGCATCATACTGAGTCAGTGGAATTTCATCGCCATGCTTTAGAGGGATGTAGTTGGTCAAGTCTTGGTCACTAATCACAACACCAGCTGCATGGACAGAGGTTTGTCTTGGATAACCCTCAATCTTGCAGGCAATTTCAAAGGCTTTTTGGTATTCTAACTTGCTATTGATTTGCTGACGAAACTGGAGATTCCCCTCATAGGCCGACTTGAGATTATCACGAAAACTGATTTTCTTGGTAATTGCAGATAATTCATACTCTGGCACACCATAGCGTTTCAAGACATCTCGAAGAGCTTGCTTGGCTCCAAAGGTAGAAAAAGTAACGATTTGAGCCGCATGTTTACTGCCATATTTATTACCAACATATCTGATAAAATCTGGACGATAAATATCAGGAATATCAATATCAATATCAGGCATAGTATAGCGTTCACGATTGAGGAAACGTTCAAAAATGAGATTCTTTTGAACTGGATCAATTCCTGTAATATCCAAGGCATAGGAAACCAAACTACCGACTGCAGAACCCCGTCCCATTCCCATATAATAGCCATTCGAACGTCCAAAACGCAACAAATCCCAGACAACCAAGAAATAATCATCAAAGCCCATATCATGAATAACAGCCAATTCTTGGTCTAGACGGTCTTGATATTCTTTACCAGTCAACCCCTTCTGAGCAAGCCCCAATTCAGCACGTTCTCTCAACTCTTCTACTGCTGGTCTAACAGGATTAAAGCGAGGCAGTTTCAGACTAGTATCCAAATCATAAGAAATACCTGAAATAAGCTTTTCTAAATTGTCCAAGGCTTGAGGAAAACGTTCTTGGAATAGTTTCTCTAAAGAACTTGCTGATATAAAGACATCTTGTCGTGAGCGCAAGGGAACTTCTCTGAGGGGGAGATTTTCTTTAATCGCTGTTAATACTTGAAGAACTTCTCTATCCTTACTTTCAAATGTATTGACCCGATACAATGGCAAAATAGGATGGTGAAATTCGCTGGCCAGTGTTTCTGGGTAAACCCCTATATAGTAATCACAGCCTAGATTTAACAACTCAAGCTCTTCAAAATAAGGCACAATTACCGCAATATCCTCTAGATACTGAGATAGAACTGACCAACTTTTCTCCCCCTGCATCTTGGCTGTTGAAAGCTTCATCAACTGCTGATAGCCCACACTAGATAAAGCTAAAAAGCGCAGATTCACATCCTTGTCATCTACAAACACATTCATTTCAAGCCCTAACAAAGGATGAATGCCGTATTTTTTTGTAACCTCTAGAAAGTCGAAAGCCCCATAAAGATTATCAATATCCATCATAGCCAGATGAGTGTATCCATAGTCTTTTGCTACTCTCACATACTTGTCGATTGAAATGACACTCTCCATAAAACTATAGACTGTTTTTGTATCTAGTTGTGCGATCAATTTACACTTCTCCTCTATCGTTCTCACTATATTATACCATTTTCAAAAAAGAAAAGAACCTGAGATATTAAATCTCAAGTTCTTTCTTAGGCTGAATCAATCACTGTTTGAAAGAAAGTCTGAATTATTCTTCGTCTTTTCTTTTCTTACGAGCAATCAATCCGAATCCACTCAAAGCTCCTAGAAGTCCAAGTGCTGCAAGACTAGAGTGTGCTTCTGTACCTGTATTTGGAAGTTCACGTTGACCATCCATATACTGTGGTGTAGCAGGCTCTGCTGGTTGTTCAGGTGCCACTGGAACTACTGGTTGTTCAGGAGTCTCAGGTGTCACTGGAACAGGATTTGGTGCAGGACTAGGTTCTGGTTGAGGAGTTGGATTTGGTTGAGGTTGTGGAGTTGGTGTATTACCACCTCCGCCTCCATTGTTGCCACCACCATTATTTGGCTTAGGAACAGGGATGTACTTGATTGGCGTATCTTGAGTTGGATCTGCCGGTACAACCGGTACTTCATATCCTTTCGTTGGATCGTTTGGATCAACTGGTTTCAATGGATTTCCATTTGGATCTACAGGGATAAATCCTGGTACGTATGGTACACGTGGTCTATCTGTTCCTGGTTTCGTTGGATCTGTCGGATCGTTTGGATATGGAGTTGGTGGAACTTGTGTTTGTCCCTCTGGTAATTTTGGAATCCATGATCCAAGTTTGTCGTAAACAACTCTTTCAGTGATGTTTACACCTGCTGTTGCTTTAATATCTTTTTGAGATGATTCGATATCTCCGCCACGAGCGATATATCCATCCACTTTCGGTAACTTGTTACCATCTAAGATAGTATCATTGCCTACTACTATCCATTCACCATATGTGATATCTCCAGTTACTAGGTTCACTTTCGCAGTACGTTTGAACTTGATTGTTTCAGTGTGAGTAGCTGCGACTTCTTTTCCATTGCGATCCACATAAGTGATTGTACGAGTTGCAGTTGTTTCTGTAACCATATCTTTCACTGTTTCAGGCCATACTGGGCTGTTTGGATCTTCTGGGAATACTGGTTTACCTGGTTCTGGCGTTGATGGTGTTACTGGTTTCAGTGGGTTGTTTGGACCTACTGGTTTCGTTGGATCAGTTGGCACCTGTGGTTGATCAGGGCTATTTGGATCTGTAGGTACAATTAATGGAGTAACTTTAACGTTGAAGATTTGATCTTTATCTTTATCGTTGTCGAATACTCTATCTGTATCTGCTGAAGGGTAATCGTTGCTTGTTACAACATAACCTTTCTTAACAAGTTCTTTAATCTTGCTTTCAACATCTCCAGACTTAGTGAATTTAGATCCTGAATCTCCTTGATCTACTACTGGATCAGATACTACTTTACCATTGTTATCTACGAAGTTAGTGATAGCTTTTTGTTTATCATTTTCATAAACGATTGGTGTATCCGTACCTGGATCTGTTGGCACTGGTGGTACTTCATATCCTTTAGATGGATCTTTTGGATCCACTGGTTTCAACGGTACAAGTGGGTTAGTGTTTGGATCCACTGGTTTCGTTGGGTCTTGTGGAACTTTTGGTGTTGTTCCTGGGATATGAGGAATTACTGGTACTTTCGGACTATTTGGATCTTGTGGATCTGTTGGTTTCGTTGGACTTGGTGGTACAACTTTACCTGGATCTTGAGGATCATTATCGTAAGGCGTTGGAGTTGGTGGTGTTACACCTTCTGGTACTTTCGGTACAAGTCTTCCAACTGGAACGTAAACTACTTTGATTGTTTCATCTTTAGAGTTTTCAGTTAATCCTGTAGTTTCAGCTACTTCTTTTTGAGCTGGATCTTTCAGAACGTATCCTGGAACTACTGGTGATGTTACTTTATCAAATGTAGTATCGTTGTTTACTGGAGTCCATTTACCATATTCGATAGTGCCTGTAACAACGTTAATCTTAGCTTCACGAGTAAATGTTACTTTGTCAGTTGCTTTGTCTGCAACTTCTTTATCTGTACCATCTTCTACATAAGTGATTTTACGAGTAACGTGTTTAGTAGTTTCAAGTTTGTTAATTAACTCTTCAGTCCATTTTGGTCCATCAGGATTATTTGGATCGATTGGTTGTCCTGGTTTTGGAGTATTTGGATCGTCTGGATTTGTTGGGTCAAATGGTTTAATTGGCTCAACGTGTGGTATTAACACTACAGTGTATTCTTGATCTTTTCCAGAATCTTTGTCAAAGTTTCCGTTATTATCTTTACCATAGTTGTTGCTTACTAGATCATATCCTTTAGCAATTAACTTAGCAATTTCTGTAGTTACTTCTGTTGCTTTCGTTAATGGCTCACCTGATTTACCAGTTTCTTCGATGTTCGTTACACCTGGAATTGGGTTCCCACTTGGATCTACGAATTTCGTTACTGCTTTTTGAGTATCTTTTTCGTAATTGATTTCAGTGTTCTCTGTAGGTGTTGTAGGTGTTGGTGGTACATATCCTTTTGTTGGATCTTCTGGATCTACTGGTTTCAGTGGGTTTCCATTTGGATCTTTTGGTGTTGTTCCTGGGATATGTGGAATCACTGGTACGCTTGGTTTATTTGGATCGTTTGGATTTGTTGGATCGTTTGGATCTACAACTTTACCTGGATCTTTTGGATCATTTGGATATGGAATTGGATCGATTGGTGTTTCACCTTTCGGTACATTTGGCACCCATGTTCCTACTGGTACGTAAACTACTTTGATTGTTTCATCTTTAGAGTTTTCAGTTAATCCTGTAGTTTCTGCTACTACTTTTTGAGTTGCATCTTTCAGAACGTATCCTGGAGCTACTGGTGATTTCACTGCATCGAATGTAGTGTCTTTAGATGTCCAAGCTACATTAGGATCAACAATCTTACCAGTTACGACATTAACTTTCAAGTCACGAGTGAATGTTACTTTGTCAGTCACATCGGCTGTAGATTTATTTCCATCTTTATCTAAGTACTCAACTTTGCTTCCATCTTCTTTCACATAAGAAATTGTACGGTTAACATGCTTAGTTGTGTCTAATGACTTGATTAGCTCTTCTGTCCATTTTGGTCCATTTGGATTTTCTGGATCAATTGGTTGTCCTGGTTTTGGAATATTTGGATCGTTCGGATTTGTTGGATCAAACGGTGGAACGTCTACAACTTTTGGTTTCACTGTTACTACGAAGTTTTGATCAACTTTTGTATCTTTATCGAAGTTCTTATCTGTCGCTGTTGTGAATCCGTCAGTTACTAATTCATATCCAAGTACTTTCAAGTCAGCAAGTTTATCTGCTGTTGAGTAGTTAATTGCTTCTCCAGATTTTCCTTCTAAGTTATCTGTGTGAAGAACAGTGTTTGCTCCTTCAACAACATACTTAACTGTTGCTTTTTGAGTATCTTTTTCATACTTAATTTCAGTATTTTCAGTTGGAGTCTTAGGTGTCGGTGGTACATATCCTTTAGATGGATCTGTTGGATCAACTGGTTTCAGTGGATTTCCATTTGGATCTTTTGGTGTTGTTCCTGGGATATGTGGAATCACTGGTACACTTGGTTTGTTTGGATCGTTTGGATTTATTGGATCGTTTGGATCTACAACTTTTCCTGGATCTTTTGGATCATTTGGATATGGAATTGGATTAATTGGTGTTTCACCTTCTGGTACTTTCGGTGTCCATGTTCCAACTGGTACGTACTCTACTTTGATAGTTTCATTATCAGATTTAGGAGTTAAGCCTGTTGTTTCTGCTACTTCTTTTTGAGCTGTATTTTTCAGAACATATCCTTTAACTACTGGTGATGTTACTTTATCAAATGTAGTGTCGTTGTTAACAGCTGTCCATCCACTGTCAGTGTCAGTTGCTGGTACATCTGCTTTACCGTCACCATTTGTGTCGTATCCTACTAGAGAACCATCTTTTGGATTTACAATTGCTGTACGTTTGAAGTTTACTTTGTCAGTTACTTTTGGTGCTTCAGTTGATGATACTTCTTCATCAGTACCAGCTTTAACGTAAGTAATTGTACGAGTTACTGTCTTAATGTTGTTTAGTTTATTAAGAGCATCTTCAGTCCATTTTGGTCCGTCCGGTTTATTCGGATCGATTGGATCTCCTGGGTTAGGGTTCTTAGGATCTGTTGGAGTTACTGGAACTGGTTTAGCTACTGTTACGTAGTAAACTTGAGACACTCCGTTTTCACCTTTATCATCAACGCTATCGAATTCTCCTTCTTTTCCTGGATATTCTTTTTGATCTGCTTTATTTGATACTACACTGTATCCAGATTTTTCTAATTCTGTAACAATCTTAGCCACTTCACCTGCTTTAGTGAATTTAGAACCTGCATTTCCTGCTTCTACGAATGAAGTGTGAACAGCATTTCCATCTTCATCTACGAAGTGAACGATTGCCACTTGTGATCCGTCTTTCGCATAAACAATGTTAGTGTCTTGTGTTGGATCTGTTGGTACTGGTGGTACTTTATATCCGTCTTCTGGTCTACCTGGTGTTACTGGCTCTAATGGTTTACCTGTAGATGGATTTAATGGAGTTACTCCAGGTATATGAGGAATCACTGTTGTTGGTGTTCCTGGTCTTGTTGGATCCGTTGGATCTTTTGGATATACCTTAGGTGTTGTATCAGTTCCTGGCGGTACTGTTACTCCTTCTGGTACTACTGGTACATATGAACCAAGTTTCTTATACACTACTACTTCTGTAATATCTCCTGCAGTCTCTGTTACTTCTTTAGCTGGTACAGTTGCTCTGTCCACAATGTAACCGTCGATTTCTGGTGATGTTACTTCTTCGAATGATTGTTTAGCTGGAGTCCAGTTTCCAAACGTAATCTTACCTGTTACAGGATTGATTGTTGCTGAACGTTTGAATGTTAACGTCTTCTCTTTCTTATCAGCTACTGAAGTTAGGTTGCTATCTTCAACTGCTGTTCCGTCTGAGTAGATGTACTTGATTGTACGTTTAACGTCTTCTGTACGTCCTTCTTCTAACTCTTTGATTAACTCTGGAGTCCATTTTGGTCCATTTGGATTATTTGGATCGATTGGAGTATCTGGAGTTGGAGTTACATCGTCTGGTGTAACTGGAATTTCTTTAACAGTTACTAGTACTTTGTACTCTTGGTTAGTAGTTACATCTGAATCAAATGTTCCGTTTTCTGGGTATCCATTTTCTACTACTGTGTATCCTTTAGCTTTCAAAGCGTTGATTGTGTCTGTTACAGATTGTCCTTTTGTGAAGGCCTTTCCTGTATCTCCTGTATCAACGATTGATGTTGCTACTGCACCTTTTTCTGTTTTATCAGTTGCACTGTTAACTTCAATGAAGTGTGTTACCGCAACTTGTGATCCATCTTTAACGTACGTGATTGTAGTGTTTTGAGTTGGATCTGTTGGTACTGGTGGTACGTCATATCCACCATTTGGATTTTTCGTTAATGGTGTTCCATCTGGTCCTACTGGAGTTGTTCCAGGGATTTCAGGAATCGTTGTTGTTGTAGTCGGAGTTCCTGGTTTCGTTGGATCTTCTGGAGTCGCATTTGGATATGGTTTTGGTGTCTTATCGAAGTCCGCTGGAGGTGTTACGCCTGCTGGAACTACTGGCACGTATGAACCAAGTTTGCGGTAGATAATTGTTTCTTCTGTATCTTTATCTGTCGCTCCTACATTAGCATTTGCTGTAGATGTTTTCGCTGAAGCAATGTATCCATCTTGTGTTGGAGTTGTTACTGCAGTAAATTCTTTCATTTCTGGTGTCCATTTACCGTATTCAAGAATTGCTCCTGTTACAGAATCAATCTTAGCAGTACGTGTAAATGTTACTTTTTGAACGTTATCTGCAATACCTGCATCTGATCCATCTTCAAGTTTGTAATGAACTGTGTGAGTTACTTCTTCAACTAATCCTAGATCTTTGTACGTACGTCCTTTTGGATCTCCTGGTACAGGTGAATTTGGCTCTACATTTCCACCTGGAGTTGTTGGATTTGGATCGATAGTTGTTGTTGAAGGGTTATACACTACTGTTTCAACGATGTCTGGATCTGTTGCTGTTACACCTGTTTTTTCAGCTACTTTCTCTACTGTTGGTGTGTAGTTTGTTACTGAAGGTGATGTTTTCTCTGCGAATTTATCACCATTTACTGGAGTCCATGGACCTGCTTCTTTCGTTGACGCATTCCCATCGTTATCTAAGTAAGTTACTTCTCCAGTTACAGCATTGATTTTCGCTTTACGTGTGAATGTTAATATTTCTTTAACTGGGTCTGCAGCTTTAGAACCATCATTCTTCACGTAGTTGATTGTACGTGTAACTGTTTCTACTAATCCTAATTCTCCGTAAGTACGGTTCTTAGGATCGTTTGGTACTTTATCAGTTGGTTTTGGTGTTACCGTAGTTTCAGGATCACGTGGTTTGTTTGGAGTTGTTGGATCTGTTGGATCTACTGGATCATTATTTGGATTTACTGGTTTCGTTGGTACGACTGGAAGTTCTTTCGCCTTAACAATTACATAGTATTGTTGGCTAGGTACTTTCTCGTTAGCTGCTCCAGTAGCTTTATCACTTACAGCGTCAAATTTACGATCTGCTTCTTTGTAGAATCCTTCTTTATCTGCTGTGTAAAGTGCATCTGTTGGAGCCACTACTTCATAACCTTTAGCTTCTAACGCAGTCTTAACGGCATCTGCTTTAGTTGTGCTAATTGTTCCACCTGTATCTCCAGTTTCAATAACTGATTCATTTACAGAGTTACCTTTATCATCTACGAAGTGAACTACTGCCACTTGTGATCCGTCTTTAACGTAGATAATCGATGTATCTTTCGTTGGATCTGTTGGTGTTGGTGGTACGTATCCTTTACTTGGATCTGCTGGATCAACAGGTTTCAATGGTTTTCCATCTGGACCTACTGGTGTAGTTCCTGGGATTTGTGGAACGATTGGTGTTGTTGTTCCTGGTACCACTGGGTTAGTTGGATCTGGATCTTTAACTTTAGAACCATCTTGTGGATCATTTGTATAAGGTTTTGGATCTACGTTTGTATTCGCAGGTGGTATGATTCCTTCTGGAATTACTGGTACGTATTTACCTACCGTTTTGTAGACTACATTTTCAGTAATATCTTTATCAGTTGCTTTAACCTTTTCTACATTTTTCTTAGATGATTCTACATCTCCAGTTGCAACATATCCTGAGACAACTGGAAGAGCTGCTTTACCTGCTAATGTAGTTCCGTTTGTAGCTTCCCAATCTCCATAAGTAAATTCTTTCGTAACTGGATCGATTGTTACTGAACGTTTGAATGTTACTGTATTTGTAACTGTATCAGCCGCTTCTTGTCCTGCTTTAGCCGCATCGTCAGCTTTTAATTCACTTGCTTCAGTTGAGTATTTGTACGTGATTGTACGTGTTACTTCTTCTTTACGAGCATCTCTTAACTTATCAATCAAGTCTTTAGTCCATTTTGGTCCTTCTGGATTAGTTGGAGCAATTGGTTTACCTGGTTGAATTGGATTGTTTGGATCTACCGGTGTATTTGGATCTTCATTTGGAACATCAGTATTTGGTGTAATCGTTACTGGTTTAACAGTTACTAGTACTTTGTACTCTTGGTTTGTAGTTACATCTGCATCAAATGTTCCGTTTGCTGGGTATCCATTTTCTACAACTGTGTATCCTTTAGCTTTCAATGCGTTGATTGTGTCTGTTACTGATTGACCTTTTGTGAAGGCTTTTCCAGTATCGCCTGTATCAACGATTGATGTTGCTACTGCACCTTTTTCTGTCTTATCAGTTGCGCTGTTTACTTCGATGAAGTGTGTTACCGCCACTTGTGATCCGTCTTTAACATACGTGATTGTAGTGTTTTGTGTTGGATCTTTTGGTAATTCTGGGACTTTGTATCCATCTTTTGGATTACCAGGTGTTACTGGTTCTAACGGTTGTCCTGTAGTTGGATTTAACGGTGTTAATCCAGGTACGTATGGAATCTTAGTTGTAGTTGTTGGATCCCCTGGTTTAGATGGATCATCATTGTTATTTGGATATTGTGGATTTTGAATTGTTGGTGGTGTAAATCCTTCTGGTACTACTGGTACGTATTTACCTAAAGCTTTGTACACTACTTTATCCGTAATATCTTTATCTTCAGCTTTTACATCTGTTACGTTAGCTTTAGATTTTTCTACATCTCCTGTTGCTACATATCCTGGGACAACTGGAACAGTTGTGTTTCCTTCTAATGTAGTATCATTGTTTGTAGCTACCCAATCTCCATATGTGAATTCTAATGTCTTAGGATCAATTGTTACTGGGCGTTTGAATTCTACTTTGTTTGTAACTTCGTTAGCTGCGTTTTGACCTGCTTTAGCTGCATCATCAGCTTTTAGTTCACTTGCTACGTCTGAGTATTTGTACGTGATTGTACGGTTTACTTCTTCTTTACGAGCGTCTTCTAATTTCTTAAGTAGATCTTCTGTCCATTTTGGTCCATCTGGATTGTTTGGATCAATTGGTTGATCTTTCGTTGGTGTTGGATCATTTGGTTGTACCGTAATTGGTTTCACTTGGCGATATACTACTGTTTCTGTAATATCATCTGCTTCTGCAGCCACTGTTACCGCTGGTACTGTTGCTGTACTTACGATGTGGTTTGCTACTGCTGGAATATCAGTTGCTGTTGGTGAAGCTACTGCCGCAAGTTCCTTCGCTGGTGTCCAATCTCCGTACGTAATGTTTCCTGTTACTAGGTTCACATTTGATGTACGTGTGAATTCTGCAGTTTGTTCAACTACTTTTTGTGCACCTGTTGCTGGATCAATTACTGGTGTTCCATCTTCGTATACATACTTAATTGTACGTTTTACAACATCTTTATTCTTAAGATCTTTAACTGATTCAGGCCATTTTGGTCCATCTGGATTACCTGGATCTACTGGTTGACCTGGTTGTGGAGTTACACTGTCAGTCGGTACTACTGGAGCTTCTTTAGCACGTAGTTTCACTGTATATGTTTGATCTACTGCAGAATTTGTGTCGAAGCTGTCAGTTGATACAAATCCATTTCCATTATCTACTAACTCGTAACCTTTCTTAACAAGCTCAGCAATTTTCGCTTGAACAGAATCATTTGCTGTTGTTGGGAATGCTGCACCTGATTTACCTGTAAGTGTCACTGGATCTGCAAGTCCTGGAGTGATTACTTGATCAGTATTTGTTCTATCAACTTCTACGAAGTTAACAATTGCTTTTTGATCTCCTGGTGAGTAAGTAACTGTTACAGTGTAGTCATCTGGATCTGATTCAGGGTTAACATCAGCTGTTGCTTCTACTTTAGCGTTATCTGGTAAGTAACCTGGTACTGTTGGAGAAACTACATCGTTGAATTTACTATCTTTGATTGTTTTCTCTGCTGCACTTAATTCGATATTTTCACCTGTACCTGGTTTCGCTTGCCATTCACCGTAGCTAATGATTGCTTTTACTTCATCAGTAGCTGTCGGTTTATTCACTTCCCCTTGTACAAATTCAAATAAATTAGCACGAGCATCAACTTCAGCGTCACTTCCTACAGCGTTATTCGCTAAAACGGCTTTATAAGCATTGTATTCATTTTCGAATAATTTAGCTGTTGTAGCCATGTCAAGTGTACGAGTACGTTCGAATGTTAATACCTCTGTAACTGTCTTCGCTAATGCTTCCTCAACAGGTTGACCTTTCTTATCAGCTGGAACATCGTCAGTATCTGCATATTTGTATTCAATATGACGAGTTACTGTACGTTTGTCGTTTGTTGATAATTGTTCTTTTTTGTGACGTAGGTAAACGTAGAATGTTTGGTCAACGCTTGAATCTTCATCGAAGTTACGTCCATCAGCTAACGCTCTACCATTCTCGTCATTCTTATAGTCGTCAGAAGCTAGTTCATAACCTTTATCTGTATATTTCTTAATTGTATCTGCTGTGTCATAAGGAATTGTAGAATCAGATTCACCAGATAATTTTTCAACACCATATGTTGTTTTAGGATCTTGAGTTGTTCCTGTTGGTAATTCAGATACTTTAGTTCCTGATTGTGTTTCAAGTACACGTTTGTCACCTTTTTCATCTAAGTCGATGTAGACAACATTCGCTTTTTGTTTATCAGCTTTATAGTAAACATACACATCAAAATCATCTTTATCGTCTGCACGAACTACTGATACTAATGGTTCATAAGCACCTACGTTTACAGTATCTACATTTCCACCTGGTGCTGATGGTGTATAAATACCCGCTGGTGTACTATTTGCATTACGAACATGTGTTTGAACACCATTTTCCTCTTTCTTAGTATACTCTGTACTTGGTAATTGTACTTCTGCAGTGTATCCTTTAAGAACTGGTGAAATGATTGGTGTGAACTTAGCATTTTCATCATTAATTGGTTTCCATACTCCGATAATTACCGTACCTGCTGATAACTGCGTTCCAGCTTTAACTTCATCACCTGGTTGAAGTGTATTTGTTGTAATTTCTTTTTCTACTGTTTGATTATTTTCCTTAACAAATCGTTTAATCTTAATTGGAGCATTTAAAGTCACAGCATTAGCAACTTTGATATCTTTTTCAGTTACTCCATCTTTTTCCATGATGATATAGTCACGGTTATAAGTTAATGTTTGTTCATTTACTACTGGTTTGTCATCGATTGTTAGGATTGGTTTCTTAGCAGTAGCCGGCGTACTCTTGTCACCTTCGTATACATAGTGAATCTTACGAGTGATAGTAGCTGTTAAATCTGGAGTTACAACTGGAGTGTATTTAGCATATCCATAGTCTGTTCCATAACGAGATGTTACTTTGTCACCGTCTACACGAGTATTGTAGTCTAAGTCTGGTTGTTTAAGGGTTACACCAGTACCTACCCCTACGAATTTTGGATCTGGAGTGAAGACTACTTTCGCATCTTCATAAATTGTTTGACCTTTTTCGTTAGTTGAAGTCTTAGGTACAATTGTGTATGTTCCCTCATTTTCAATTACAATCTTATTATCACTTATTGTTGTGTAACGACGTGGAACAGTTGTTACTACTCCTGTTGCTGGATCAACGTGTGTTGCATTAGGAAGTGTTATTGTTGACAAATCAACTGTTGTACCAACTGTTTTTGTACCTTGAGGAATAGTATCATTGTTGTAAACATATTTATTTCCATCGAAAGTTAAAGTAGCACCTTTTGTACCAGTTAACTTGTCTACGCTTGTTTCTTCTGCTAATTTAGGTTTAAAAGTAGAATAAGCTGCCGGGATTACATCACCTTTTTGTAGTGGAACTTTCCATAATGTGATTTGTTTTCCATCAACAATAGGTAGTGGTGTTATTAATTTATCTCCTACTTGTAGTTTTTCACCTGTATTAACGGTTACTTCTATTCCGTTTCTAAGAACTTTAATTGGTTCTGGAGCTGTAGGTTGTGCACCTTCAAGAACTGAGCCAGCAGGGACCTTGTTAGGTGAATTCGTTGTACCTGTTTCAGTGATACGAACTCCACTTACCAATACATTTCCTTCTCCAGTGATAGTAAGAGAACCACTTTTAGCGATTTCAGTTCCTGCAGGAATTTTATCTGCTGGTTTGAATGTTTCAGTTCCACCATCTTCATAAGTTAATACTGTTTCTTCTATTACTTTAGTATCTTCAGTATAAACTTTACCAGGAATAATTTTCTCATTAGCGAATGTAATTGGTTTTGTCTTATCAATTAATACATGCTCTTTTGAAATTTTTGATTCATCGATGCTAGAGTCTGTAATCGATTCTACTGTTCCGTGATCTGGAATTTTTGGTGTTGCAGATTGTTCTTTTCCTTGAACGTCAGTAGTTATTTCATCTTTACCGACAGGTTTAATATCTACTACAGTAGGTACATAAGTCGTATCCATAGACAATCTACCGTTAACATCCTCATTAACATTCGCTAAAATTTTATCTTTATCTGCCAGAGTAATGTTACGTTTTGATTCTTCGATAGTTTTATCATTTGCACTCCATCCAGTAGAAACGCGGTTTTCATCCCATGCACGGATAGCGATACCTTTTGCTGTACCAACATAAGCTAATTCAGGAGTAAATTCGATTTTCGTTTTATAAATTCCGTTACTATCTGCTTTGTTCAAGCCATTGTTTTCTTTATTTAAAGAATATACCCCTACTTTGTTTCCAGCAGTGTCGTACTCTGTATAATTACTTAATAAGTATTCAGTTGTTCCATTCAGTGGGTTTGTAACTTTGACAGCTGTTCCTAATTCGTTGTTTCGCTTATCGTAAACTTTTACAACTGTTCCTCTATAAACTGTAGTCCCTGATGGATCTGTAACGTTAACATCTGCATCTCCTGTTGGTACTTCTTTTGCAACAACAGACTCTGTTACTACAATTTTAGGTGGGATTGTTTGATCAATCTGGTTCCAGTTTTGATAGTTCGATCTATCTGTTTTACCAGTTGCTGTAAACAAATCAGATGTACTCATCTCAAGAGTTTGTTTTTCGCCTTGATAATTCTTAGTTTTAGTTTGCTTACCACGCGGCGGATGGATAACGTGTGTTAAGAAGTCTTCAACTTCCCCTGAAGATGCTAATCCAGTAGGCGACAATATCTCATTCTTGTCTAACGCAATACGTAAACGAACACCTAAATCATCTATAGAAGTATTCAATAATTGTGGTGTGTTTTTGAATTTGAACGATACTGTTTGTTTTCCAGTTACTTCTACTACTTCAGAAGACTCATCTTCATCAAATTTACCGTTATTATTGAAGTCCACCCATCCACGGGCATAAGCTTTTTCGTTGTTTTCTCCTGGATTTACTTTAATACCATCAAGTACATACTCACTATCAGTTGCTTGACGAAGTTTATAGTCCGTAGCTACTGCTGGATCTAACAATTGACCTTTTCCTTCATCTGGTAATGTACCGACTCCGACACCTTGAGAAGCAACATCGAAAATTCCTTTAATTGGGAAGTTATCTTCTGGATTATTAATTTTTAAAATATCACCAGTTTTTAGAGCTGTAGTCGAACCATCACTCTTAAGAAGTACAGGTGTCTTACGACCATTTACATCAACTAGTTTATATGTACCTGTTTCTCCCGCTTCGTTTGTTACAGCATTACCTTCTTGCATAGTGATAATTCTATAACCATTTGTGTTAACAAGGTCATCTAACACCCATGCTCCTGAAGGGTCTGTAGCTGTTGAACGGAAGTCAGGATCTCCAGGTTCTTCCCCAAAGTGTGGTTGAGTCGCAACTACTTGTTGTCCTTGATCACTCACACGGTTAATATTTCCGATGACATGTTGAGCTGTACCAAATGATTGCGGAGCATCTCCACCGTCATATACTACGAAACCAATACTTCCTGCTTGAGCTCCAGCAGAGTTTATGTACATGCTAAATTCACTTACACCCTCTGAGAAAGCCAATCCTAAGGCATTACCTTGACGCATCGCATTCCATGTAGGACCAAAGAATTTCGTACCATAGGCAGTTTCAGTCATTATCGGACGACCTTGTGAGTCATATCTTAGGTTTCCTTGATCATCTACAGCTTGTGTTTTGTTAACCCACTCACTAGCTTTATATCCAATCTTATTTCTTGTATATCCAGCATAGAAATCCAATTCTCCTTCTGTAGTAGCTTTAACATCTCCTCCAAGTTTGTACCCTGCTTGAGCCGTTTGTTGTTTTTCTGTCAAATTAATCGCCATTAATTCTTTCCAATTTGAACCATTTGTTTCAAACTGTAGAACCTCACCACGACCGCTTTCTTCTCCATCTGCTGCAACTAAGTTAACCGGCACTGGTTGACCATTAAATGTCGCCGATGCTGAGAAGGTAATCCCTGCATTGGCACCATCACGGTTCGTAGTAATAGCCCCTAAAGCTGGTCTATTATTCTTATCTGTGATTGTCATACCTGCTTTATATAGATAAGAGTTCGTTCTATCTTGCGTTGTTAGAATCATCTTAACCGGCTTAAACTTATCTGCATTTGCTGCGCTCATAGCATTTTTACCACGAGTTTCCGTGCTATTTGGATCTGTCGCTACTTGTTTTGGCGCTAATTTTTCTACACGAAGCGTTAAGTTATAACCTTTGACACGAGTAGGTACTTTAAAAACCATACCCTCTTTTATTACTTCATATGCTTCGTTATTATTTTGGAATCTACCTGTGTAGTACTCGTGTACTGTAAATTCTGTAATTCCACTATTTAAGAATTTATCATCTGTTGTTAATCCAGTAGTTCCATCTGTGTATTTAACATCACGAACGATGTTTAAGTTTGCAGTTACCTTACTACCATTACCATTTGGATGATCTACTTGGATTCGTTTTGGTGTATCAAGGTATCTTGCTGGTCCAACTTCTGTTCCATCTGGATAAACAATTGAGGCAGCTGAAAACTCGAACCAGTTAATCGCATCTTTCAATCCTTCTACGTTACGAGCTACCCCAGCACCGATAATAGCATCTCCACTAGCGATTTTCGCAGTATCTCCATTAGCATAAGTAATTGTTACTTCCCCAGCATTGTTCGCTTGCCCAGAGTTTTTTAATACTGAAATTTTATCAGCATCTGTAAGATTTGGATTAGCGATACGTACTTGACGAATAATTCCATCTACTTCTTCATCAGTAAGAGAACTTGTGTTACGTACTTTTGTTCTTTCTGGAAGTTTAACTGTAGCTGTTACATCAGCCAACACAGCCTCAACTTTACCGATATGACCTGCACGTTTCATCTCAGTATAAACAGCTTCAATAGCTGATGAGATACGTTGGAGTTGAAGATTCAATTGCTCAGCGGTAACATCTTTTTCGTTTAGAACTTTCTTAGATGCAGTAATTTCTACTTTCGCCGCTGCTACTGCAGCAGCAATAGCTTCTTTAGAAGACTTATCTTCAACTTTTTTCTCAGCATAGTTTGCTGCAGTTGTATTAAGAACTTCAGCTTCTGATGTTAACTGTTCAAGGATTGTCTTTGTAGCAGCAATTGGATTCTCTGCTTTCTTTTCATTCTGCTTATCAGCTTTATCATCAACTGCTTTCTCAGATTTCTTAGCTGTAGAATCAGCTACTAGAGTTGCTTTTTCTTTGTCAGCAACCTCTGTTTTTTCACTTGTAGCAGTTTCAGATGTTTTATCGTCTTTCTTAGACGCTTCCGCTGCTAACTTTGCGATTTCTTCCTCGCTCAACTCTTTTTTATCTAGAACAGGAGCTCCTGTTCTAGCTTCAGTAGCTGGCAAGGTCACATTCGTTGGAGAAGTTGCCCCCTCACCATCTTTTGGAGTAGAGGTTACGGCTTCTGTTTTGTTGTCAGCAGTAGCTTCTTCCGCCTTAGCAGTAGATTGGGCAGCACCCAAAATCAAGGCTGTACCCAAAAGTACACTCGCAGCACCAAAATGATACTTACGGATAGAGAAGCGTTGACTCAAACCATACCAATCAAAAGATTTATTTTTTTGTCTTTTTGATTTATACATTTTTATCACTTTCTTTTTTTAGATTTGTAACCATGTATACAGTTACATACTTAAATTATACTACCCCCCCCGATTTAGTCAACAAATTCAATAGTTTCATGATTTTATTTTTTAGCTTTTTTCAACTTATATTTAAGTAATTTTTACTTTTATATCAATTGCAATACTGAATATCTTTTTATGTTATTTTATTTTGGTTTTTATATTTATTTTTCACACTTTTTTTGATATAATAATCTTAAGTTTAATTTTATCGGAGGTTATATGCGTTTTAATCAATTCAGCTATTTAGCGCTACCTAGAGATACAATTATCTTTGAATTAAAAAAGTATGGGTTTGATTTACCAGTCAACATTACAAATAAAAAAATGCTTGAAGCGTTTCTTATTCGTTTCTTTTTTAATTATAAAGATAGTACCTATCCTCTATCCAGTTTAGCAGTTGACAAAAAAACTGACTTACTGACTTTTTTTCAGTCAGACAAAGAGTTGACTGCAGATATTTTCTACACTGTAGCCTTTCAACTTTTGGGCTTTTCTTATTTGATTGACTTCGAAGAAAGTGAAGTTTTTCGTAAAGAGACTGGATTTCCCATCGTATATGGTGACTTGATTGAAAATCTCTATCAGTTGCTCAATACTCGGACCAAAAAGGGAAATACTCTTATCGACCAACTTGTTAGTGACGGTCTTATTCCGGAGGACAATAACTACCACTACTTTAACGGCAAGAGTTTGGCTACTTTTTCTAGCCATGATGCCATTCGAGAAGTGGTCTACGTTGAGTCTCGTGTCGATACTGACCAAAAAGGATTGCCTGACTTAGTCAAGGTTAGCATTATTCGTCCTCGTTATAAGGGACAAATCCCTGCTATCATGACAGCTAGTCCCTACCATCAGGGAACAAATGACAAGGCTAGCGACAAGGCTCTCTACAAGATGGAGGGCGAGCTCGAGGTTAAGCCTGCTCATAAAATTGAGCTAGAAGAACCTCAAGTCAATCTTGTCCAACCTCAAGGCCAAGCTGAGCTTGTGTCAGAAGCTGAGGAAAAGTTAAGTCACATCAACTCTAGCTATACACTCAACGACTACTTCCTTCCACGTGGTTTTGCTAATCTCTATGTGTCAGGTGTTGGTACTAAAGACTCTACTGGTTTCATGACTAATGGGGACTACCAGCAAATCGAGGCTTATAAGAATGTCATCGATTGGCTTAATGGTCGTTGTCGTGCCTTTACCGACCATACGCGCCAGCGTCAAGTCAAGGCAGACTGGTCAAACGGAAAAGTTGCCACAACTGGACTTTCCTATCTAGGTACCATGTCTAATGGTCTAGCGACCACAGGTGTCGATGGTTTAGAAGTCATCATTGCCGAGGCTGGAATTTCTTCATGGTACAACTACTACCGTGAAAACGGTCTGGTGACTAGCCCAGGTGGCTATCCAGGTGAGGACTTTGACTCCCTTGCTGAGTTAACCTATTCTCGTAATCTCTTGGCCGGCGACTATATCCGTGGCAATGAAGCTCACCAAGCTGACTTAGAAAAAGTAAAAGTGCAACTGGATCGCAAGTCTGGTGACTACAATCAGTTTTGGCATGATCGCAACTATCTGCTCAATGCCCATAATGTAAAAGCAGAGGTTGTCTTTACCCACGGTTCACAGGATTGGAATGTAAAACCACTTCATGTTTACCAGATGTTCCATGCTCTTCCTGCACATATCAACAAGCATCTCTTTTTCCATAATGGTGCCCATGTGTATATGAACAATTGGCAATCAATTGACTTCCGTGAATCCATGAATGCCTTATTGACTAAAAAATTACTGGGACAAGATACAGATTTCCAACTTCCTACTGTTATCTGGCAGGACAATACCGCTCCTCAGACTTGGTTATCACTTGATAACTTCGGTGGGCAGGAAAACTGTGAAACCTTCTCACTTGGGCAAGAAGAGCAAACTATTCAAAACCAGTACTCAGATAAGGATTTTGAGCGCTATGGTAAAACCTACCAGACCTTCAATACGGAACTCTATCAAGGAAAAGCCAATCAGATTACTATTGACCTTCCTGTAACCAAAGATCTTCACTTGAACGGTCGAGCTCAACTCAATCTTCGTATCAAATCCAGCACAAACAAGGGGCTCTTATCTGCCCAATTGCTAGAATTTGGGCAAAAGAAATACCTACAACCTTATCCAGCTATTTTAAGTGCTAGAACCATTGACAACGGTCGCTATCACATGTTGGAAAATCTCTGTGAATTGCCATTTAGACCAGATGCTCAACGAGTCGTGACAAAAGGATACCTTAATTTACAAAATAGAAATGACTTACTGTTAGTAGAGGATATTAAGGCAGATGAATGGATGGATATTCAATTTGAACTGCAACCAACTATTTACAAGCTAAAAGAAGGAGATACTCTTCGTTTAGTCCTCTATACTACTGACTTTGAAATCACCATACGTGACAATACCGCTTACCACTTGACTGTCGATCTTGAACAGTCTACGCTTATCCTACCTTACTAAAAAAGGAGTTACATTATTATGAATAAATCTGAACACCGACATCAACTCATACGCGCTCTTGTCGCAAAAAATAAGATTCATACACAGGCTGAGTTGCAAGCCCTCCTGGCTGATAACGACATTCAAGTGACCCAGGCAACTCTCTCACGCGACATCAAAAATATGAACCTTTCAAAAGTACGAGAAGAAGACAACTCTTACTACGTGCTCAATGCTGGTTCAACCTCAAAATGGGAAAAACGTCTCGAAATTTACATGGAAGATGCTCTTGTCTTGATGCGTCCAGTTCAACACCAAGTCCTACTAAAAACCCTTCCTGGGCTTGCTCAATCCTTTGGTTCTATCATTGATGCTTTGAGCTTCCCTGACGCTATCGCTACCCTCTGTGGCGATGATGTCTGTCTGGTCATCTGTGAAGATGTAGAAGCTGCTCAAAAATGCTTTGAAGAACTGAAAAAATTCGCTCCACCATTTTTCTTTGAAGAATAAAAAAATTCCGTGTCTATTCTGGCACGGAATCTTTTTATCTATTTTACTGAGATGGATTGTCTTTTTTAGTTCGTGCCAATCTCAGGGCACGATTTGGATTGAGACGATTAAACAGTTCTTCCAATTTCTTTTCATTCCAAACATCTGCGGCGGAAACAAAATTGCCATCAGCATCTCTGAAAGATATCGGTTTATCTCCCATACCAGTCTCCTAGTCTACAAATTCAAACTCAAATTTACCAATGCGGACCAAATCCCCATCTTTAGCACCACGCGCACGAAGGGCTTCATCAACCCCCATACCACGAAGCTGGCGGGCAAATTTCATGACAGATTCGTCACGATCAAAGTTGGTCATATTAAAGAGTTTCATGAGTTTTTCACCAGAAAGTACCCATGTCGCATCGTCATCACGACTAATTTCAAAGGCCTTCTCTTCCTCGTCAAATCCATAGTAAGCTTCTTCTTCCATATCTGACTCATCATAGAGCAAGAATTCTGGTGTCTTATCTAACAATTCAGCTGTCGCATCCAAAAGTGTAGCCAGACCTTGCTTAGTCAAACCAGATATTGGGAAAATAGCTGGTAACTCTTCAAATTCATCGTAGTTTTCAGCCAATTTTTTCTTGAATTCTACAAGATTTTCCTGACTCTCAGGCATGTCCATCTTATTAGCTACAATAATCTGTGGACGCTCCATGAGGCGAAGATTGTATGACTCCAGCTCCTTATTGATGGCAAGATAATCCTCATAAGGATCACGGCCTTCGCTAGCTGACATATCAATAATATGAAGGATGACACGGGTACGCTCAATGTGGCGGAGGAACTGAGTTCCCAAACCGACACCCTGACTAGCCCCTTCAATCAAACCTGGTAAATCAGCTACTGCAAAGGATTCACCTGATTGGGTACGAACCATACCTAGATTTGGCACAATGGTCGTAAAGTGGTAGGCACCAATTTTAGGTTTAGCTGAGGTAATAACACTTAAAAGTGTTGATTTCCCAACAGATGGGAAACCTACCAAACCAACATCTGCCAAGATTTTTAGTTCCAATTGTAACTCACGTTCCTGACCTGGTTCTCCATTTTCAGAGATTTCCGGTGCAGGATTTTTTGGTGTCGCAAAGCGAATATTTCCACGTCCACCACGACCACCGTGGGCTACAATAAATTCTTGCCCGTGTTCAATCAAATCTGTCAAGACCTTGCCAGTCTCCGCATCACGCACAGTCGTACCTTGCGGCACTCGAACTCTAAGATCCTCAGCACCACGCCCATGCATCCCTTTGGTCATTCCTTTTTCACCAGACTCAGCCTTGAAATGGCGATTGTAGCGGAAATCCATCAAAGTACGTAGTCCTTCGTCTACAACAAAGACCACATTTCCTCCACGACCACCATCACCACCCCAAGGACCGCCATTAGGGACATATTTTTCACGGCGAAAGGCAACCATGCCATCGCCACCATTACCAGCCTTGACCTTAATCTTGGCTGTATCTAAAAACATACTCATTTTTTCTTCTCACTTTAAAAAAGGGCTGGGAAATCCCAGTCACAAAATTTTCTTGAATCTTTTTATAGATTACTAAGGGCACCAATTGCAGTTGCAAAAATCCCCAAAATACTTGCTACTAACATGATAAGCACGATAAGCAAGGTTAATTTCTCAAACATCGTTTTTTTACGTTTTCCATTATCTCCAAATGCCATTTTTCTCTCCTTCGTTACATTCTATTTTCTATTATCTTAGCATGAATTTAGCTAGTTTTCAATAGTCACTTGATACTGGTGCAATAATCCATAAAATGATATAAGCTACAATTCCTGCCCCATAACAAAATGCAAGAACACCCCATATTACACGAACAATAGTCGGATCAATATCAAAATAATTTGCGACCCCAGCACATACTCCAGCAATTTTTTGATCACTACCACTTCTCATCAATTGTTTTTTCATAGCTATTCCTCTTTCTATTCTTCATGGTCTTTCCAATAATCTCTGATGCTGATTAACTGTGTTTTTGAAGCCCTCAGCATGCGTCTAGAGCCTTTTACCGGTACAGCGACCACCTTTTGCGGAAGATACAAAACCGTCTTAAAGATACGCTGGCTGACCGTATCATCTTTGGCTAAATCTTTCTGGAAGTTATTTGAAATGATGGAATCCAGATAAAACTCATGTACTCGTTTCCCAAAGTTTTCAGCTGAAATCTCATACAACTTCTCTGATAAAGTATGCTCATTCATGTCTGGTGTTGCAATCAGGGCCTCTAAAATAGCACCAGCCAAATCATGTTCACCGTAATACAAGGTTCCAAACATTTTATCACTGATAAGATTGTCCAGATAAGGATTTCCATGTGCAATGACAGGTGTTCTACTGGCTAAGCTTTCCAAGTATGTCAAACCTTGCGTTTCACTTGTCGATGCCGAGATGAAGAAATCCGCCGCCTTATAGTAAAGAGCGGTCTCACTAGGAGCAATCATGCCTGTAAAGATGACGTAGTCTTGAATCTCTAGTTTCTGGGCTTGCTCTTTAAGATCATTCAGATAAGGCCCATCCCCAGCAACAACCAGTTTAACCTTGTCTTCTTCTTTCAAAACTTCTGCAAAAGCTGCTAATACTGCTTGAATATTTTTTTCATAAGAAATTCTGGAAAGACTCAGTAACATCTGTTCATCATCTTGAATCCCTAATTTACTACGCAGTTCTTTTAAATTTTCTTGCTTGATTTCTGGACGCTCAAACTTGGCTAATTCAATCCCAGTTGGAATGACCCGTTTTTCAACCTTGACCTTATAGTCAGATAGCAAATCACGGACAATCTCACTCGGGCAAATAACCCCATCCACGTCATGAAGGAAACCTCTGACCAGATACTTGACCATGCTAGGACGAATCAACATCCCCTTGGCAATATAATGCACATAGTCTTCATACTGGGTGTGATAGGTATGGATGACTGGGATTTTCAGTTCACGCGCAATCCAAATTCCCAACAGGCCAAGAGAAAATTCTGTCTGAGTGTGGATAATATCTAGCTGATATTGTTTGGCAATTTCTAGCGCCTTGCTAAAACCTCGGTAGGCAAAGCGGCGATCTTTAAAAGCAAAAAAGGGTACACTTGGAATGCGGATAATTTGCCAATCTTCATAGCGATTGACATCCTTATCAGTCGTCGTAAAGATAAAAACTGCATGTCCTTGCTTTTCAAGTTCTGTTTTCAAGGTTCGAATACTAGTCGCAACACCAGAAACCTGAGGAAAATAGGTATCTGTAAATAAACCAATTCGCATAGATTACCTCACTTTTTACTTTCTCCCTAAAGCGGCTTGTTTCTCATAAAAGTCCAACCAAATTTGTAACAGATGCTCTTCAGAATACTCTCTGGAAATATTCTTAGCTTTTTCTTTGAGGTCTTTTAAGGCAGCAGGATTTGCTTGATATTCTAAAATAGCCTCTTTCATCTCTTCTCTATCTGCTGTCGCCCGATAATTTCCCTCTAAAATCACCTTATAAAGATCCAAATCACGTAGCATAATAGGAGCCTCACAACTGGCAGCTTCTAGAATAGTCATCGGAAAGAGCTCATTGTAACTAGGCAACAAGAAAAGGTCCGCTAGGGCATACAATTCACGCATCCGCTCTGGTGACACGATACCTGGAAAAATCAAATTTTTAGGGGGATTTTCCATTATTTTCTTGTAGCGCTCATAACCATCTGTCATGCCACCAAAAGAGAAACCACCAGCCCAGATAAAGGTAATCTGAGGCAATTCCTCAGCCAGACGGATAAAATCATCAATCCCTTTGCGTTTCTGAACTTGACCAGCACCTACTACGATAAACTGATTGTCACTAAGACCTAGCTCTGTTCGCAGACTCGCTACCTCTTCTTGTGGAAGAGGATGCCATTTTTCCTTATTGACAAAGTTAGGAATATAGGTCACTTTTTCACGTGGAATACCAGCTGCCACCAAATCCTCGATAAACATAGGATTAACCACAACCAGGTGCTCCATCCGGTTGTAAAAAGAAAATACATAGCGTTTCACAATTCCCTTTAAGAAAAATGGAATTTTCAAACTCCCCTCAAGTGTATCAGGTAAGAAATGCACATAGCCAATTTTCCTTCCTGAGCGTTTCTTCTGGAATGTTGATAAATAATAGGGGAAATCAATCGTATGAAAGTGAGTCACATCTGCCTCGATTGGAAGATTTTCTGTAACAATCAATTGGTCCTTGGCATCACGGTGAAGAAGACGAACTAATTCACGGTAAGCACCTGAAACTCCTTGTCCTGCTACTTTCTCACTTGAACTCAACATATTGATGCGTAATTTTTTTTTTTCCATAACTACTATTATATCATTTTCTTTGAATAAAATCAGCAAAAGAAAGGAGAGACTAGAGGAAAAGAGGGGGAAATTTCCTCGCTTTTCCAATAATCTCTCACATGCTATTATATGTTTACTTAATGCCCAGGGCAATACGTGCATAGCGACTCATTTTTTCAACGGTCCAGGCTGGATACCAAACTAATTTGACCTCAGTATCCGTTACTTCTGGAACCTCTGTCATAGCATCATAAATCTGGTCTGTCAAAAGGTCGGCTAGGGGACAACCCATGGTTGTCAAAGTCATATCAATCTCTGTTTGCCCTGTGTCACCATCAAAACGAATCTCATAAATCAAGCCAAGATTAACAATATCGATTCCCAACTCAGGGTCGATGACTTCTTCCAAGGCTGTTAAAATTCGTGTTTTGATGTTTTCAATTTGCTCTTCTGTATAAGCCATATTTATCCTCACTCTTAGTCTTCAATAAAATCACGAAGCGGTTTGCTGCGACTTGGTTGACGTAGTTTTCTCAAAGCCTTAGCTTCAATCTGACGGATACGCTCGCGAGTCACGTTAAAGACTTTACCCACATCTTCAAGGGTACGCATTTTACCATCATCTAGTCCAAAACGTAGACGTAGGACATTTTCTTCACGATCTGTAAGAGTATCCAAGACCTCATCCAACTGCTCACGTAAGACGATACGAGTCGTATAGTCCACTGGATTTTCAATCACTTCATCTTCAATAAAGTCTCCAAGATGGCTATCATCTTCTTCACCGATTGGTGTTTCAAGAGATACTGGTTCTTGGGCAATCTTCAAGATTTCACGCACTTTGTCAGGAGTCATATCCATACGTTCAGCGATTTGCTCTGGTGTTGGGTCTTGACCCAATTCTTGAAGGAGGTTACGCTGTTCACGAACCAATTTATTGATGGTTTCAACCATGTGGACTGGGATACGGATGGTACGAGCTTGATCCGCAATAGCACGAGTGATGGCCTGACGAATCCACCAAGTTGCATAAGTTGAAAACTTGAACCCTTTAGAATAGTCAAACTTGTCAACCGCCTTCATCAAGCCCATGTTCCCTTCTTGAATCAAGTCAAGAAACTGCATACCACGACCAACATAGCGTTTGGCAATAGAAACCACCAAACGAAGGTTGGCTTCCGCAAGACGTTGTTTGGCTTCGATATCGCCAGCTTCAACAGCCAGTGCCAATTCTTTTTCCTCTTCATTGGTCAAGAGAGGAACGACACCAATCTCTTTCAAGTACATACGGACAGGGTCATTGACCTTAGCAGAAGTTGAACCAATCAAATCCTCATCGCTAAGTTCTGGTTCTTCTTCAGTGCTAAGAACACGTGCACTTGGATTTCCTTCGTTATCTGTGATAGAAATCCCTGCATCCTGAATCCGTTGCAAGAGATCCTCAATCCCATCAGCATCCAAGGTAAAAGGAATCACCAGACTAGCATTGATTTCATCATCTGTTGCTGTCCCTTTTTGCTTATGATTACGGATAAATTCTGCTACTTGCACGTCAAATGTTGTTACTTCTTTTTGTTTTGTTGCCATTGTTACTCCATTCTTCTCTTTTGTGAAATTAAACGTTCCAATTCTTCTAAGGCTGTGTCGGTATCTCCTACATGGCTAGCTTCCTGCACCTTCTTTTTGATTCTCATATTGTCCTGATTCAAGAGAGCCTTGTTTCGAGTCATTTCTACTTCACTAAGTTCCTGCGGTGACATCTCAGCAGGTAAATCCTGAGCTAAGACTTGATACCAAGCTCTTTCAACTTCCTCTGTCTGTTCTGCTAAAACTTCTGGAGGAAGATTGCCATACTGACCAAGCAAGTCATATAAGAGCTGAAATTCAGGTGTGTCAAATGCAAAATCTTCTCGCAAACGGTAATCGTTCAAAACAAGAGGAGATTCCATCATTCGATAAAGTAGATGGGCTTCTGCCCTCATAATAGCCGATAACTGCTTGGTGACAGGCATAGTGATTGGCGTCGGTCTGGAAATCCCTTCCATGCGATTCTGCCTTTGCGCCTGACGACTCTCATTAACAATCTGCTCAATCTGGGCATAATCAAAAGATGCCAGACTGTCAGCTAAAATATGAATATAGCTATTTTGAGCAGTGATAGACTTTTCTTGAACAATCAAGGGAGCTATTTTTTCAATAAACTCAATCTGAGCCTGCAGATTTTCACTATTTTCAGGCTTGTACTGATGAATGTAAAACTCAATCGGACTAATACGAGTTTTCGTTAATAGATAGGTCAAGTCTTCTGGTCCATTTTTTTGTAGATACTCATCTGGGTCCAAGTTATCAGGCATGCTGACGATTTGCACAGGCATATCACCAATTTCATCCAAGGCTTTCAAAGTCGCAGCTTGCCCAGCCTTATCGCCATCGTAAACAAGAACCAACTTCTTGGTTAACCTTTTCAGATGCTCAACATGCTCTCGACTCAAGGCTGTTCCCATAGATGCGACAGCGTTTTCGATTCCAGCCCGATAGGCTGCAATGACATCCATGAATCCTTCCATCAGGTAAATCTCACTGGCTTTTCCAGAAGATTTTTTTGCCCTATCCATATGATATAATTCGTAACTTTTGTTAAAAATTGCAGTTGATCGGCTATTTTTATACTTAGAAGTTTGTGAATCCGTTTTCTGCCAGATACGACCTGAGAAGGCAATAACCTTTCCCTGATCATTTGTCAGGGGAAACATGATGCGATTGTGAAAGGTGTCTACAAATTGATTAGCATCTGAGAGGTAAAATAGCCCTGAATCTAGAAAATCTTCATCACGATACTGACCAGACAAACGTTGATAGAGATAGTTTCGTTCTGGAGGTGCCAAACCAATCCGAAAATGCTTGAGCACTTCATCTGTCAAACCACGCTGATAAAGGTAGTTTCTGGCCTCCTCCCCCATGGTCGTTGTCATGAGAATAGCATGATAAAATTTGGCAGCATCTTCGTGCATATCATAAAGAGCTTGGTGAGGCGAGGCTGGCCTCTGCTCACTATAAAGCGGTTTTTCCACCTCTATCCCAACACGCTGACCTAAGATTTGGACAGCCTCCATAAAGGGAACCCCTTGGTACTCCTCGATGAACTTAAAGACATCACCAGAGCGACCACAACCAAAACAGTGGTAAAACTGCTTATCCTCAACAACGTTGAAAGAAGGTGTTTTTTCACCATGAAAAGGACAGAGCCCTAGATAGTTCCGTCCTGCCTTTTGTAAAGAAATCACATCCCCTATGACTTCCACAATGTTGGCATTGTTTTTGATTTCTTCAATGACTTGTTTGTCAACCATACACAATACCTCCATGTTATCATAGTTTACTTTATATAGTATACTTTATTTCAGAAAAAAAGTAAACCATTTCACTCATTTTCCCTACTTTATTCAAAGAGTTGATAATAATCAGAGATTTTCATTTTTGCTTTATCTTCTTGGTTCAAATCTTGGATAATCCGTCCTTCTTTCATGACAATCAAGCGATTGCCATACTTAAGAGCATCTTCCATGTGATGAGTAATCATAAGAGCTGTCAACTGGTCTTTCTTGACAAATTCATCCGTCAATTCCATGAGGGCAACACTTGTTTTTGGATCAAGGGCTGCAGTATGCTCGTCTAACAAGAGTAATTCAGGTCGCTTCAAGGTTGCCATCAAGAGACTCAAGGCCTGTCTTTGCCCACCTGATAAGAACTCAATCGGTGTATTCAAATGTTTCTCAAGACCATTTCCTACTTTTTCAATGGTAGCCTGAAACTCATCCTTATAGCTAGCCAGACGTCTTGGTAACAATCCACGCTTTTCACCACGAAACTTGGCAATCAAGAGATTCTCTGCCACTGTCATACGAGGAGCTGTCCCCATCTTTGGATCTTGGAAGACACGAGACAGATACTTAGCACGCTTCTCTGGTGAAAATTTGGTAACATCTTCACCTAAAATACGGATAGTTCCACTGGTTAATGATAAGGTTCCTGCAATAGTGTTAAAGAGAGTTGATTTACCAGCACCATTTCCACCTAAAATCGTGATAAAATCCTGTTCAAAAATTTCTAAAGAAACATCATTTAAAATAATCTTTTCTTCATCAAAGCCATTTTTAACAACTTTGGTTGCATTTTTTAATTCTACAATTGCTGTCATTTGCTTAACTTGGCTCCTTTCAAGATTGTTTGCTTAAATGTTGGAATCATGAGGCAGACTGCCAAAATCAAGGCACTGTATAAACGAAGGTAACTTGTATTAAAGCCAAGCGCGATGACAGCCCACACTAAGAATTGATAGGCGATAGAACCCACAACGATGGCAAGCAGACGCTCTGCCAAACTCAGACTCTTGAAAATAACTTCTCCAATTATCAAACTTGCAAGACCTACAACAATAACCCCGATTCCTCTAGATACATCAGCATAGCCTTCTTGCTGGGCAATGAGAGCACCTGCAAGAGCAATCACACCATTTGATAAGACCAAGCCCATAAGTTCCATGCGTCCAGTATGAATCCCAAAACTTCTAGCCATATCCGGATTGTCACCTGTAGCAATATAGGCCTGTCCGAGTTTGGTGTCCAAGAAAAAGAGCATGAGAGCAATGACAAGACTGACAAAGATGAGACCTATAAAAAGTTGATTTAAATCCGATTCAAAAGGTAAAACATCCTGAATTTGCTTGGTTCCAAGCAATCCTAAATTTGCACGTCCCATAATCAAGAGCATGATAGAGTGACAGGAAGTCATCACCAAAATCCCTGAGAGTAAGGTTGGAATCTTCCCTTTTGTATAAAGAAGTCCTGCTGCCATTCCAGCCAAACAACCGGCTCCAACAGCAATAAGAGTTGCTACAAAAGGATTCACTCCTTTCGTTATTAAAGTGACAGCAACAGCTCCCCCAAGAGGGAAGGAACCTTCTGTCGTCATATCTGGAAAGTTTAAAATCCTAAATGTCATAAAGATTCCCAGACCTAGAATAGCCCAGATAAATCCTTGAGAAATAATAGATAATATCATCTGTTTCGTAACCTTTTCTATATGATTTCTATTGTAAAAAATTGGAGGAGATGTCCCCAACTCCTCCATTACAGATTATTCGATCACTTGTCCTGCTTCTTTTAAAACAGATTCAGGAATCGTAATACCTAGCTCTTGTGCCAATTTTTTGTTGATTACTGATTTACCAGTTGAAAAGACATTGACTGGGGTATCGGATGGTTTTGCACCTTTCAAGACTTGCGCAATCATTTTACCAGTTGCAACACCAAGGTCATGTTGGTCAACTACAACTGATGCCAAACCACCTATTTCTACCATGGCAGTTGCGCTTGGGTAGATTGGTTTTTTAGCTGATTGGTTACTTGATACAACTGTTGAGAAGGCTGAAGCAATGGTGTTGTCGATTGGAACCCAGATAGCATCAACCTTGCTAGTCATAACGTTAACTGTTGAAGCAATTTCATTTGTTGAAGGAACTGCGAATGTTTCTACTGTCAAACCTGCTTTTTCAGCATAAGCCTTAAATTCTTCTACCTGTGTTTTAGAATTATCTTCGCTACTTGAGTAAAGAGCTCCGATTGTTTTCACATTCGGTGTTAGAGCCTTGATGAGTTCAACCTGTTGTTGAGCTGGATTGTGGTCAGATACCCCTGTAATGTTGCCACCTGGTTTTTTCAAATCTTTAACCAAGTTAGCACCAATTGGGTCTGTAATCGCAGCCATGATAACTGGTAGGTCTTTTGTGGCACTAGCCAAACCTTGAGCAGCTGGTGTTGCAATACCAACCACAAGGTCATTCCCATTTGCAACCAATTGTTTACTCATTGTCGCAACCTTACTTTGGTCACCTTCTGAGTTCATAAAATCAATCTTCAACTGATCATCTTTATATCCTTCTTCTGCAAGTCCATCTTGAATCCCTTTATAAATCAAATCAAGAGATGGATGGCTCACAAATTGAAGGACACCAATTTTGGCAACTTTCTTTTCATTTTTAGCTTCTGGTTTATTCATTGAAGAGTAAATCAAGCTTCCTGCTACTAAGACTGCTAATGCAGCGATAATTCCAATTAAACGTTTATTTTTCATTCTATTTCTCCTTTTATTCCTTTAAAATACTTCACTTATCTAATACTCTTCGAAAATCTCTTCAAACCACGTCAGCGTCGCCTTACCGTACTCAAGTACAGCTTGCGGCTAGCTTCCTAGTTTGCTTTTTGATTTTCATTGAGTATAAACAAGTGACGCCATCGCTTTCTTTCCATACTAACCTCCATCAAAAAAGTCCTCACACAAAAAACTTGTGTGAGGACGTCGATGCGCGGTACCACCTCAATTATAGGGAATTTCCCTATCGCTCTGTCTCGCAATAACGAGATGCACTGTAAGGTGTGCTCACCGAATTTTTATGATTTCAAATTCTAAATAACATTCAGCCCAATTTTCATCATCATCACTTATCTGTTTTCAGCTACCACAGACTCTCTAAAAAGTTTATATGATTACTTTTCTGAATGGTTAAATTATATCATTTTTCAACTACTTGTCAAGACTCTTTTAGCATTTTTTTAAACTATTCAAAAACTTCCCCTATAGAAAAGAGGAAGTTTGATAGGTATCAGCCTGAATTACGCAATCCTGTCGCAATTCCGTTGATGGTTGTATGGATTAATTTTTCTTGGTCGCTTGATAATTCTCCTCGACGTTGACGTTTAATCAATTCCAACTGGATATAGTTGAGAATATTAAAGTAAGGCATACGATAATCCAAACTTGCTTTTAGATATGGATTTTCAGCCAAGAGTTCATCGTAACCTTCGATAGCCAAGATAACTTCCTTGGTAACTTGCCATTCATTTAGAATAGTCTCATAGATTGCTTTTACTTCTTCATCCTCACAAAGTTTGGCATATTCAAAAGCAATATTCATATTTGATTTTGACAAGACCATGTCAACATTTGAAAGAAGTGATTGGAAGAAAGGCCAGTTTTGGTACATATCTCGTAAGATAGCAATATTCTCTGGATTTTTATCGATAAATTCTTTGAAACTTGAACCAACCCCATACCAGCCAGGGAACATGACGCGACTTTGCGACCATGAGAAGACCCAAGGGATAGCTCGCAAACCACCGATTTCAGTAATAGTCTTACGAGCGGCTGGACGAGAACCAATGTTAAAGCTTGAAATAGCCTTGATTGGACTTGACTCGAAGAAATAATCATAGAAATGATCATTTCCAAAGACCAAATCACGGTAGATATCGTAACTACGGTCCACCACTTGGTCCATAATAGCTTCGTAACGATTTGAGGTATTGGTATCGCTCTTCTTCTGAGTAATCATACGATTAATGGCTGCAGATACTAGCATTTCAAGATTATAGTAGGCAGCGTCTTTGTTACCATATTTATTGCCAATTACTTCACCTTGCTCCGTCAAACGGATACGATCCTTGATAGACTTAAGCGGTTGAGATGTGATGGCTTCATAGGTTGGTCCACCACCACGACCGACAGTCCCACCACGACCATGGAAGAAGGTAACCTTAACGCCAAATTCATCTCCAATAGCAGTCAATTGTTGTTGAGCCTTGTAGAGGGTCCAACATGATGATAGATAACCACCATCTTTATTACTATCAGAGTAGCCAAGCATGATTTCTTGGTAGTTATTGCGTGAAGCAATCCATTTCTTGGCAAGAGGAAGAGAAAGGTATTCTCTCATGGTTTCTTCTGAGTGGTCCAAGTCCTCAATTGTTTCAAAGAGAGGAACAATTTGGACACGGGCTCTTTCTTTATCAACTAACCCTACTTCTTTTAGCAAGATAGCCAATTCCAACATGTCTGATACGCTGGTTGCATGTGAAATGATGGTCTGACGAATGACATCATCTCCCAACTTATCTTTCAACTTACGGGCAGCCTTAAAGATTGCTAATTCTTTTTCAAGTAACTCTGATTTTTCAACATGAGTGGCAGAAAGAATACGCGGATCTTCTTCCAATTCTTTCAAGAGAAGCTGGCATTTTTCTTCTTCACCTAGTTCACTATAATGCGAATGAATACCAGCTGATTTCAAGAGTTCAGCTACACAGGCTTCATGAACACTAGAATCTTGACGCATGTCAATAGATGCCAAATAGAAACCAAAAATTTCAACTGCCTGAATTAACTCAACAAAATCACCAGAAATCAGTGCTTCGCCCTTATTTTCTAAAAGGGAATCACGAATAGTAATTAAATCCTTATAAAAATCATTAGCTGTTTCATAGCGAGCCCCAACTTCCTTATCCTCAATCAGATAGGTTTTTGTTGCTTGGATTTTTGATTGAATATCAAACAAGGCACGACGGTAAAGCTCTTTTTCACGATAAATCGAGTTATCCTTGGATTGACGAGCCATTTCTCTGACTTGCTTGCTCACATTGACAATACTGGTTGAGAGAGAGAATTCACGATAAAGTTGGTAAATCTTTTCATCATAGTAGTTCATGATGACTTCACACTGAGTCATAGCAGATTGTTTCAAGGTATCTGCTGTAACAAAGGGATTCCCATCACGGTCTCCACCAATCCACATTCCCATGGTAATTGGTTTAGGATGTTTTAACTCCAAGCCATGTTTTTTAGCCAGACGCTTGTACTCAGCAGTCAAATGAGGAACTGCCTTCAGGAATGAACTATTGTAGTATTCCATAACATTCGTGATTTCATTGGTTACTTTCAATTTCTTTTCACGAATCATGTCTGTCTGCATGATAATCTCAATGTAACGACGGAGATCATTATGCCATTTTTCCTTATTGATCAAGCCTAATTTCACATCACGATACTTACGCAAAAGGGTATGGATATGATTGGTCAAATCCAGCATACTCTTACGTTGTACTTGTGTTGGATGGGCAGTCAAAACAGGGACAACATTCAAGTGTTCTAGAATTTCAACCGCATTTTCTTTTTCTGCAACCATTTTGATCGTTGCCGATAATTTCCCAAGATAATCTTGATCGATATTATTTTGGTGGTTGATTTCATAGGCCAAATCCACATCTTCTGAAATATTAATCAAGAGAGGCAAGATAGAGAAATAGCGTGAAATATAAGCCATTTCATCATTTGACAGACTCGTAACCAATTGGTTCAAGCCTTGATAATCTTCTTGAGTTGATAATTCTTTCAACTCCATGATTTTTGCAAAAGTCTCTGGGGCAAGCATATTTTTAGTGATATCTTCTAACAATTCTGTTAAAATCAATACTTCTTCTTGCACGACAGCTTTATTACTATAGTTTTCTAATTTTTGAAGAGACATAGGTAATCCTTTCCACTATCAACTCTACATATAGTTTGATGAGTGAGCTTCTAACTCCTCATATAATTGGGCACGTTTTTCACTTGCATCAATATTTAAGACAAAGGCGATGGCTACAGACAAGACTAGGAGACTGTTCCCTCCTTGTGATAAGAAGGGGAAGGTTACTCCTGTCGAAGGAATAATGCCCGAAATTCCGCCAATATTAACAAATACCTGTACCAGCATCATCCCCCCAACCCCAATCGCCATCATGGAATTAAAGGGATTCTTAGCACGAATACCGACTAGGATAATTCGTAAAATCAGGAAAAAGACAAGTGCTAAAATCAAGCTGGCTCCCACAAATCCAAACTCTTCAATAACAATTGAAAATACAAAGTCTGTATGTGCCTCTGGTAAATAACCACGTTTTTCTATTGAATTTCCTAAGCCTAGACCAAACCACCCACCATTTACCATGGCAAAGTAGGAATTTGCAAGTTGGTGGCCTGACCCTGCCAAATCGGCAAAGGGATTAAAGTAGGCACTGAAACGCTTAGCAACGTAACCAAATACTGGAACTTTTGAAAACTTATCAACCCCGATCATAGAGATAGCTGATAAGGATAGGGCTGAAACTCCAAATAATACACCGATAAAGACTATAAACCAACGATGAGCAATTCCACTAACTGTATACATAATCAAGGCGACAAGAACTAGGATGGTAGCATTCCCCAAATCTGGGAAAATAGCTAAACTTCCTATCATTACTAGTAGGACGAAGCGCCAATCATTAAAAGCACGAGG
The DNA here is from genome assembly GCF_002096835.1 of Streptococcus mitis. Lineage (GTDB taxonomy): Bacteria > Bacillota > Bacilli > Lactobacillales > Streptococcaceae > Streptococcus > Streptococcus mitis_W. The sequence continues at coordinate 231,027 of NZ_NCVG01000022.1, read as the reverse complement.
AATCCATTGATTTTGAGTTAAAACTTGAAAATCGTAAATCCCAATTTCATCCTGTTGTTTTGAAAAACGTTGGGCCAAGTACCAGACGATGATAATCTTCAAATACTCCGCTGGCTGAATGGTCAAAGGTCCTACTGAAATCCAACCATAGGCTCCATTGACTGGCGTACCAATTAAGCGAGCCAAAGCTAAGAGAATCAGCTCAACAAACATAACAATAAATAAAAGTCGTTCTTTTCTCAAAAAATTCAATTTCAGCTTATATATCAAGGCAATCAATATTAAACTAAATATCCAAAACATTCCCTGACTTCGAACCAATTGGAGGGCACTTTTACCTTCTTCGATAAGAATGGCACTGGTTGTAGAATAAACTACAATCAAGCCCAAAATAGATAAAAGCAAGTAAGGAACTAGAATAGAATAGTTTAACAGGTGCCTCTTACTAATCTTCATAGTATCACCAATCTAATGAGAACAAAAGAAATTATTCCCAAATTCCGTTTATTTTCTAGTTTTGATTGCTATTATACCATTTTTTCCGAAAGAAAAAAACTCTTACCCTCAAGATAGAAGATTTTCTCATAAGAAAAAGAGCACTTGGCTCTTTTCTGTTTTATTCTTTTGAAGAACTGCTTGAGCTTGAATCTCCACCACCGATGTATTGAGTGAAGATATTTTGGAAGGCTTGATCTTTAACCTTGATGTTGGCTGCTTGCAATTCTTTTCCGATAATGCTTTGAACAAATGATGCGTCATTTTGTTTTTGAGTCAAGATAACAGTTTTTAATTTTTCTTTGTAGTCATCAATATTAGATGATTTTTCCGTTTTCTTAGTGAGTTTTACAATATAATACTGACTGCTGTAGGCTTGTGTTCCAGTAACACTAATCACATCAGAAACACCATTTACATCTAAAGCAAAAGCTGCTTTCTTAACTTGATCTGGTACTTCTGTTGAAGCAGAATCAAAAGTGATTTCTCCACCATTCGCTTTAGTTTTCTCATCTGTTGAATTATCTTTGGCTAATTGAGCAAAGTCTGCATCACTAGCTTTGGCTTTTTCGAGGACTTCTTTCGCTTTATCCTCATTATCAAGACGAATGATTTGAGCCGTTACATCTGGAGTGTACTCGTCAAAAGCCTTCTTGTAAGCATCGTCTGTCAATTCAGCTTCTGCTGCTTTTTTAACTGCCAACTCAACTAATTTACTAGTACGAATTTGCGCTTTACGTGTTTCAAGAGTCATTCCTGCTTGTGATAAGACACGTTGGTAGTTTTCACCATATTGTTTCTCTTCTTCGGCAATAGTATCGTTGACTTCTTTGTCATCTACTTCTGAACCGTATTGTTTCTCAAATACTTTTTGGATAGTCAAGTTCAACAACACTTGTTGGGCTGAAGGATTGCTTTTCACTTGCTCATAAAATTGATGTTCTGTGATAACATCTCCTTTCATGCTGATAAGGTCTGCCCCTTCTGAACCTTTCGAACAAGCTGCTAAAGTTGCTACTGATAATAGTGTAATGGCACCTGCCAATAGTTTTTTCTTCATGTCTACTCCTTTGAGATAAGTGTTACCCTATCTATTTTACTATATTTTCTTAAATTTTTCTGAAAATCATTCGCTGTCAGGCAATTGAACATCTGCTACATTTTTACGAAGCATGAGGATGCCGTCACCCAGAGGTACTAATGTTGCAGTGAGTCCTGGATTGTCTAAGGTTGCATCAAATAGTCTTTGAAGGCCTCTGTAAATAGTTCGCTGGCCACGACGGACTTCCATAATATCCTTAGCAACATCACCACCTTGGAAAATATCATCCAAGACAACCACACCACCAATTTCCAAATGTTTGAGGATTTCTGGCAAAAAGACGATGTATTTAGACTTGGCTGAATCCATAAAGACGAAATCATAGGACTCTGTCAAGGTAGATAAGATATCTACCGCATCTCCTTCTAGGAGCGTGATTTGCTTGCGACTGTCAAACTGGGCAAAATTTTCCTTGGCAAAACCAATCATTTCTGGATTGCGGTCAATGGTTGTAATCTTGGCCTTTGGCGCATGTTCCGCCATCAAGAGGGCTGAAAAACCGATAGCCGTCCCAATTTCCAGAATGTTTTTAGGTTGTATGGTTTCCATGAGAAAACGGAAATAAGCAACCGTTTCATGGGGAATAATGGGAATATTTTCCTTGCGGGCAAAGTCTTCCAATTCTTTCAAAGATCCTGTGACCTGCTTTTGGCGCTGACGCATCAAGTCTACAATTTCTTCCTTGACGACAGGGCGACGCATGTTATGGTTGGCATTTTTACTATATGATTCAACCATCTTATGCCATTCCCAATTTTTCAACAAGTGCTTCAAACTCATTTAAACGACGTTCAAAGACTGCAAAGGCATCGTTGAGGTAGTCTTCCTTCTCCATATCAACTCCAGCTTTTCTCATGACATTAAGTGGATAGTCAGACTTACCTGCCTTGAGATAGTCGATATAGCGGTCACGGTCTTCTTGATTACCATGAACAATCTTTTCAGCCAAGGCTGAGGCTGCTGCAAAACCTGTTGAATATTGGTATACATAGTAGTTATAGTAGAAGTGTGGAATACGAGCCCACTCGTATTGGATTTCAGGATTGTCTTCCTTACTCAAACCATAATACTCTTGGTTCAAGTCTGCGTAGAGTTTATTTAAGAAATCGCTTGTCAAGACTTCACCATTTTGATCCGCTTGGTGAATCGCGTGTTCAAACTCAGCAAATTGAGTTTGGCGGAAAACTGTTCCACGGAAACCGTCTAGGAAGTTATTGAGAATAGCAAATCGCGTTGCGTCGTCTTCCACTTCTTCCAATAATTTCTCCGTCAAGATATTTTCATTGGTAGTTGATGCAATCTCAGCCAAGAAGATAGAGTAATCTCCGTAAACATAAGGCTGAGTTTCACGAGTATAGCTTGAATGCATACTGTGACCTGTTTCATGAACAAGAGTAAAGAGATTGTCTAGATTGTCCTGCCAGTTAAGAAGCATAAAGGCATTTGTATCGTAAGAACCACCAGAGTAAGCCCCTGAACGCTTGCCTTGATTTTCGTAAACATCAATCCAACGCTCGCTGAAGGCACGTTTAACACGGCTCAAGTAATCCTCACCCAAGACTGCCAAGGCTTCTTCTGCTTTTTTCAAGGCTTCTTGGTAGGTAAAACTATATTCGACAGACGAAAGCGGAGTGTAAACATCATACATCTTGAGGTCTGAAATCCCCAAAATCTTTGAACGCAACTCCAGGTAACGATGTAAGAGTGGCAAATGCTTGCGAACTGCTGCTACCAAATTGTCATAAACACTTTCTGGAACAAAATTGGCTGCTAGGGCTGCATGACGAGCACTCTTATAGTTGCGAACTTTGGCACGGTAGTTTTGCACCTTAACATTGGTTTGCAAGGTTTTGGCATAGGTATGTTGGAATTGTTCATAAGTCGCATAAAGTGCTTGATAGGCACCACGACGCACCTCACGATTTTTAGACTCCATCAAACGTGTGTAAGTCCCATGAGATAGCTGAACTTCCTTACCATCATCGTCAAGGACATAAGGGAATACAATATCCGCATTGTCCAAGATAGCGAAGGTTTCACTTGCCGAACCGAAGATTTCTCCAGCTCCAGCCAATAATTCTTCTTCACGTTGTGATAGAACGTGTTCCTTGCCTTGTAAAAGCTTGTCAAAATAGTGTTGATAAACCTGCAATTTTAGTTGAGCCTCTAAAAAGTCAGCATACTGCTTTTCACTGATTTCCATAAATTCAGGTTCATAGAATGAAAAGGCTTGGTCTAGCTGGCTGTAGAGAGTCATGGCCTTGGCATAGTACTCTTGGTACTTGGCTTCACGTGTGTCTTGGTCATTCTTCATATGAGCATAAACGTAAAGCTTCTCCATTTGGCGTTCCATTTCAAGAGAAAATTCAGTAATTTCGAGTAGGCTATCCGCACTATCCAAGAGATGACCTTCATACTGGCTTACTTTCTCCAGTTGTTCTGTTAAATCTTTTAAGGCTTCTTCCCAAGCCTGGTCAGTTGGGTAAATCGTTGATAGATCCCATGTATCTTTTTCATTTATTTCATGTCTTTGTAATACCATTAGATTCCTCCATCCTTTCTATTCTACCATATTTTTTAAGAAATATTGCTGATAAAAGGCTGGTGGATAAAGCTTTTGCCAATCATTTTGAGTATTTTCTTGGTAATAGGTGTAAAAGTGCTGATAATAGCTGGTCAAATCTTGCTCAATCTGTAAAAATTTGCCTACTATTGGCCGAATTTGTGGATACCATTCTTTTAGCCCATAAGTCAGGAGATTTTCTCCCTTTTTATAGGCTTCTGCTTGTTCTTTCATCCAAATGGGATTTTGATAGTACAGTTGTTGCCGGATATAACGACAGATGTCCTTGTCCTGAGAAACTGTAAAATGAGATATTTTTTGTTTCTTATAGGGAAAACGTAATATCTCCAGTAAACTACCGTGACCATAGGGAAATTCCTTAATCTGATAATGGAGTTTACCTCGGAGATCTTGGTGAATCAGGTATTTGAGTCTTAAAACTTGTTTTTCACTGTCTAATTCCCAAACATAAAAACCCATGTTTTGACTGAAATAGAGAAAACCTTGTTGTAGACGAGTCAAACGCTCCTTGAGCCACAGTTTTTTTCCCAGCAACCACAGTACTTGGTAACCCTGACTACGATAGCCCTCGCTACGCTCTTTAAGAACTTTTTGAGGCAAGGGACTACATTGAACCTCTAAAGCTAGATTGCCATTTACAAATACATCCGCAATCTGTTTAAGCTCTGGAAGCAGGTATTCTAATTGCACCTCGGCCTCTTTTTTCAACCAGTGATAAAGGACTTCCTTATTTTCCAGATGTTCTGGACTTTCATTTTCAGAGGAAAAATCACAATCTTTTAAGGTTTTGTGAGCAAAATGGGTCCGGACACTTGGTCCTTGACGCAAACGAAGCTGACCTCCACAAGCTGGGCAGGTGTATGCTTGCTTCTCAAGCTTATCCTCTAACACATTTACCAATTCTCCCCTAGAATCTCTCGCAACAAACATGATTTCCCTCCTTTTCTATATTATTCGTAAAAAAGAAAAAAGATCAGGAAAATTCCTAATCTTCATTCATGTTTATTTGATTTTCTTAGCTAGCATGGTCGCAAAGCGTAGTTGAATACGATTGCCATTCTCATCGCGACGGTGAAGATGGCCAGGATTTTCATTGTACTTAACCAATTCCCAGTCCTTGTAATAGTCTGCCAATTCTCCTTCTTTAAATGTGAATGGGAAGTTCACAGAGCAAGGATAATCCTCCGTGTCCATAGCACAAACGATAAGATTGTAACCACCAACACTGGTTTTCTCCTGCATATTTTGAATAATAGCTGGAATGCGGTCCGCTTGTAGAAACATGAGAACAACTGTTGAAACGATAAAATCATATTCTTTCCCAATACTGGCTGAATTGATATCGTAAAGACCAACAGGCATATCTAGGTCTTCCTGCTCAACAATGCTTTGCAAGATTTCAAGAGATAATTCATTTTGATCTACAGCTGTAACATCAAAACCATTCTGTGCAAGAAAGAGAGAGTTACGGCCCTGACCACAGCCCAAATCCAAGGCTTTTCCTGGTTTTACTGTCTGCATTGCCTCTAGTACCTCTGAATGAACCGGATTGGTATTGTATTTCTTAGGGAAATAATCCTCAGGTTTACAATAAAATTCTAAATACCATTCTACATCATCTGTTACAGCCTCAACTCGGTGCCAGGCTTGTGGTTGTGCCATGGGATTCTCAGCCCCTGCTTCAAAGAGGTGCTCAGCTAAAACCTCACCATATTCTGTCAATTCAATAAACTTGAGAGTTCCCTTCAAAACAGTAATTTTCCCCCAAGTCCCAACCTTGGTATTGTGTTTCTGCTGAACAGCCTCTGGCATGGTTTCTTTAGTCCACAAAGGCATACGTTTATAGGCAACTAGTTTTTCCATCTTCATTTCCTCTTTTTATCGCTGATTAACAGCTTTCATAACACGCGCGATGTCGCGGTTTTGCTCACGTCGTTTGATAGACTCCCGTTTATCATAGTCATGCTTCCCTTTAGCTAAACCTAAAAGGAGTTTAGCGTAACCATCTTTGATATAGACCTTAAGGGGAACCAGGGTCATTCCTGTTCCTTTAGTCTCTTGTTCTAATTTTTGGATTTGTTTCTTATGGAGCAGGAGTTTACGACGACGTTCTGGTTCTTGGTTCCAGATATTGCCCTCTTCGTAAGGAGCAATATGAACATTGCTCAACCAGACCTCCCCATTTTTTACTTGGGCAAAGCCATCCTTGAGATTGATTCGAGCAGCTCGTACACTCTTGATTTCAGTTCCTGTCAGGACCATCCCTGCCTCTAGCGTATCTACGATTGTATAGTCGTGGCGCGCCTTTTTATTTTGTGCGACGACCTTTCCCTCGCCCTTTGCCATGCTTAGCTCCTTTCTTAGCTACTTCCTTATAAAAAGGATTCTTTCCTTTTTTCTTCTTGTCTTTTTGTGAATGCTTGCGCTTATCATTTGAGCGTCCTGATTTTCTCTTATCTTCCTTCTTATCTGAACGACGACTTGAACCACGCCCCCTGTCACTGCGATTAGACTGTTTTAAGCCTTTTTCAATCACATCAAACTCACTTGGGATATATGAGAAGTCAATTTCACCCGTCATCTTGTCGGCTCTTTCAACTCGGATACGAATCTGTTGCCCTACACGGAAGGTTGTTCCTGATTTTTCTCCACGAAGAGTCAAATCACGTTCGTTGAAATGATAAAATTCAGGTAAATTAGTGATGTGAATCAAGCCTTCAACTGTGTTTGGCAATTCGACAAAGAGACCAAACTTGACAATGCTGGACACAACCGCATCGTACTCTTCACCCACGTATTCTTCCATGTACTCAGCCTTTTTCATGGCTTCGACTTCACGCTCGGCCTCGATAGCTCGACGCTCACGGTTGGAAGACTGGGTCGCAATCTCTGGAATCACTTGTTCAAAATGCTCTGCTATTTCCTTAGAACGGCCGTAATCACGAATCATACGATGAACAAGAAGGTCTGGATAACGACGAATCGGACTGGTAAAGTGAGTGTAATAGTCAGCTGCTAATCCATAGTGGCCGTGATTGTGCTCCGAATAGCGAGCCTGCTGCATAGAGCGTAGAAGCATCATGGATAATACATCTGCATAAGGTTCTCCCTCAACAGCACTCATGATGTCTTGGAGAGCCTCCTGGCTAATCTCACTAGCAGTCCCATAAATGCGCAAGCCAAAGCTTGAAGCATAATCAATAAACTTCTGAACTTTTTCAGCCTTAGGCTCCTCGTGAATTCGATAGATAAAAGGCAAATCCAACTTGCTGAAATGTTCGGCAACTGTTTCATTGGCCATCAACATGAAGGACTCAATCATGCGCTCGGCAACACCACGCTGACGAAGAACGATATCAACAGGCTTACCTTGTTTATCCACTAAAATCTTAGCTTCATTGGTATCAAAATTGAGGGCTCCACGTTTCACACGCATATTTTCTAAAGTTTCATGAAGCTTGGCCATGAGTTCGATACTAGGGACAATTTTCTGATATTCTTGTCTCTTTTCCTTGTCTCCAGCTAGGATATCATTGACATCACTGTAGGTCATCCTGAAGCTAGTCTTGATAACCGTTTGTGTGATGGTGTAGTTGACTACACGACCATGTTTATCAATCTCCATAATGGCAGACTGGGTCAGGCGGTCAACTTGAGGATTGAGAGAACAGATGCCATTTGACAGTCGTTCTGGAAGCATTGGAACCACTCGGTCTGTTACATAGACTGAAGTCGCGCGGTTAAGGGCTTCCTTATCAAGAGACGAACCCTCGGTCACATAGTAGGAAACATCTGCGATGTGAACCCCAAGCTCCAGATTGCCATTTTTCAGATCCTTGATATGCACTGCATCGTCCAAGTCCTTGGCATCCGCACCGTCCATGGTAAAGGTAATCTCATCTCTTAGATCCAGACGGCCTTCCATATCCTTTTGAGACGGAGCATCAGGTACACTTTCTGCTTCCTTGACAACAGCCTCTGGAAATTCTGAGACAATGTCCATTGATTCCAAGACCTCAAGAACATCAATTCCGACATCCGTTGAATGCCCCACCACGTCGAGGACACTAGCGACAAAGAAATCATGTTTCTTGCTTGGGTATTTGTCGATAAAAACCTTGAGAACTTCTGTTCCCTCGAGTTTAAGGGCCGGTTTCTTAACATAGATTGGTTGACTGATTTTCTGATTTTTCGAACGGATGTAGCCAGCATACTTAGGCTTTTCCTGATCTAAAACGATTTGGCCGACAACGGTTGTCAAACTGTGTTCTAAGATATCGATAATTTTTGCTTCTGCTGCTGTTCCCTTATTACGGTCAGCTACTTTCTTAATCACGACCTCAACAGTATCGCCATCAACAGCATAGTTGACATCGTTTTTTCCTACAAAAAGATCGTCCTCCTCGCCTTCCAGACTAACAAAGCCAAAGCCATTTTTATGGGCATGAAAAATCCCCTTGAGAGTAATCTCATGTTTTTTCTTGACTTCCAAAGTCAAAGTTCCATCTTCTTCAAAGCGTATCTGGTGCTTTCTTTCCATTAGGGACAAGGTTTTAATCAACTCACGAAAATCCTTGGAACCGTCTTTTCCCAAATCCTGAGCCAAGTCATTGACAGTCACCTTTCCCTTGTCTTGTAAATATTCTTTTATTCTATCTTTCATATTTTCTTTCTAGATTTTTTATTTTCTTTTACTGTAAAACCTTCTCAAATATCCTTTAAAAATAAAAAGAGGCAAAGACCTAGTCCTGCCCATTATTTTCTTATCTACTTGATAATACCGTCAATGCTAAGGCAATGGCTAGCCAGAAAAAGACTAAAACCCCTGTCAAACGCTGCATTACAGCTTCAAAACCGCGTGCTTTACTGCGTTCAAACAAATCACCTGAGCTGGCATCAAATACATTGCTGGATTGGTTTTTGGTTGGTTGCATGAAAATCGCAATCACAATCACAACAGATAATACTAATAAAATGGTTAATAATAGGTTATACATATCAAACTCCTTAAAATCCTTATTATTTTACCATAAAATCTACTTAGATTCAAGATGTAGGGTTACTTTTCTTTCCTTGGGACAATACTTTAAAACCTCGATCTTGTCTGGATGGGTTTTTGAATTTTTACTGGTTAGGTAATTGATACTGCCACAAGAGGAGCATTTGAGATTAATTTTTACTCGCACTAGATTTCCTTTACTTTTAATAATGTTCGAAATTGAAGCAGGTTAAAGAGACAACTAAAGGCAACACAAAGGCTTGTCGCATAAAAGACTGCATGGTAGCCAAATTGACCTGCTACTGCAGAACCTGCCATGGGACCAACGACACCTCCCAGATAAAAGAATACCTGATTGAAGGCAAAGACCCTCGAAATGCCGGCTTTGGGAGTCATTTTGCTGAGTAGGGCATTAACCCCGGGAATCAAGGCACCGGTTCCAAGTCCAAAGAGGAAACGATAAAGTCCTAGTTGAAGGGGGCTAGAGGCATTGGCACAGAGGAGATAGATGATGACTGAATAAAACTGGGCGACAACCAAGAGGCGATGGTTGCCCACCTTGTCACCTAGCTTTCCCATAACTCCTGCACTCATCATACTGGAAAAGCCCATACTGGATACAATCAAACCTGACATAAAGAGAAGATTCTCTGTCTGGCCTAAGTCGCGCACATAAAGTGCTAAAATAGGGCCAATCGATTGGGCTGAAAATTGGATGACAAAACTGGTCAGAAACAGGTTGACCAAGAGATAGGGATATTTAACTGATGTAAATAATTCCTTTGTTGGGATGGCCTTTTTCTTGGCTACTGGTTGAAAATCTTCCTTAATAAAGCAAATAGTTAAAACAGCAGCTAAGAATAGAAAACTACCAACCAGTAAGAAAACAGTACGAATGCCAAATAATTCTGCAATAAATCCCCCGATAAAGGGACCAGTTAAAGTACCTGCAACTACACCTGTGGACAAAGTCCCAAGAGCAGAACCCGATTTCTCCTTGGGAACCTGACTGGCTATCAGAGCCGTTGCATTGGGAACAAATCCTGCAAATACACCGTTTAATAAACGAAGAAAGATTAACCAATAAATATTTGGCACAAAAGCCAAGCCTCCCATAGTAATGGTCATGGCCATCCCAGCCCGAATCATCATGGGTTTTCGACCGTATTTGTCAGCAAGGATGCCCCAGATAGGAGAGAAAAGTGCCGCAGAAATGGCAGAGACAGAAATAGCTAAACCTGCATAAAAAGTAGCTTGATCACTCCCTACACCTAAATTTTCCACAAAGATAGGCATAAAAGGCACAACCAAGGAAATACTGGCTCCTGTCAGAAAATTACCAAACCAGGCAATGCGCAGATTATCTTTCCAGTTAATCTCTGTCATCTTGCTTACCTCCCTCAAGAAGGGTAAGCACCTGAGTTAGAAGCTGATCCTGATTGCCATTGTTATCTAGAACATAACTGGCCAAATCTTTCTTTTTTTCTAAAGGCCACTGGGCTGCCAGACGAGACTCAGCTTCATCCTTGGATAGCTGATCCCTTTTCATTAGGCGTTCTACTTGGACGTCTCTATCCACATAGACCAACCAAGTCTCATCAAACCAAGAGACGTAGTCCTGCTCAAAAAGTAAGGGTATATCCATGAAAAAAATCTCTTCTGTTTGAGCCAATTGGTCTCTTAATGTAGCTAGTTCCTCACGGATAATCTCTCCTTGGATTTGCTTCGACCATTCTCGCTCTTCAGGATTTGAAAAGATGAGACTAGCTAAGAGGGGGCGATTAAGTTCTCCACTTTCTAGAATGATTTCTTGACCAAAATGCTGGACTAGAGCCTGAAACAGACGACCACCAGATTTCTGTAGTTGATGGACGACTGCGTCGGCATCCACTACTTGCAAGCCTTGCTTTCTTAGAAAATTTGTCACAGTTGACTTACCAGAGGCAATTCCTCCAGTGATTCCGATAATTTTTCCCATCAATTCCTCCTTTGACACTGAGGACAAAAATGGGTGCCTCGTCCGCCTAGTTGGATTTTCTCAATCACAGTGCCACAACGTGAGCATTCTTGACCAGCCTTATCATAGACCTGATGAAAATCCTGCATGGTTCCATCTTCCCCAAAGGCATTGGTATAGGTCCGAATGGTGGAACCACCTTTGTCAACAGCCTGGCTCAAAACAGCAATAGTCTGGTCATGAATGGCTATCGCTTCGTCTACTGTCAAATTCTGGGAAGGCCTAGCTGGATGAACCTGAGCTCGCCAGAGGACCTCATCAACATAGATATTGCCAAGTCCAGCCACCAAGGTCTGGTCTAGGAGATGGGACTTGATAGGCTTTTTAGATTTGGTTAGGGCAGCTTGAAAGACCTGCAAGTCAAAGTCTTGTTCGCTTGGCTCAGGACCTAATTTCTTAGAAATAAAGTAAGCGTCTAAAAGGTCAGGAGACAAGAGTTCCATAGTACCAAACTTGCGTACATCCTCATAAACAAGCGTGCCACCATCCTCAAACTGGAAGAAAACATGGGCATGCTTGCGTTCAGGAACCTGGTCTGGATAGTAAAAATACTTGCCCTCCATCCGCAGATGGGAAATCAAGACCTTGTCTGTCAGGTAAAAAAGCAAATATTTGCCACGACGTCCCATTGACTCAACAACTTGACCAGGTACTTCCTTTCGAAACTCGTCCAAGTCCGTTTTAATCATCTTGGGATAGCGAATTTCTATACTCGAAATCTTCTTTCCCAAAATCAATTTTTCTAAGCCACGACGAACGGTTTCAACCTCAGGTAATTCAGGCATAAGTCCTCCTTCTGTAAAAACAAGAAGCAGGCATGAGCCCACCTCTACTTAGTATTCTTTTTCATTATAGCCAAAGTCAGCCAAATCTAGCTTCTTATCTCGCCAGTTTTTCTTAACCTTGACCCAAGTTTCTAGAAAGACCTTGTCTCCTAACATGAGTTCAATATCACGACGGGCCATGCTACCGATTTTCTTAAGCATAGCACCACCTTTACCGATGATAATCCCTTTTTGGCTATCGCGCTCGACCATGATGGTTGCACGGATGTGAACCTTGTCAGTCTCTTCATCCCGCTTCATCGAATCAACCACTACAGCAACTGAGTGAGGAATCTCTTCCCGAGTTAGGTGCAAGACTTTCTCGCGAACCATCTCTGAAACCAAGAAACGTTCTGGATGGTCTGTGATTTGGTCAGCTGGGAAATATTGGAAACCTTCGTCCAGATTTTCACTCAAAATATCCACTAGACGAGAGACGTTATTTCCCTGAAGGGCTGAGATAGGGATAATCTCCTTAAATTCCATTTGGTTACGGAAATCATCAATCTGAGACAAAAGCTGGTCTGGGTGAACCTTATCGATCTTGTTCACCACCAAAATCACAGGAACCTTGGCAGCCTTGAGACGCTCGATAATCATGTCGTCTCCCTTACCACGCGCTTCATCCGCAGGAACCATAAAAAGAACAGTATCCACTTCGCGAAGGGTACTATAGGCAGACTCAACCATGAAATCTCCGAGAGCTGTTTTAGGCTTGTGAATCCCTGGTGTGTCGATAAAGATGATTTGTTCCTTATCAGTCGTGTAAATTCCCATGATTTTGTTGCGCGTTGTCTGCGCCTTGTCACTCATGATGGCAATCTTTTGCCCCATGACGTGATTTAAAAAGGTTGACTTCCCAACGTTGGGACGTCCTAAAATGGCTACAAAGCCTGATTTAAAAGTCATAATTTCCTCTTACTGTTTAAAATAATAAATCCCAGATTCGTGGGAGAAAAATCAATGCGCCTGTTAAGGCTGCGAAAAGAGAGACCACTAATACCGCGCCAGCCGCCATATCCTTGGCATTTTTAGCCAGCATGGAAAAGTGATAGTGACTGGCCAAATCCACCACATTTTCAATAGCAGAATTGATAATCTCAAACGCTACTACCAAGAAAATGCTCAATAGGAGAAAGAGCCATTCGATTCGTGACACCTGAAAAACAAAACCTGCAAGGATGACCACAAGAGCCGTCACTGCATGTTTTCGCATATTGCGTTCTTCCTTGATAGCAGTAAAAATTCCTGTGATGGCAAATTCTAAACTGGCTATCAGGTCACGATTTTTCCATTTTCGTTTATTGTCTTGTGAGTCCATAGGCTGTCAAAATTTCTTCTTGTAAACCGAACATCTCCGCTTCTTCTTCTGGAGTGTAGTGATCATAGCCGTTGATATGTAAAAAGCCGTGTACTGCCAAGAAGCCCATCTCACGCTCAAAGCTGTGGCCATATTCCTCGGCCTGCTCATGAGCCTTATCAATAGAGATGAACAGTTCCCCAATATAGGCATCAAACTCAGACATCATCTCTGCCAATTCTGGATTGTCAAGCAAATCCTCTTCGTCAAAGGCAATATCCAACTCTGGTTTATACTCAAGACTGATGACATCTGTCGGACGGTCCGTGTCACGGTACTCCAAATTCAGTTCATGACTACGCTCATTAGTCACAAAGGTGACTGCCATTTCCTTGTCTTCTTTTCCTAATTTTTGGGCTGCAAATTCCAAAATCTCTTGGGTTTGTTGCAACATTTCTTTTGAAACTTGACCAGTTTCATCTACCATTTCAATATACATGTGCTTCTCGTTTCTCTTTACTTGGCTTTATTATACCACATTTCCATGATTTTATTCTACCTTTTTGATATAATACTATGGAATACAATCACAAGGAGAGAACGATGTCATTTGACGGATTTTTTTTACACCACATGGTTGAGGAATTGCGAAGAGAATTAGTGAATGGTCGCATTCAGAAAATCAATCAGCCTTTTGAACAAGAGTTGGTCTTGCAAATCCGCAGCAATCGCCAAAGTCATCGCCTGCTCCTTTCTGCCCATCCAGTTTTTGGACGCATTCAGCTGACCCAAACGACTTTTGAAAATCCAGCTCAACCTTCCACCTTTATCATGGTTTTGAGAAAGTATTTGCAGGGTGCCCTGATTGAGTCGATTGAGCAAGTGGAAAATGACCGTATTGTAGAAATTACAGTTTCCAATAAAAACGAGATTGGAGACCATATCCAGGCTACCTTGATTATCGAAATTATGGGGAAACACAGTAATATTCTACTGGTTGATAAAAGTAGCCACAAAATCCTCGAAGTCATTAAACACGTCGGTTTTTCACAAAATAGCTACCGCACCTTGCTTCCTGGATCGACCCATATAGCTCCGCCAAGTACGGAATCTCTCAATCCTTTTACTGTCAAGGATGAAAAGCTCTTTGAAATCCTACAAACACAGGAAACGAGAGCTAAAAGCCTTCAAAGCCTCTTTCAAGGTCTGGGACGTGATACGGCAAATGAATTGGAAAACATTCTGGTTAATGAAAAACTTTCCACTTTCCGTAATTTTTTCAGTCAAGAAACCAAGCCCTGCTTGACAGAAACTTCCTTCAGTCCAGTTCCTTTTGACAATCAGGTGGGAGAACCTTTTACCAGTCTTTCTGATTTGTTGGACACCTACTATAAGGATAAGGCTGAGCGAGACCGTGTCAAACAGCAAGCCAGTGAACTCATTCGTCGTGTTGAAAATGAACTTCAGAAAAATCGACATAAGCTGAAAAAGCAAGAAAAAGAGTTACTGGCGACAGACAATGCTGAAGAATTTCGTCAAAAAGGGGAATTGCTAACAACTTTCCTTCATCAAGTGCCTAACGACCAAGACCAGGTTATCCTAGACAACTACTACACTAATCAACCTATCACAATTGCTCTTGATAAAGCCTTGACTCCCAACCAGAATGCCCAACGCTATTTTAAACGGTACCAGAAACTCAAAGAAGCTGTCAAATACTTGACTGATCTGATTGAGGAAACCAAGGCAACCATTCTCTATCTGGAAAGTGTCGAGACCGTCCTCAACCAAGCTGGACTAGAAGAAATCGCTGAAATCCGTGAAGAATTGATCCAAACAGGCTTTATCCGTAGAAGACAGCGGGAGAAAATCCAGAAACGCAAAAAACCAGAACAGTATCTGGCGAGTGATGGTAAAACTATCATCTATGTTGGACGCAATAACCTGCAAAATGAGGAGCTAACCTTTAAAATAGCTCGTAAGGAGGAACTTTGGTTCCATGCCAAGGACATCCCTGGAAGCCACGTTGTCATCTCAGGAAATCTAGACCCATCCGATGAAGTCAAGACAGACGCGGCAGAACTAGCCGCCTACTTCTCTCAAGGTCGCCTGTCAAATCTGGTCCAGGTAGATATGATTGAAGTCAAGAAACTCAACAAACCAACTGGTGGAAAACCTGGCTTTGTCACTTACACAGGACAAAAGACCCTCCGTGTCACACCAGACCCCGAAAAAATCGCATCCATGAAAAAATCCTGATTCGACTTGAAATCAGGATTTTTAGCTTATACTCTTCGAAAATCTCTTCAAACCACGTCAACGTCGCCTTGCCGTATATATGTGACTGACTTCGTCAGTCTTATCTACAACCTCAAAACAGTGTTTTGAGCAACCTGCGGCTAGTTTCCTAGTTTGCTCTTTGATTTTCATTGAGTATTATACTCAAATCATATCCAATTATAGGACTAATCTTTTCCACCAAGTCGACTATTGATATTCATCATGATACTAGCTATTTTTTCACCCCAGTACGGATCTGATGCATAGCGTACATTCATTCCTGTCGCTTTATTTCCAAGGTGATCTCTTCCACGGTCAATATAGTTCTCACGAATCCACTTGGCCGCACCAAGAATTCCTTTATCTACATCATCAAATTTCTTAGCTGAATCATAGGGACTGGTATCGTAAGCAGCTATTCCGAAGAAGTTATTTTTATCATTAGCAATTTGGCTACGTCCCCAAGCACTTTCTAGCGCACTGTGAGCCATTAAATAAAGAGCATTGACACCGTAACGTTCTTCAGCTTCTTTAAAAATTGCTCCTTTACCAGCAAGACGGCTGTTTCGGATATTCATCATCGAATAAACTCTATTTAATTCATCCGCACTATAGTTGGTTGGTTCAGTCAAATTCTTAAAAAGAAAACGATTCTTGATAGTAAACCCATCAAAATGTTCTCCATCATTTGGATAATACTTCTTGCCAATTTTCATGGCTGAAGTATGTGGAGCTACCCGAATACTAGTGTATGGAGAAAGTTCATGATATAGGAATCTTCCGTCAGTAGTATAGTGAGGAATAAACTCACTTTCTTCATCAACTAAAGTCAAATCGTTTTGATTCATATAACCAGACAAGCCTGATATTGAAACAGCAAGGCGACTGCCCTTACTTTTAGAGCTATCATAGGTCACAATACTTCCCTGATTGACATAACTCAAAATATCTCCTGATTCGCTATAAATATAGGCTGTGATTGGTCTAACCTTAAAATATTTGGGGCTTTGAATCCACTTTCCATCCCCCTGGAAGAAGTAGGATTTATTTTCGATGTTAAAAGCACCAGTAACATAACTCCCATCTTCTTTTAGGTAGTACCATGCATTGTAGTTAGGGTCAAAAATCCATTCATTCTTGGCCATATAACCACCAGATTTGAGGTAATAAGCATCAATCCATTCACGTGAAGCATAAGCACCACCTGATTTTAGGTAAAACCAGCTATTATAAGATTTATCAAAAATCCATTCTTTTTCAGCCATCGCTCCACTATTTTTTAGATAGTAAGCATCTTTCCACTGATTACTAGCCATCACACCGTCACTGTTAAAATAGTACCATATTCCATTAATTTTTTCCCATTTATTACGGACAATCTTTCCTGAATCTGTAGCATAATACCATTTATCAGCAATTTTTTCCCAATCATTTTGAGCCATTGCCCCACTGCTATTAAGAAGATAATCGTCAACTAGAGTATTGCTAGCCATAACTCCATCTTGGTTGAAGTAATACCAAACATTGCCAACTCTTTCCCATCTATTACGAACAATCTTTCCTGAATCTGTAGCATAATACCATTTATCAGCAATTTTTACCCAGGAATTTTCTACCATTGCTCCACTAGTATGAAAAGCATAGTCATTAACAATCCTATTGCTAGCCATGATTCCATTTTGATCAAAGAAATACCAGACACCCGCAATTTTTTTCCAGTTTTTGATTGGTTGATTATTCTCATAAAAAAGCCATTCCCCGTTCTCTTTCTGCCAACCATTCTTAGGAACTTCTTCAACTTTTTCTTTGTTTGAAATAGCCTCTTTTTTAGAATTATCTTCTTCTACAACAACTGGTTCTTTCTTTTTTTCCGTCTTTGCAGTCTCATTCTTTGTATATTCAACAACTTTTTTCTCTTCTGATGTTGGAGTCTGATTTTTATCCACAGATTGACTCTTATTTGTCGTTTGACTTTGGTCTGTTGTTTTATCTTCAGCAAATACTGATGTTGTTGGCACAATTGCCAATGCAAGCACTGCTGTGCTTACAAGTAGTGTTCTCTTCATTTTACTCCCCTAAGTAGAAATTCATCTACATCATTCATGATTAATTTTATTCTAACATAGTTATAAAGATGAGAATATTACAAAATGATGAAAATTCTGTGTCTTATTGACGATAAAGATGTTCTAGCTTATCTAAAGCTAGCTTTTACTTCCTGACGGAGATTTTCTAGACTGCTAATGCCGTATTTGTCCATGACTTTTGGCAGATTTTCAATAATATCAGGACAGGCATATGGATTGGTAAAGTTGGCTGTTCCAACTCCAATGGCCGATGCTCCAGCCAGATACATTTCTAGGGCAGCTTCTGCCGAATCCACTCCTCCCATTCCAATGATGGGCAGGTCTGTAGTTTGGGCGACTTGGCGGATGAGTTTGAGGGCTACTGGAAAGACTGCTGGACCAGACATTCCACCTGTTCCATTGGCCAAGATTGGTTTTCTGTTTTTGAGGTCAAAACGCATTCCAACCAGAGTATTAATCATAGTCAAGCCACTTGCTCCCGCATCTTCTGCTGCTTTTGCAACGGTGACAATATCTGTCACACTAGGGGTTAGTTTGACATAAACTGGTACATCTGAGGATTCGACAGCTGCTTTCACCACATCATAAGCCAGATCAGGGTCTTGACCAATCAAGAGTCCATGATTACAGTGATCTACGTTGGGACAAGAAATATTGAGCTCAATAGCCTTCACATTAGCTGCCTTGGAAATACCATGAGAAACAGCAGCATACTCTTGTTTTGAAAAACCAGCTACATTGGCAATAATAGGAAGATTTGGATATTCTCTTTCCAGCCAAGGTAACTTTTCAGCCAAAACAACTTCCAAACCCGGATTTTGCAAGCCAATTGCATTGAGCATACCAGCAGGTGTCTCTGCTACCCTTGGAGTTGGATTGCCAAAACGGGGTTCAAGGGTCGTCGCCTTAATCATAATAGAACCTAAAAGGTCTAAATCATAGTACTTGGCATACTCTTGTCCAAAGCCAAAACAGCCTGATGCTGGAATAATCGGATTTTTCAAATCCAAGCCAGGTAGAGAAACTTGTAAACGATTTCTAGTCATAATTTTCTCCTTATAATACAACTGTTCCTGTGCGGAAAACAGGGCCATCTTCACAGACACGTTGGCTGACCGTCTCGCTTTCTGGCACTTTTAAGACACAGGCATAGCAGGCCCCCATCCCACAAGCCATACGAGATTCCAGAGATAGATAGGCTCTTGGGTGGTCATAAAAGATTTGATTGATATACTTCATCATTCCTGGAGCCCCACATGAGTAAACAGCATCAAATTGATTGTCTAAATCCTTGATGACAACGGACACATTTCCCTTGATACCATAAGAACCATCATCTGTCGTTATAAAAACCTGACTATATTGGGCCAATTCCGTCTCCAAAATAACAGCATCCTTATTAGCAAAACCAAGGACTGTCACTACTTTCACACCACGCGCATGCAATTCCTTGGCCACCTCAAGCAAGGGCGGAACACCAATCCCCCCACCAACAAGGAGTACCTGGCTCTGCTCATCAAGGTCAGACAAGTCAAAACCATTTCCCTGAGGACCCATCACATCAAGAGTGTCTCCCTGACTTAAGGTTGAGAAAATAGCTGTCCCAGCCCCTTCAATCCGATAAATAAGATGACACTGCTTATTAGCCTTATCAATAGACGAAATTGAAATAGGGCGACGCAAGAGATGGGCGTCATCAGGCACACGCAGATGAAGAAATTGGCCTGCTCGCATGGCCTCAACCATTTCCCCTTCTAGGACTAATTCAAAGATTGCTGGCGCGATTTCCTCTTGTGCGACCACCTTCATGGTTTCCAAACGAATTGCACCCAAACGTTTCTTACATGTGGGATTCATGACTTTTCCTCCTTAAATTTTAAGGGGACCAGATAAAGAAAAGACCTTACTTGTACAAGGCCTCAGTTAAAATCGTACAACACAAGAGAGCACACTCAAAAAGTCTCCTCTAGAAAATTGTACTATTCTTTTATCTGACACCTTGTGAGTCTCTCGGGACTCCCCTTAAAGGTTAAATTTTTACTAGTATACTCTTTCAGCTTAAAAAAGTCAAATAGAAAACGAACATTCCACTTGACTTCATGAGATTATTTTTCACGAATGACTTCGACCTTGTAGCCATCAGGGTCTTTAACAAAGTAATAGTTCGGTGCAGTTCCTGGTAGACCATTAGGCGCCGTTACTTCATAGCCTTTGTCGCTATGTTCTTTATGAAGAGCTTCAAGATCAGGGGTACTGAGAGCGATATGGGCAAACCCATCTCCAACCACATAAGGACCGTGATCGTAATTGTAAGTCAACTCCAACTCATAGTCGTCACCCTCAAGTCCTAGATAGACAATCGTGAAGGCATGATCTGGAAAATCTCTGCGACGCAATTCTTTAAAACCAAAAGCATCTTGATAGAATGCAATTGATTTTTCAAGATTTTCTACTCGTAAACAAGTGTGTAGCATTTTTGAAGCCATATTTTTCTCCTTTATTTTAAAAAAGACTGGGACAATCCTGTTCCAGTCTCATCAGTTATTATTTACCAAGTTTTGCTTTAGCTGCATCTGCAAGAGCTGTGAAAGCTGCTGCATCATTAACAGCCAAGTCAGCAAGCATTTTACGGTTAACTTCGATCTCAGCCAATTTCAAACCATGCATCAATTGTGAGTATGAAAGTCCGTTCATACGAGCTGCCGCGTTGATACGAGTGATCCACAATTTGCGGAAGTCACGTTTTTTCTGACGACGGTCACGGTATGCATAGTAGTAAGAGTTCATTACTTGTTCTTTTGCAGTACGGAACAAGATGTGTTTAGCTCCATAGTAACCTTTTGCTAATTTAAGAATACGTTTACGACGTTTGCGTGATACAACGCCACCTTTAACACGTGCCATGTTTTATTTCCTCCAAATATTTCCTAGAATTCTTTACTTACAGTCAAGCTATTATTTCAAGCGAGTAAGCATTGCTTTGATACGTTTGTAATCTCCTGAATGCACCATAGATGCTTTACGAAGATGACGACGTTGTTTCTTAGTTTTTCCGTGGAAACGGTGAGAAGTGTAAGCACGGAAACGTTTAAGTCCACCAGAACCTGTACGTTTGAAACGTTTAGCTGATGCGCGGTGTGTTTTTTGTTTTGGCATGATTTTTTCTCCTTTATTTAACTTTCTGACAATTATTTTTTGTCAGTCGCTGGCGCCAATTGCATGAACATTTGACGTCCATCCATTTTAGCACGTTGTTCGATGATGGCAATATCTTGAGTTGCTTCAGCAAACTCGGCTAAAACTTTTGCACCAATCTCTTTATGGGTAATCATACGACCCTTAAAGCGAATAGATACCTTAACTTTATTTCCTTTTTCAAGGAATTTGCGTGCATTGCGAAGTTTTGTATCAAAGTCACCCTTGTCAATAGTTGGACTTAGACGAACTTCTTTCACAGTAACAACACTTTGTTTTTTACGTTGTTCTTTTTGCTTCTTCTGGTACTCAAATTTGAACTTACCGTAGTCCATAATTTTTGCAACAGGCGGTTTGGCTTGGGGTTGAATCAATACTAGGTCAACATTAGCGTTATCAGCCAAAGCTTGCGCTTCACTGAGTGGCTTGATGCCTAGCTGTTCTCCTTCAAGACCAATCAAGCGAACTTCACGTACACGAATCTCATCATTGATGAATAAGTCTTGCTTTGCTATGGTTTTCACCTCTTTTGTTTTATTAGAGAAAAACAATAGCGGACTCGTAAATATACAAGCCCGCACGTTATGATAGCGTTTCTTAGAAACTTTTCATCCGTAGGGCCAGGCAACTTAATGTCACAAGGCGAGAAGCTCTCACTTCTGCTTTTCTCAACTTTTATATGATACCAAGTTTTCTAGACCTTGTCAAGATAAAAAGTTATTTTTTTGAAAAGTTTGTGCTCACTAACCAACCGTTTCGATTTTCCAACTTTTCCAACCTTTAAAGCGTATAGCTCCTTGCTGATCAGTTCGGTAAACTTTACTATTGATATCTTCCAGTCGGGACAAGGTTTCCTGATGAGGGAGTTTCGTTCGATTGTTCTTTCCAACTGAAATGAGAGTGATCTCCGGTTTGAGCTGTTCTAAAAAAGTTAAACTTGATGATTTTTTAGAACCATGTTGGCTAGCTTTCAAAACATCCACTTCTAGGTCAGGATATTGCCTCAGCAATTCCTTCTCTCCTTTCTCCTCCAAATTTCCCGTGAAGAGAAAGTGCTTATCCAAGAGTTTTCCATACAGAACCAGAGAATCATCATGACCTCCATCTCCAATTTTCCTTGGAGATAGGACTTCTAACTGACTTCCAAAAATTGGCAAGTTCTCTCCTGCTGTCACACTGCGCACCTTGGTTTGAGTCGCTTGTAGTTCTGCCACAAATTCCTTCTGTTTCAGACTGCCTTTTGATACTAAAATCTCCCCTACATGGAAAGCCTTAGTCACCTCCAACAAATCTCCAACATGCTCCTTGTCCGTATTTGTCAAAATCAGCTGGTCAATCTTGGCCACTCCTCGACTTTTGAAATAGGGAATCAAGGTTCGCTGGGCATTGCTGGTCGTCGCCTTTTCTTGCCATTTTTCGATTTTCTTATCAGATTTTGCCTTACCGCCCACATCTATGAGAATGGTCTTCCCATTTACATCCCGTAGGAAAATACTTTCTCCTTGCCCCACATCCAGCATGGTAATTTCATTTTCCAGTGGATACTTGGTCAGGAAAAAGAGACCCACAATAAGTAAGCTGAAGCCAGCTACTCTTTTGATATTTTTCCTCAAATCATAGACTAAAGCCAAGGAAATTAACAATAAGATTAAAAGCCATGAATTGGGTTGTCCAAAGACCAAAGGTCTACTTGCCACCTGTGACACTAAGCGAATCATTCCCTCTAACCATTCAAAAATAAAATTCAGCTGAATGACTGGATAGAGAAAGGAAAGGGCAAATAAGATAGACAAGAGGGGTAAGAAGACCAAGTCAAAAAGAAAGGAAAAGACAAAGGTCAAAAGAATTGACCAAGGTTGAAATTCTGCAAAATAGAAGGATAAAATGGGTAATATGCCCAAGGAGATGACTAGACTTTCTCTGGCAACAGCCTTGAGTCCCTCGCCTTCTTTGCTGGTCATGGTCAGGATAAAAGCATAAGTGCAGGACAAGACTCCTCCTGCTGTCAAGAAAAAGTTTGGCATGACAATAAAGAGGACAAGCACCGTCAGGGCAAAATTATCCAAGCCCTTAACACCATGTTGAGCCAGTAACTTCTGCAAGAGACTGCGAATGACTGATGCTGAAAACCCTGTCAGCCCTGCATAGACAAGGGAAAAGGGATAGGTCAGCCATTTCAACTTTTCTTGGGTCAAGCCCAATCGCAAGAGAAGTTTCTTAAATCCATCCATGAAAAATCCTACCTGCATACCAGACAAAGCAAAAAGGTGGATAATTCCTAAACTAGAATAAAGCTCATTCATCTCCTCAAAATCTGTATCCAGATGCCCTAACAAGAGCCCTGTCATGTAATTGCGCATAGGATCTGGAAAGTGCGTCTTAATCCAAACTACAGCCTTTCGGCGTACACTGGACAGGTTTTCACCTATATCCCAACTGCTAACCTTTTGAAGTGACTGGATTCTTTTAATATTGATAATCTGGTAAATTCCCTGAGTCTTCAGATAGGCTTGATAGTTAAATCCACCAAAATTCCTCTGCCCCTCTGGCTCCGAAAGTTTTCCTTCTAGTTCTATCTCATGAAGGGCTGTTAAATCTTGAAAGGCTTCTTTTTCCTCCTCAGACTGGAGTTTATAATAAACTTGAAAAATGCGTCCATCAGCCTTGCCACGAAAGGACAGACTATCTCCATTGACCTTAATAGTGTCGGGCAGAATCCGTACCCTTTCAACAGAATCCGCCAAATTTTGACTCGCTTGACCCTGTTGCCAATTTTGAAACAGAAACCAGAAGGCAAAGATTCCGCAAATAACTAGAACTTTTCCAGCAGGTTTCCAAGGAAATTGGATAAAGAGACAGATTAGCAGAAAAACAAAACCTAGCAGTGCGAGATAAGATGCTGAGAAAATAGCGTAGTAAAGCCAGAGCAATAGAAAACTCAGATAGATTAGGGGAAGGGGGAAATTCTTAATCCACTGTAACATAATCTTTTAGCTTTTCTATGGTCTTGGCACCAATGCCAGAGACTTTCTTGAGTTCATCAACCGACTTGAATTTGCCATTTGCCTCACGATGGTCGATAATGTCCTGAGCTCGTTTGGCACCTAATCCCTTGACCTGTTTAAGCTCTTCCAGACTAGCCTTGTTGAGATTGACCTTCTTTTCTTTGCTCGTTGAAGAGGCCGTCCCAGAAGCAGTCTGTTGACTAGCTGCTTCTTCTCCCTTAGATGGAACGTAAACCAGAGCCTCATCACTAACTTTCTGAGCTAGATTGAGCGACTTGCTGTCTGCTTGCTCTGTCAAACCACCAGCTTTCTGCACAGCATCATTGACCCGACTTCCAACTGGTAAATCATAAATCCCTGGTGTTTTGACAGCACCTTTCACATCTACTGTGATTAGATCTTGTTCAAGGGATTCTTCCTTTTCTTCCTTCTTCACTTCCTTTTCGGTTAATGAATCCTTGGAAACAGCTGCAACTTCTGCCTGCAAATTCGTTTCCTTGACAGGTGTGTGTGGAGCTGGTTTTAGTAGGAAAAATCCTCCTACAAGCAAGCCTAGACCAGTACAGATGACGATGATTTTATACTCTTTGATTTTCTCGATAATTGCTTCCATATTTTCTCCTCTCTTAGATTATTCGTAAGAGGAAGAAAAAACAGTCGAAAATTTCTTTTCAACTGCTTATTTATTTGCAAAATAGTCTTCCTTGGTCAAGACATAATGAACTCTTGTAACGATTCGGCCTTCTTCATGCTGGTCCATACAAGCATATGGTTCTGCATGGGAAAAACGCATGCCTGATTTCTCCATGACCTTTCCAGATGCAGGATTGTCCTTATCGTGAAGGGCGGTCAACTTGTTCATTCCAACCTTCTCAAAAGCAAGCTCAATCACGGCACGATTGGCTTCTGTCGTCAAACCTTGATTCCAATATTTTTTATTGATAATGTAACCAATAGCTGCCTTCTTAAGAACAGGATCAATCTTGTGCAAATCAATGGTTCCGATAAATTTGCCATTGCTTTTTAGTTCTATTCCCCAACGTCCTAAGGGATTGGCCAAGTAGAACTGAGCAATATTATTCTTGGTTTCTTCCAAGCTTTGATTGGTGGGAAAAGTGTAACGTGTATTATCCTTGTCCGAGGAATAGTCAAACATTGCTTCCGCATCATCCAAAGTTACAGGTCTAAGCAATAAACGCTCAGTCTCCATTATTGGATACTGGGATAGTTTTAAAAAGATTGATTCCATAGGATTCCACCACTTGAAAAGTTTCTAATCTCATACAAGGATATTGAATAAAACATTTAAAAAGCAAACTTATAGTAGATTGAAATAAGATATAAACAAATCAATCAGGAAAGTCAAATTAATTTCTAGAAATGTTTTAGTAGTCACAACGTACTATTCTAGCTTCAATCAACTATAGATTTAGCATTGAGATAACTTTAAGTACAAAAGAACTATCCTTCAGATAGAGGTTGAGGCTCTAATTCTTCACTCTCTTCTTTTTTAACTGGAGCTGGTTCATAAGCTCGGATAATCTGAGCGACAACAGGATGGCGAACCACATCCTTGGCTGAAAAATGAACAAAGTCAATCTGGTGAATGTTCTTGAGCTTTTCTTGGGCATCAATCAAACCGGACTTGACGTTACGCGGAAGGTCAATCTGACTGATATCTCCATTGACAATCATCTTAGAATTAAAGCCTAAACGAGTCAAAAACATCTTCATCTGCATGATAGTCGTATTTTGCGCCTCATCGAGAATGACAAAGGCATCATCCAAAGTTCGTCCACGCATATAGGCAAGGGGCGCAATCTCGATAATTTCACGCTCCATGAGTCGAGTTGTTTGGTCTTTCCCCAGAATCTGATACAAGGCATCATAAACAGGTCTAAGGTAAGGATCTACCTTCTCCTTAAGATCACCCGGAAGAAAACCTAGACTCTCTCCTGCTTCCACCGCTGGACGAGTCAGGATAATCCTCTTGACTTGCCCACGTTTAAGGGCAGTCACTGCCAAGGTCACTGCAAGGAAGGTCTTCCCTGTCCCTGCAGGTCCGATTCCAAAGGTCACATCATGCTGTTTGACACTGTCCACATAAAGCTTTTGACCTAAGGTTTTGACGCGGATAGGCTTCCCAGTATTGTCTTTAATGATTTCTTCTTCATAAAGGGCGACAAACTTGTCTATTTCATCGTTTTTGACCATGCTAATCGCAGTCACCACATCTGGCGTACCAACGGTCATCCCACGATTTACCAAGACCATCAAAGCCTGAATAACTTGACGGGCTTCCTCACAGGCAGTCTCTTCTCCCAAAACCTGCACAATCTCCGTACGAGCATGAATCACCACATCAAGCTCTTCTTCCATCAAACGAAGATGGCGTTCATTGGAACCAAAAAGATGAAACAGGTCATCTGGATGACTCAGTTGAATGTCTATTGAATGTTCCTTCAAATAAAGAACCTCTCTAATTCTTTTATTTCTTTTTATTATAGCAAAGGGGTGGAGAAATTACTAGCCCAAACCCAGTGAATCATGCTAGTGCTCTATGTATTCTTGCCAGATAGCGTCAAAGTCTCCTAGGTTAAAAGAGAAACTGGCATGCTCCTCCAAAAAGCGACTCACCTCATCAAAATCATCTGTGTGTTTTGGAAAGGCTGACTCTTCAAAAGCTAGGTCTGCCAAGATAGCTTTGGGACTGTTACTTTTAGGATTGCGCTCGGTCATGAGCCAAGTGTAAAATGATTTTCTCATATGTCTCCCTAAATCAACTCTGTCCCAAACTGGTCTTGCTTGATTTTACCAGCCTTCATAAGACCACCTAAAGCTTTCTTGAACTGACCTTTAGAAATGCCAAAGGTTGCTTTGATGTCGTCTGGAGATGACTTATCATTTAAGGTCATGAAACCACCATTGCTTTCCAAGTAGGTCAAAATCATCTGGGCATCATTTTCCAACATCTCAAAGGAACGTGGTTTAAGGGATAGGTTCAAAGTACGGTCCACTTCACGGAAACCAATAACGCGCGCATCTAAAACTTGACCCAAACGTGGCTCTGCGTAGCGCTCGCTAGGATGGATAAAGCCAAGCATGTTATTTTCTGGCAGGTAAACAAAAGTCCCTGACAGCTTGAGGCGGTAAACAATGGCTGGCCAGTTTTGGTTCTGCATGTTGTTGTAGGCAGGACGAGCCAGACGTTGGAAGTCTTCTTGATAAGCCAAGAGTCCCCAGATACGGTCTTTCTTGTCCACTTCAAGACGGATGTAGAGTTGGTCGCCCTTCTTAGGCCAGAGTTCCTTGAGCTCAGGGAGAATATCGAGTGACACAACGATTTCCTTGTCAGGAAGGCCTGTATCCACAAAGACACCCAAGTCTTTACGAACTTCCGTTACAGTTCCCCAACCAAATTGGTCCTGAGTGGCGGTCACTTCTAGAGTGGTCAGGCGGAGTTTTTGCTTCATATCCGTGTAGGCAAAACCTTTGACCGTATCCCCTACCGTATGTTGACCTTCTTCCTTAGCAAGAGCATAGGTTTGACCATCCTTTTGCACAAAGTAAAAACGGTCGTTTTCATCGATGATCAGTCCAACGATAAAACTTGCAAGATTTGTATTCATATTTCCTTCTTTCGAATAAAACTCAGCCAGCAATGCCAACTGAGTTTTTCTGTTTATTTTTAGACTTCCAAAAGTTCTTTCTCTTTGTTGGCAGTCATGTCGTCGATGTGTTTGACAGCATCGTCTGTTACTTTTTGAATGTCTTTTTCAAGAGTCTTCAATTCGTCTTCAGTGATTTCTTTTGCTTTTTCTTGTTTCTTAGCTTCGTCCATAGCATCACGACGGATATTGCGGACAGCCACTTTAGCATTCTCACCGACTTTCTTCACTTCTTTAGCAAGGTCACGACGAGTTTCTTCTGTAAGAGCAGGGATAACCAAACGAATCACAGAACCGTCGTTAGCTGGTGTGATACCAAGATCAGAAGCGTTCAAGGCACGTTCGATGTCTTTCAATGAAGACTTGTCAAATGGTGTTACCAACAAAACACGCGCTTCTGGAATCGTAATTGAAGCGATTTGGTTAAGAGGAGTTTCTACTCCATAGTATTCTACATGTACACGGTCAAGCAAGCTTGCATTGGCACGACCGGCACGGATACCACCAAATTCACGAGCAAGTGATTGGTGAGACTGGGTCATTCTCTCTTTAGCTTTTTCAATAATTGCGTTAGCCATAATCTTTCTTATTCCTTTTCTTAGATATTATTTGAAACTGTTGTTCCGATATTTTCACCAAATACGACACGTTTGATGTTGCCTGGTTGGTTCATGTTGAAGACAACCAAGTCAATGTCGTTATCCATTGAGAGGGTTGAAGCTGTTGAGTCCATGATACGAAGACCTTTATTGATAACGTCACGGTGGGTCAATTCTTCAAATTTAACAGCTGTCTTGTCCTTCTTAGGATCAGCATTGTAAACACCATCTACGCCATTTTTAGCCATAAGGATAGCATCCGCTTCGATTTCAGCTGCACGAAGGGCCGCTGTTGTATCGGTTGAGAAGTAAGGTGAACCAATTCCGGCACCAAAGATAACGATACGGCCTTTTTCAAGATGACGAAGGGCACGTCCACGGACATAAGGCTCTGCCACTTGTTGCATAGCAATGGCAGTTTGCACACGCGTATCGACACCAACTTGTTGTAATGAATCTGCCATCACAAGAGCATTCATAACAGTCCCAAGCATTCCTGTGTAATCTGCCTGAACGCGGTCCATACCTGCTTCTGCTGCAGGTTCTCCACGCCAGAGATTTCCTCCACCAATAACAAGGGCAATTTCGATACCTAAGCCATGAACTTCTTGAATCTCTTTTGCGATTGTTTGAACTGTTTGGATATCAATCCCTACGCCACGTTCACCGGCAAGGGCTTCACCTGATAACTTGATTAAAATACGTTTATACTTGGGATTCGCCATTTTCACTCTCCTTTTTTTATCCTACCTATTTTATCACAATTTCTAAGATTTTTATAGTATCATGAGCAATTCTTTGAAAAAAATTAGACCGTTAAAAATTCTTCTAAGTCGCTAAGAGCGCGCTCTGCAATTTTTTCATAACGAGCCTTCTTATCACGAATACGCTCGCCTTCCAACTCCTTGATAATCCCAAAGTTGACATTCATTGGTTGGAAATGTTTGCTGTCAGCATGGGTGATGTAATGAGCTAAGCTTCCAATCGCTGTCGTCTCTGGGAAAACAGCCTCGCTTTCTCCCTTGAAGAGACGAGCCGCGTTAATTCCCGCAACTAATCCTGACGCTGCTGATTCAACATAGCCTTCCACACCCGTCATCTGACCAGCAAAGAAGAGATTTGGTTGTTTCTTAGAACGGTAAGTCTGCTCAAGAAGATTTGGTGAATCCATGTAAGAATTGCGGTGCATAACACCATAACGAACAAATTCAGCATTTTCAAGACCTGGAATCATTTGGAAGACACGTTTTTGTTCTCCCCATTTGAGGTGGGTCTGGAAACCAACAATATTGTATAGGCTACCAGCTGCATTATCCTGACGAAGCTGGACAACTGCATAAGGTGTTTTGAATTCTCCATCACGAGGTCCTGTGTAGTCGTCTGGATACTCAAGTCCAACTGGCTTCATAGGGCCATAGAGCATGGTTTTAATGCCACGCTTGGCCATAACTTCGATAGGCATACAGCCTTCAAAGTACTTTTCTTTTTCAAAAGAATTGAGCGGTGCTTCTTCCGCATTGACCAAGGCTTCATGAAAATCCATAAACTCTTGTTTGGTCATAGGGGCATTGAGGTAGGCCGCCTCTCCCTTGTCATAACGAGACTTGAGATAGACCTTGCTCATATCGATAGTGCTAACGTCAATAATAGGGGCTGCCGCATCGTAGAAATAGAACCCATCACCATCATTAAGAGCATGAATTTTTTTAGCCAGAGCATCGCTGGTCAAGGGACCAGTCGCCACAACTGTAATAACATCTGTCGGCAATTCTGTAATTTCAACACGCACCACTTCAATCAAGGGATGATTGGCAACTTTTTCGGTTACCATTTGGGAGAAACCATCACGGTCCACCGCAAGCGCACCACCTGCAGGAACACGTGTAGCCTCAGCAGATTCCAAAATAACAGAACCCAAGCGACGCATTTCTTCCTTGAGGAGCCCGACAGCATTTGTCAGAGCATCTCCACGAAGAGAATTAGAACAAACTAACTCTGCAAAATTGTCTGTTTTGTGTTGAGGTGTTGACTTGACACCACGCATTTCATAAAGTTTAACTGGAATACCACGTTCTGCAATTTGGTAGGCTGCTTCAGAACCTGCCAAACCAGCACCGATAACATTGATATAAGATTGAGACACGACACTAATACCTCTTTGGGAGTGTGAAGACAAGGTTCACATTGA
Source organism: Streptococcus mitis (assembly GCF_002096835.1). Lineage (GTDB taxonomy): Bacteria > Bacillota > Bacilli > Lactobacillales > Streptococcaceae > Streptococcus > Streptococcus mitis_W. Next base: position 200,684 of record NZ_NCVG01000022.1, on the reverse strand, counting down.
AAAAGCCAACCGAACTTGCCTAGCTTTCGAATTTCTTGGCTCAGGCTGAAAAAGTCCACAGGACTTACTTCGCTTTCGAATTTCCTGGCTCAGGCTGAAAAAGTCCCCCAGACTTTTTCACTCCCACAAATCTTTCTAATTTTTTCTTCTACTAGTATAACAAAAAAAGGGAAGAAGGCAAACTTCCCTGTTTAGTCATTTTCTTGATGTAAAGAGATAGTGAGTATTCCAATTAAAAATCAATTATATGCTACTCTATAAAATCTTTTCCACGTAACGGATCGATAGGGACTGTTATTCTATCTCTTGCTATAACCGTATTATCTAAAACAGCATAACATTCAACATAGTGGTCTCCTTTAAACTGAGAATCTTCGTGATGTTTTATTTTACCTGAAAAAATAGCACCACGCTCACAATTTCTTCTAATTGCCTCAGCTCCAATATTTCTTACTTTCCAATAATATTTAACATCAGACAAAAGATTATCTGGAATATCTGATTGTATAATTTCAAAATCAAGAGATTTTCTATTTTTAATCTTAAATCTATTCTTTAAAAAGTCTGAAAGAAGTGCTTTTCGAAAACCATCCTGAGTAATTTCACACTCCAAAACAATATTATATCGGATATCAATACTAAACAATTCATCAATAAATTCTTCATTCGAAGCTCGATTTGTGGTAGAAGTGGATTGAGCGAATTTTCTACCAAATAGCTGTCTATAAACTTCAGTAAGTTTCTCTTCTGAAGCGTCTTCTATTTTCTTGAGAGCCTGCTTAGCTTTATTGATAAATTTTGCTCCATCACTATTATAAATCTTTTGATTACTACCTAAAGCATACCAATACTCTCTATTTTTATCTTGACTTGAAAAGTATTCAAAAATATCTTTCAAGAGAATATTATAATCAGAGTAATATATTTCAGAAATACCTTTATCATCAATAAAATCAGATATCAAAGCATCTATCAACAGCCCCTTAAATGAAAAGCCCATATGATTTTTCCATCGTCGTATGAGCCTTGTTAAGTTAGAGAAGTGATTATTAAAATTCGAATTTAAAGATTTACATTTTTCAATTTCAGGCTTTGGTTTAGTAGTTTTCCAAGAGCCTCCGTTACGAGAATCAGGATATTTAAAATTACCATCAGATTGTTCGAAAGCTGGAACTAACTCAATTTTTCCACCATCCGAAAAATCAATAACAACGACCTGTCCGTCTCCTTTTATTTTTGTATTTGGGTATCTTTTTAGTAATTCGTTTTTTATTTCCTGTAGAAGTGCTGATTGACCATTACCCTCATAAGAATCAAATCGTCTATACACTTCTGAGGGTAGTGAAAAAATATAATCAAAATCACTAACATTTCGAACAGCCGTCGTTCTCCCCACACTACCAACAATCAAACCATTGTCAATTTCTTCATCTTCAAGCTCATCTAAGGAATAGTATTTTCGATTAAGTCGTTTCGTAATCTCTTTTAATCTATTCTTCCATTTTTCCCATTCCTCGTCCGTCATGGGGAGTTCGTCTTCGCAAAATTCTTTAAAATCATTAGATAAAGACATTACTCTTCCTCCTTAATTTCCATCAATTCTTTTGGAATAAAGTATCTATAATCTTCCTCATAATCATTATCTTTTCTCGATTTTATTAGTTTTGAAGCCTTGGATACATTTTTGGGAGAAGCATTAGAAAGTTGACTATAAGTAGCATCTCTTCGAAATTTTAATTCTTCGAAAGATTCTTGGATTTCACTTGATGGTTTTCCATTGTAAACCACCTCAGATAAAAGAATTTCAGCTAACACTTTAAGATTCCAAAGCTCATCAACAGATTTCCTCTCCAAAGCTAGTCGTTCCTCAAAGTTAAACTCCTTGGTGATACTAAAAATTATTGTAGTGACTAATGATAAAAATGCTGTAACAAGCTTTATCCAATATTCATCAAACCAAAGTATTCCAACTAAGCCAGAAGAGACAACTCCAGAAATGATTATTGTTGCTATTCTAAACCATCGAATATAGCTTTCTAACTCGTCCATTCTAACCGCATGAATTTTATGAGTCCAACCTACATTTACTATAAATTTTTTAAGTTGAAAGTGTAATTTTTCTTGATTTTTCGACATTAAACCTCCTCCTTACTATTTTTGCTTATCTTGGTATGTTTCCCAAACAAATGACACTACCGTTAATGCAGATCCTACAACAACTGAAGCATACCTTGGTGGCAATTCTATAAAGTTAGCTCCCTTACCATGACCATCACCTTTATCATTTCTAAGACTGTTAATACCCTTGATAATTTGATTCAAACCACTTAGAACTAGCTTTACATCTTGATTATTTTTTGCTGAAATATTTTCATTAGAATCCAAGTTTAAAAATTTAAAGACTTTCTTTTGCAAAGTTGCAATATCATTAGAATTAGAATACTCAATTTTTTCATGGTCTAAAATATGTTTAAAACATGATTCCAACAATTCCTTAGCTTTTCCAATAGCGTCCGCTGGAGAGAGAAATCATTTCATTCATAATCCCCATTTGCTTATCTATATAGTCGCTATCAAAATAGTCAGATAAAGATTCAGCAACATTATTTAAGTAGGCCATTTGTGAGACTTCATACTTCGAAAGTCTCTCTTTCAATTTCAATGCCTGAGAGTTCCTCTCTTCAGTTTTCTCGTAATATGAGTCAGGAAGGTCTTCATAATATCTAAGTAAATCTAAAGCTAATTTTAAAACCAGTTCATCTGGTTCGTTATCTACAAAAGCCTGTAAAGCTTTCCCTTTTGAACCTCCATATTTCTCTTGAATATTTACTCCTACTGAATTAAAAGTAAAATTAGCAAAAGTAGAGTTAGAAAAATTTAATACATAACCGTCACTATTAAAAAATACTTTTATAAAACTCTTATCTTGAAAATTTAATTCCATATCAAGTTCCCTAGATTTAAAACATCAACTCGCTTCAAACAAATCCAGTTGACCAAAACTTTCTTCGAGTTTCTGTTGCTTTGCAATTACATCACTATTTCGTAAATCTGACACTAACTTTTCAGCAATATACCACATCATTACTGGTGGAATAGCATTCCCCAGCATTCTATATTGAGCACCTTCTGAACCAAGCAATTCATAGTTTTCTGGAAACGACTGAATACGTGCAACCTCTCTTGGAGTATAGCGACGGTAACGTCCATTTTCTAACAAAACAGGGTCAGTGCTATTTAAGGATACTTTTGCTAAATGAGAACTAACCGTATTACTCGGCTGTTCAATGTCTTGTGCTCGTCCTTTATTCATTTTTTTGCCAGATTTACTATTTAGCATTCCTTGTACAGCCCTCTCGCTAAAATAATACTTTTCATCAATATCTTGCTGAAGAATTACTTTTAGTGGTGTATAATCTTCTACATTTTGAATAGGCTCTTCAGGAAATTCAAAAGTAAAATTCAAATCCTTTCGAATACCAACAATAAACACACGCTCTCTCTTTTGCGGAACGCCGTATTTGGTGGCTACGCAAAGTTTATAAGAAACATTATAACCAGCTTTTTCGAACTCTTCAATAATTAGAGGAAAGGCTTCTTTATTATTTGCAGACAAAATTCCCTTAACATTTTCGGCAAAAAATGCTTTTGGTTGATGAGCTTTTAACACTCGCACCATCTCAAAAAACAATGTCCCTTTTTCGTCTTTTATTCCTAAGCGTTTCGGATTTTGAGCACTAACAGAAAATGATTGACAAGGAAAACCTCCCGTTAAAATATCGAAAGATGGGATTTCATCTGATTTTATTTCTCGGATATTTCGATTGTCTGGAGTAACACCAAAATTCTTTTCAAACATTTTATTGGCACTGTCTTCAATATCATTTGCATAGACAATCTCAATTTGATTGTCGGCATAATGTTTACCTAAAAAATCAAATCCACCAGCAAAACCAATATCCGTTCCACCACCTCCACTAAAAAGAGAGGCAAGTTTTAGTTTCTTCAAATTAAATTCTCCTCAAAGCCAACTGACGATGAAAAACGGACATCATATCCATCTTTTCTCTCAATCAGAAGCATCTTCTCATTTTTGACTAACTCATACAAATTCTTGATAATAAACAATTTTTTGCTATGTTTAGAAATCTGCAAACGATAAATATAGTATCTATCACGCACAGATTTAGCAGTTCGCCATTCATTTGGTGTGATATGAAACGAATTAAAAGTAATAGAAGCATTGCTGACAGTTGTTTTGACTTCAATATACTTTCTCAGCTCAGAATCATCACACTCAAAAGATTGAACATCGTAGCCGACACCAAACTGTGTTGGAATAAAATTCACCAGATGGAGCAACTGTTCTTGCCCATGTTCTCGTAATTTTTGTTTTTCATGATTGATAACAATAGCTTCTCCCGAACTCCCTACAACAGCGGTAGATATTTTCTCGCTGTATTCGATGTGTTCAGTTAGATGTCCGATAATATCTGTTTTCTCTTCAGTAAAATCAATATCACTTGGAAGGTAGAGATTAAAGTTTGTCCTAAAATCAATATCTCCTAAATCACGATTGACATATTCGAACCAAGCACTTCTAAAATTTCGAACATCTTCAATTGTCGTAGAAGCATTTCCAATAAATTGAGCATAGCCATCAAAGGTAGCATCTGATTGCAAAAAGTCATTTATTGCTTGCTCTTCCATAGAATTTATTTTATACCTACCACCTTGAACAGTTAGTAAACTCGCTATAACCATGTAATCTAAAATATCTTTGGCATATCGAATAACATCTCCTTTAGTATCGTAAGCTACTTTAGACGCTCTATTCTCTTTGATACGATTCCATATTTCCAAAACAGGCTCTCTATCACGAGTACATCTCAAATCATTAAAGATACAATGGGCGACTTCTTCATCGGTGAGGTAAATAGTTTTTTCTTCAGCTTGTGAGGCTTCTGTAAATAGTTCCAGTAGATACTGAGCTGGCTTAAATTGAACTCCGATTTGACAAAGTTTAAAAATCTCGTTATCTTTTAGATGCCCACCAGGATATTCAAAATTATACAAAAAGGTTTTAAAAAAGCGAATAAGGTCTTGGTCTTCAGTCAATTCCTTAGCCCTATTTCCTGAATAGACAAAACCTTCTTTCTCAATCATCATTCCAAACAAAGAAGAAATCTCTGTTCGCCAGTTATTGATTGTTTTCTCTGTTTTATCTGCATTTCCTGCATATTGTTTGATAATGTCATTTAGTTGCTGACTAAATTCCTTTTTAGGCAATATTCCCAAATAAGAAATATTCGTTGCCATATAAACAAGTACATTTTCGACATCATTTTTAAAACGAGGTCTTGGGTGATGTAGTCTAAAATAATATTTCTCTGGAACTTGATACATAGTTACTCTTCGTTATTTTTTAAATATTTCAGTAAATTGTTTGCAATCTGCTGAGCCATTAAAGGAGGAACAGCATTACCAACTTGTCTAAATTGCTGTGTTTTACTTCCGTAAAAGATAAAATCATCTGGAAAAGATTGTAGACGAGCAGATTCCCTCACTGTTGGCACACGATTATACTTATAGTGGAAATGATGTCTATGCCCCGTATCAATCGTAGGAGCTGGCTTCCAACTAGCAAATCGTGTCCAAGCGACATTAAATTTTCTTGTTTCTCGTAATTCCTCTGGGAGATTTTTATAATTTCCACCATCAGGGACAAGGGCAATTGTACTTGTCACTTTTTCTGAATGCTTGGCTGCAACGTGGTTCAAAACCACATTTGAACGTTTTCGCATTAGTTTTTGATAGTCATTTTGTGGTTCTGAAACATAAGACATTGCTATCTCGCCAAGTTCATTTTCTAATGTTGGCAAATCAGAAATTGCCATCTCTGTTGTAATGATTGTTCCCAGTGCATCAGGATATTCAAATCCATCATTCCTCGTCCCCACAAAAATAACACGCTTTCTATTTTGAGGAACTCCATAGTCAGAGGCCAGTAACACTTTAAACTGAACCTTATAACCCATTTTCGAAAACTCTTCTATGATAGTATCTTTTATTTGCCCTTTAAACAAACTAACAATCCCAATCACATTTTCAATGACAAAAGCAATTGGCTGTATTTCTCGAACCAATCGAATATAAGACAAATAAAGTTTGTTCCTTGGATCATCAAATTTTCTAGGTCCAGAAAGCGACATCCCCTGACAAGGGGGACCACCTACAATTATGTCAACTTTTTGTTCTCCAATTATTGGTTTTATATCTTCCTCATAAGATATATTCGCAATATCTCCACATAATATTTCTGAATTCTGATGATTTTTTTGAAAGGTTTCTAAGGCTTTTTCGTCATTATCAATTCCTAATAGAACATTAAATCCAGCCATCTCGAATCCATAAGATAGACCACCTGCTCCTGAAAATAAATCTACAATGTTATATTTTTTCAACTGATAAACTCCACACTATTTTCTCATATATAATTATACCATACTGCGTACTTAAAAATAATTCTAATAGAGTACATCATATATATTTAACATAAACTGAATGAACATTGTTTTTATTTATTCACTACTCAATCAATTCTATGATTTAGACTCCGAATATTATCATCACTAATTAAGTTAAACAGAAACAGACAGAATTATTACATTCTGTCTCCCTTTATTGATTTTCTTCCCAGTCGTGATAGGCAGCGTAGAGTTGACTCTTATTCCACTGGTAAATCTTAGCGACTTCCTTAATAGCTTGATTTTTCTTCATGCCTTGCTGGATACGAGCTTGGATTTCTAAGAACAAATCTTCCTCGTCTTTTTCTTCCACATCCTGACTGGCACCTTCAACGATGAGAAGGCATTCTCCCTTAAGTGGCGTTTCAGAGATGCTTTCCAGCAATTCAGAGATCTTTCCTCTTTGGTATTCTTCATAGATTTTAGTCAATTCCCTGACCAAGACCACCGAGCGATCACCATAGACTTCTAACATATTTTCAAATGTATCTGCCACACGATGGGGCGATTCGTAGAAAATTTGTGTTTCAGGATAGTCTTTTTTTGAGTCGAAAAATTGCTTCTGCTGACCTGATTTTCTCGGTAAAAAGCCGTAAAAGATATGTGGCTGTGGCGCTAAACCACTGGCAATCAAGGCAGAAATCCCTGCAGAGGCACCTGGAACTGTGACAACGGCAATATCTTCCTCAATAGCTGCCTTGACTAAATCATGACCAGGGTCTGAGATACTAGGCAAACCCGCATCGGATACCTGAGCAATACTTTGTCCTGCTTTCAGGAAACCAATCAAATCAGGAATTTTTTCCTTGGCATTGTGCTCATGAAAACTGATTTGCTTGGTAGAAATGTCAAAATACTTGAGCAATAGACCTGTATTTCGCGTGTCCTCAGCAGCAATCCAGTCCACTTCTTTCAAGGTCTGAATAGCTCGAAAGGTCATATCATCTAGATTGCCAATCGGCGTTGCCACTAGATACAGCTTGCCATAGGGAGACTGCCCCTTAAAACTTTTTTGAATCTGCATGCCTACTCCCTGTACAACAACTCATCACAGAACATACATTCCTCGTCCTGCTCTCGACGTTGTCCATAAAAATCATTACATACGTGAAAACCATCTTTATAAATTCGACGGACACTTTCACGAACATGCTTAGCCTTGACAGGAGCGTCTGCTTCCACCTCACCCAAGCGTTCACGCAACTTACTATTTTCCAAGCGAAGAGCTGTATTTTCCTCTACCAGGCTCTTGAGATTTTTCTTGATGGCTTCCACATCGGCCAAGGTTACCAATAACTGTTGAGAAAAATCATCCAGCGCGTCAAATAATTCTTTTTTGTCCATAAAACAGCCCTTTCCTTTCTTTATCATTCATTTTTTAGTTTATATTTCTTTCAAGACCAGATATTCCATGGCATTTTGAAAGCTGACATTAGCTTGCCACATTTTTCTAGCTTCTAGCAAATCTTGTAGAATCACTCTTACTCTTGCTTGTAGGATATCTTGCCCACAGAGGACTTCAAGAATCCGTAAAACCTGATCTTGTTTTTCCTTGTCATCTACCAAACTAGCCAATTTAGCAACTTGCAGATAACTTTCTTTTTTCTTAGCTACTAACCAAGTCAGCAGGCGTTCACTTTCATCGACCAAGGTCCAAAAGCCTGCCTGATTAGCCAACTTTTCTGCTTCAGCTCGCGATTGACTAAACTGAGCTAGGAGAGTCGCTTTTTTCTTAACCAGTCCCATTTGTTCTAAAAGCAAGATAAGTTTTTCTTCTTGCTTTTTAAAGTGGAAAATCTGGGTCCGACTTCGTATTGTCGGTAAAATCTTTTCTTCATCGCTGGTCAAGAAGAAAATGTAAACCTCACTCTGGGGTTCTTCGATGACCTTGAGCAGAGAATTAGCTGCGTTGGGATGCATTTTCTCAGCTTGCTCGATAATAAAAACCTGCTGCTGGCTTTCAATCCCTGCTTGAGAAAACTGACCCACCAATTCTCGAATGCGTTCTGTCTTAATGACCTGATTAACTGGTTTAATCAAGGTGACATCGGGAAATTCTCCCTGTTCAATCAGCTTACAATTTCGGCATTTCTCACATGGTAAAACGCCTACCTTATCCGTACAAAAGAGGCTCTTAGACAAAAACTGCGCCATTTCCAAACTTCCAAAAAAACCTGAAAAGAGATAGGCATGATTGAGCTGGTCTTGTTCTAAGATACGGACAAAACGGTCAAACTGTTCTGGCTGCCAAGCCTTTAGTTGATCTTGTTTCATTTATCCAAGTCCATTCTCTCAAACAAAACTGACTTGGTAGTTTCCACAACCTGCTCCAAAGGGAGGCTAGCATCAATTTTAACAATGCGATTTCCTTCTTTGTCCAGAAGAGAAAGGTAGCCTTGACGGACTTTCTTATGCAAGTCCAGCCCTTCCAAATCCAAACGATTGACCTCGCGGTCACTATTAGCAGCAATACGAGCCAGTCCTTCTTCCACCTCGATATCAAAATAGAGTGTCAAATCGGGTTCAAGGCCGTCTGTCGCAAAGTGATTGAGCCAGTTAATGGCGTCAATATCCAAGCCACGACCAAATCCCTGATAGGCAAGAGAACTATCGATGAAGCGGTCCATAATGACCAACTTGCCAGCTTCAAGGGCTGGAAGAACTTTTTCCACCAAGTGCTGTCTGCGACTGGCAATATAGAGAAGGAGCTCTGTTTTAGAATCAATCTGAGTATGACTTGGATCCAAAATCACTTGACGAATCTTCTCCCCGATCAAGACTCCACCAGGTTCACGAGTCGTCAGCACCTCTACTCCTTTTTTCTCTAAAATTGGAAGCAGAGCCTCTAAAACACTGGTCTTTCCTGCTCCCTCTGGTCCCTCAAGAGAGACTAAAAATCCTTTTGACATGTCTAACTCATTTCTTTTTTACTACTTCTATTTTATCAAAAAAATAGATATTGTGAAAATCTTTTTGGACACTGATTTTAAAGAAGTATAAAAGAGGTAGATTTCTCCACCTCTTATTTACCAAGTTTTTTAGTTCGTTTGTAGGCTTGACCAACTGCCTCCATGACTGTTCCTCGAAAAGCATGCGCTTCTAGGCTTGCTACACCAGCGATAGTCGAACCGCTTGGGCTACAAACTTGGTCTTTCAAGACCCCAGGATGCTCTTGGGTTTCTAGGACCAATTGTCCAGCTCCTACCACAGTTTGAGCCGCCATTTTCAATGCCGTTTCTCTTGGTAATCCCGTCTGAACACCCGCATCTGCCAAGGCCTCAATAAAGAGATAGACAAAAGCCGGTCCACAACCTGCAAGACCTGTCGCTGCGTCGATTAAGCCTTCTCCTAGCTCAACCAAGAGACCAGCCTTAGTTAAAAGCTGACAAAATAACTCACTGTCCTCAGCCTTGCAATTAGAAGACAAGGCATAACTAATCACTCCTTGTCCAATAGAAGCAGGGGTATTTGGCATCATACGAATAATTCGGTGCTGACTTGGAAGAAGACTAGCGAGTTTTTCTAAGGTCAATCCAGCTGCCATAGAAATCAAAAGAAGACTTTCTCGTTTTTCAAGGATAGTCTGGTATTGAGAAAGCAGTTCAGAAAACTGAGCAGGCTTAACTCCTAGAAAAATCACATCTGCTTCTGCAAAAATTTCTTCATTGCTGGAAGCCTGACCTCCAAAGTCAGCAATGAAAGCATCCACCTTGGCTTGACTACGATTGGCAAGGAGAATCTCATCTGACGGTCTAGCCTGCAAGACAGACTTAGCCAAGCTAGCACCCATATTCCCCAAACCGATAAATCCAATCTTCATCTCTTACTCCCTTATCTGTCCGTCACCAGTGACCACATACTTGTAGCTGGTCAACTCTTTCAAGCCCATTGGACCACGCGCGTGCAGTTTCTGAGTTGAAATCCCCATTTCGCAACCCAGACCAAATTGGCCACCATCTGTGAAACGAGTTGAGGCATTGACATAGACAGCTGCAGAGTCCACTTGATCTGTAAAGTAAGCTGCAGCTTCAGCATTTTCCGTCATAATGGCATCCGAATGATGGGTACTGTGGGTTTCAATATGGGCAACCGCTTCTTCTAAACTGCTCACAACCTTAACAGCTAATACATAGTCTAAAAACTCGGTGTCAAAGTCTTGGGCCTCAGCTGCTTGACCTGAAACAAACTGACTTGCTTTTTCATCCAAACGGAATTGAATTGGTTCCAGACCAGCTTCTTTTCGATCTGCAACCAGTACTTGCTCCAAGCGAGGAAGGAAGCTTGCTGCCTTGTCTTCATGAACAAGGAGAACCTCCATGGCATTGCAGACAGAAGGACGACTGGTTTTGGCATTGTTGATGATAGACAGAGCCTTGTCTTCATCTGCGTCCTTATCGACATAAACATGGACAATCCCAGTTCCTGTCTCGATAACTGGTACAATAGCATTTTCAACCACTGCATTGATCAAACCAGCTCCTCCACGAGGAATAAGAAGGTCTAGATAGCCCTTGGCCTTCATCATGGCATAGCTACTTTCACGGCTGGTATCTTCCACCAGTTGAATCACATCTGGGTGAATAGTGGTCGTCTCCAAGCCCTTCTTCATGGCTGTGACAATAGCATGGGCAGTTTGATAGGCATCCTTACCACTTCGAAGAACAACCGCATTCCCACTCTTGAGAGCCAAAGCAGCCGCATCAGACGTCACATTTGGACGGCTTTCATAGATAATACCGATAACCCCCATAGCCACACGTTTCTTTGTGATAACCAAACCATTTTCAAGCTGATTGGTTTCTAAAACTTCACCGATTGGATCTGGTAAAGCAACCACTTCACGAATCCCAGTTGCCATCGCTTCTATACGACTTACATCCAAATAAAGACGATCCAGCATCACATCTGAGATTTTACCCTTAGCAGATTCCATATCAAGGGCATTTGCCGCTAAAATCTCCTCAGTAGCTGCTAATAAATGATCAGCCATGGCTAGCAAGGCTTGGTTTTTCACCTCTTCACTAGCTGTGTTGATCGATTTTTTAACAGCCTGTACCTGTTCAAATTGTTCTTGTGTACTTACCATAGTTTACCTCTAAAATTCTGTAAAGAGTAGTTGGATTTCAGGAGTAATGGAAATCCAGTCGTCACGATGAATCAAGACACCCTTGGCTTTTTGAGAACGCAACATATCCTCCAAAGCAGATGCTCCAAATTGCACGCGTCCTTTTCCAAGTGATTTTCCACTTTCCTTGTCAAATACTGTCACGATATCACCGTAAGAAAAGGCTCCTTCTGCTTCAACAATACCAGATAAAAGGAGACTCTTACCATGTTGAGAGAGAGCTTCTGCAGCCCCTTTATCAACCCAAATAGAACCTTGGCTCTGAGCATAAAAGGCCAGCCATTGTTTCTGGGTACGAAGCCCCTTCTCTTGAGCAACAAAGTAAGAACCATCCTCGGTCTCCTCTGCCGCCTCAATCATGGCATCTGTCTTCAAGGATGAGCAGATATAAACAGGAACGCCCGATTCTGTCGCAATAGTTGCAGCCTTGATTTTTGTTAGCATGCCCCCAGTTCCGTTTGACGAACCAGCTCCACCGGCCATATCGATAATCTCACGATTGATTGTCTCGATTCGCTCCAAGCGTTTGGCTCTTGGATCTGAATTAGGATTTCCAGTATATAGACCGTCTACGTCTGTCAAGAGGACCAAAAGGTCTGCTTGGACCATGGCTGCTACCTGAGCACTTAGAGTATCATTGTCCCCAACCTTGAGCTCATCAATAACGACACTGTCATTCTCGTTGATGATAGAAATCGCTCCACGGCTAAGTAGAACTGACAAAGCCTGATGGGCATTTTTATAACGGCGCTTATCCACAAAGTCATCCTGGGTCAGCAAGATTTGTGCAGAAACGATTTGGCGCAAGAGAAGATTGGTCGTGTATTCTTCCAACAAAAGCCCTTGCCCTACTGCTGCTGAAGCCTGTTTATCAGCAATCTTAGTCGGACGCTTTTTAAATCCTAAGGCACCAAAACCTGCAGCAATGGCACCCGACGACACCAAAATCAATTCATGACCAGCTTCGTGCAACATAGCCAACTGCTGGGTAATAGCCTTTACCTTACTACGTGATAAACTTCCATCCTCATTTGTCAGAGAAGAAGTCCCCACCTTAAAGACAATCCGTTTGTATTTCATAGTCTCACTCCGATTCTTCATATTTATCCATTATAACATGAATGGCAGGAAATAGAAAAGAGTTGATAGGAAAAAGAAGGCCCTAAAACCTTCTTTTTTACTACTGTTCTGATTCCGATTTGTTTGCACTCGTTTCAGAGCTTTGTGAAGTTGAGGAAGTCAAATCCTGACTAGTTGAAGAACTTGTAATACTTTCGTGTTGACTCGTTTCTTTATTTTCAAGATCTTTTTTCACTACTTCACTAGATTCTTTTATTTCTGAATTACTTGTGACTTTAGTTGTAACAGATTTCTCTACCGGAGCATCCACTAACCAGGCACCACTTGAATCAACAGTATAACCTTCTGGTGTCTTACCATTCACAAGTAATTGACCATTTTCTTTCAAGAAGTACCATTTATCCTTGTCTTTGATCCAACCCACAGCTCGTGAACCGTCTGTCTTGTAGAAATACCAATCATTTGCCTTTTTAAGCCAGCCTTGCTTCATAGCTCCTGATTCTTCTAGATAGTAATGATGACCAGAAACTTCTATCTCGCCTGTCTTCATGATACCAGTAGAATCCATATAGTACCAGATTTCTTTATCTTTTACCCAACCCGTTTTCATTTCTCCTGATTGAGCAAAGTAATACCATTGCCCCTTATATTGAAACCAACCTGTCTTCATAGAGCCATCGTTTGATAAATAATAGGACTGACCTCCAGTATTTATCCAACCAATTTCCATCTGATTTTCTTTGTTGAAATAATACCAGCTTCCATCGATTTTTTTCCAATTTTTAGCAGAAGCACCAGAGTCTGTCAAATAGAACCAACGATTGTTCCATTTTTTCCATTGATTCTGTAACAAGATACCCGTTTGGTTGAAGTAATACCACTCACCTTTGATTTCATTCCAACCTACTGCATATTCTCCTGTAGAATCAGGCGCTTGATACCACCAGTTTCCATATGCACTCTTATGCCAACCAGCTTGAAAACTTGGAATCGGCTTGTAGGAAGTTGAAATATTGACAAAACCGTCTTTTCGAATATCAAAAACTGTTGCATCATAGTCTTTGCTGGCTGCGTTGATTCTCTCAATTCCTCGTTCTTTGAGCCAATTGACATACTCACTATCAACACCATTTTTCCAAGGTAAACTATCCGAAGTTTGAACAATCAAACTCGGACTCAAATTTTTAATAAAATCCTTGGTATTTGATTTGTTGGTATCATGGTGATGATTAAACTTCATCAAATCAACTTTTCCAATGAGAGGACCATACTTGTCTTCTGCTCCATGAACATTATCTAAGTCGCCCCCAAGGTAAATTTTCTTACCATTGACTTTCACCACGCTAATCAAGGAATTAGAATTGTCATCCCAAATTTTCTTTAATTCACCCGACGAATTTGTTTCATTTTCATAATTATAGAGCTGAACATCCATGTCTCCAAACTGAAAATGAGCATCCCCTTGTGTGATGTTTTGAATAACTGAAACACCTTTTTCAGCGGCAGTCTGTAAAACCTTATCATAACCATACAGATTATCCCATAAACGTTCAGAATTAGTAATACGATTATCACTATATTTTTTAAGATAAACTCGGTCAACTGGATAGGTAGACAGTAATTCATCAACATTTCCAATATGGTCACTGTGAGTATGAGTTACCAAAATAAAATCAAGTTTTTGAACACCCAATTCCTTCAAACGACGAAAGACACGGTCTGTTAGAACATGCTTATAAGACGTTTCAATTCCTTCTCTCCATGGGTAGCGAGAATCACTTCCATCTGGGAAATCATAATCTTCTCCTGTATCCACCATGGCAAAATGTCCATTACTTTCAAGAATAATCGCATCACTGCCACCTTCTTGAACATTGATAAAGTGGATTTTATTTCCTGAACTTTCTTGAGCTTGAACATTTCCATACCATGACAAACCTAAAAAAGCGCCTGCAAGTGCTAAACTAGTTAATTTCTTTTTCATTCTTACTTTCTCAATCTCTCCAATGTTTTCCTAAAAATCTCTGGGATATCTGCTGTAAATTCCAAGGTCTCACCTGTTCTCGGATGAGTAAAACCTAGAGTCTTGGCATGAAGAAATTGTCCATGCCCTTTCAGAGTCTTGCGAGGACCATAGACTTCATCACCAGCGACTGGATGGCCGATATAAGCCATGTGAACACGGATTTGATGGGTGCGTCCTGTCTCTAGCTGCAACTCTACCAAGCTGTAATCACCAAAACGTTCCAAGACGTGGAAACGGGTCACTGCAGGTTTCCCTTTAGCAGTCACAGCCTGTTTCTTGCGGTCTTTTTCACTACGACCAATCGGCGCTTCTATCACACCACGATCATTGGGCAGATTTCCATGAACAATCGCCCAATATTTGCGGAGAGACTTTTTATCCTTGAGTTCTTGGGCAAGCGCTAGATGCGCCTCATCGTTTTTAGCAATCATGAGAAGACCTGACGTATCCTTATCAATTCGGTGAACAATTCCTGGACGCAGAATCCCATTGATACCCGACAAATCCTTAATATGGTACATAAGGGCATTTACCAGAGTTCCACTAGTATGACCAGCACTCGGATGCACAACCATTCCTTGAGGCTTGTTAACGACTGCCACGTCCTCATCTTGGTAGATGATTTCTAGCGGAAGATTCTCAGCCACATACTCTAAGACCTCCGGCTCTGGTACATGGTAAGTGACGATATCACCCTCTTGAACTGTGTATTTAGCTTTCTTGACTTGCCCATTGACCAAGACCTGACCTGATTTGATTTGTTCATTCGCGAGACTGCGTGATAATTCTGTCAAATCTGACAAAGCCTTATCTAAACGCAGGCCACCAGTTTCAATTTTAATTTCCATTTATTTCCTCTTTTAGCATTGCAATCAATAAAATAATCACTCCAACTGTCAGATAACTATCTGCAACATTGAAAATTGCAAAATTGATAAAGTCAAGGTGGAACATATCCACAACAAATCCCTGACTGATCCTGTCAATAAAATTTCCAAGTCCACCTGCGATAATCAAGGTCAAACCCAAGACCATCCAGAGTGAGTCCTCCATGTGCTTATGTAGATACCAAATGGCACCTACCATAACGACAAGTGTAATGATAGCAAATAACCACTGCTGGTCTTGTAGCATCGAAAAGGCAGCCCCTCGATTTTGCAGGTAGGTCAAGCTAACAAAATTGGGAATCCAAGAGCGAACTTCACCCAGTGGAATCTGCTGGACGATATAGGATTTAACTAACTGATCCAGCCCAATCAAAAGCAGTACAATGACTGCCACTATTGCTCTTTTTTTCATGATTTCCTCTTTTGATTAAAATATTCTTGCATGACTTCTACAAAGAGAGTCCCAGCTTGACTCAGCTCCACTTCTTCACGTTTAACATAGACCATGCGATTATCTAGGTTATCCTTGAGACGAATGACTGTAATCCCATTGACACTGTCACTATCTAAAAATCCGGAACCTGTTGCATAAGCGTCCGTCCGCTCCAAAATACCATTCAAAGTAGCACGGTCTGTCACATTGAACATCTGCGAGCTCGCACTGGTATCAACAAAGTTCTCTGAATAATAAAGGTACTCGTCTTTTTCTTGAGTGAAACGAACCGTTGGTAGATCAGCTAAATCCTCCATAACCAATTCCTCTTTCTGAGCCAAAGGATGCCCCTCGCGGAGATAAATGTGGGTATGGAAGGAAATCAATTCAATGACCTCCAGACCTAGCTTTTCAACCCGTTGCATAATACCTTTTTTATTTTGATTGTTGAGGTAGATAATCCCGATCTCACTATGCCCTTGCGCTACTTCATCTAAAATTTGAACAGTAGTTGATTCAAAAATACGAAAGTTCTTATAATCAGGATAGCGCTCTGAAAAGGCCGTAATGGTTGGTGGCAAGAAGTCATAGTGCTGACTAGCAATGGAAAATTCATCCTTTTCTTCCTCAGGATTGGCATACTGATTTTGAAAAATATCAAATCCTTTAACCAATTCTTGCGCTTTTTCATAAAATTCCATACCACGACGAGTCAAGAAAGTCCCTGAGCTGGTCCGACGGAAAATCTTAAAGCCCAACTCTTTTTCCAAATCACGCACAGAAATAGACAGACTGGGCTGACTGACATACATCTTTTCAGCAGCTTCACGAAAAGTACCGCTATTGGCAATAGCCACAACATAGCGTAATTGTTGAATGTTCATCTTCTACCCCCAACTTCTTTATCTTTTCATTATACCATATTTTAGAAGTTTTCCATCGAAGAAAAATAATGTCACTCATAAAATTCATCTACACTAAGAAAGAAAAAATCATGGGTAGCAAAACAAAAAAAGAGGCTCTCCGAAAACTCGGAAAGCCTTATTTAATGCTACTTCTAGCTTCCTCGCCTTTACATTCAAGGCTCGGGATAAAAAGGTTCACTGAACCTTTTTATTTAGCGATTGGGTAAACAGAAACTTGTTTTTTATCGCGTCCTTTACGTTCAAAGCGTACTACGCCTTCAACTTTAGCGAACAAAGTATCGTCTCCACCACGTCCAACGTTTACACCTGGGTAGATGTGTGTACCACGTTGACGGTAAAGGATTGATCCACCTGTTACAGTTTGTCCGTCAGCTGCTTTAGCTCCAAGACGTTTTGCTTGTGAATCACGTCCGTTTGATGTAGAACCTCCACCTTTTTTGTGGGCGAAAAGTTGCAAGTTGTTAAGAGTCATTTTTAACATAATGTTTTCCTCCGTGTTAGTTTTCTGTGATAACTCTGGTTTGGACGAACTCAGAAGAGTTCTCCGATAAGTTTGCCATACCTAAGAAAAATGATTCAAAGAATAACTGGGTCATTTCTCTCTGGTGTGAAGGAAGATCTTTTGGAATTTCAACCATCAGATAGCCACCTTCATCTTCGTTTAATTCTAGGATTGGTTCATAGCCTGCAAATTTCTCAATAGAATTGATAAAGTTAATGGCAAGCGTAGAAACCGATGCACACACGACATCTAAGCCGTATTCGCCACTCTCGGCGTGTCCAGTAATTTCCGCACTCCTCAGCTCGCCATCTTCGGCTCTCTCAAAGACTGCTTGTATCATGTGTTCTCCTTAAAATTAAGCGTTAATTGCGTTGATGACAACTTTTGTATATGGTTGACGGTGACCTTGTTTACGGTGGCTACCTTTTTTAGGTTTGTACTTGTAAGTAACAACTTTCTTTTGTTTTCCTTGTTTTTCAACAGTTCCAACTACAGTAGCTCCAGCAACAAGTGGAGTTCCGACAACAGTGTTTTCACCACCAACAAGAACAACTTCGTTAAAAGTAACTTCTTGACCAGCTTCAACGTTCAATTTTTCAACGTAAACTGCTTGACCAACTTCAACTTTAACTTGTTTTCCGCCAGTTTTGATAATTGCGTATGTGCTCATTATGCACCTCCTATGATTTTTATGGGTTTCCCCGAATTTTTTGTGAAGACTCGCCTAGCATCGTGGGACGAACCACTTAAACTTGAATAATCAAGCAACGATGTTCGTGCGGTTGCACAGGATCGTGCATAGTCAACTCTTCAAGTATAGCATATCTCCTGTTTTCTTACAAGTAATAACACCTAAAATGAAGCTTTTTCTTTTACTTTTTTCCGCCACGAAGCAAAAAGCATGCTGAGGTAAAAAATACTCATCATAATAGGAACACCAAGAATGGTCTTTTCATGATAGAAAATCGTCAAATAGGCTGAAAAGACAACGCCAAGTACAAAACTACTAAGCAGACTTACAAAGATAATCCCTTCACGTAAAAATGGTGTGTGCTTGGTCCTAAAATAATCCCCAAAAGCCAACATGGTCCGTTTGATGTTCCCTGTCATAAAGGCATTATTGTAGGCAATACCCGAAACCTCACCAAAAGCAGTTGTCACCAAGCCCATACAAAAGGCTAAGGGCGGTACTAGATAAATATTATCTACAGTTTGCGGCACAAAACCAATAATAATTGATAAGATTGCCAAAGGAATCAGTGACAGAATTGGTTTTTTCACAATTCTCAATTTTTGCTTATAAACAGTTAATAAAAAGACCCCCATCATAAAAGCTAGCAAGGTCATTACTTTGGCACTAGCATCTGAAACATTGTGTTGAATGAGCCCCACTGATAGAAAGACGACATTCCCAGTTTGTCCAGCTACAAGAGTATTCCCTCGCACAATAAACGTATAGGCGTCTACATATCCTGCACAAAAAGTCAAAAAAAGCGCTAGCCTCTTAGACTGACGTGATATTTTTCTTATAGGTAATAACCTCATTTTCCCTCCCATGTCATTTACTCATTTCATTATTGTACCATTTTCTTTGGAAAAGACCTAGTAGCTTATTTGAAATTTTTTACCCTCTGTTGGATAGTCCCGTCTATCTATGTTATAATAAAGGAAGGATTTGAAATCGGAAAAGGAGTAATTATGCTTAAATTAGGTGTCATCGGAACAGGGGCTATCAGCCACCACTTCATAGAAGCAGCCCATACCAGTGGAAAATACCAACTTGTCGCAGTTTATTCTAGAAAGATAGAAACTGCAGCAAACTTTGCTTCTCGCTATCAGGATATCCAACTCTTTGATCAAGTAGAGGACTTCTTCAATAGCTCCTTTGATGTGGTCTATATTGCCAGTCCAAACTCCTTGCATTTTGCTCAGGCGAAAGCTGCATTATCCGCTGGTAAACACGTCATTCTTGAAAAGCCAGCTGTCACTCAGCCACAAGACTGGCTGGAATTGGTTCAAACAGCTAAGAAAAATCACTGTTTTATCTTTGAAGCAGCTCGCAATTACCATGAAAAAGCTTTCACTATCATCAAAAACTTTTTAGCAGACAAACAGATTTTAGGGGCAGATTTCAACTATGCCAAGTATTCTTCTAAAATGCCAGATTTGTTGGCGGGACAGATACCAAATGTCTTTTCAGACCGTTTTGCTGGTGGAGCCCTCATGGATTTGGGGATTTATCCTCTCTACGCTGCCGTTCGCCTCTTTGGAAAGGCTCAGAACACAATCTATCAGGGGCAACAGCTTGACAATAGCATTGACCTAAATGGAGACGGAATTCTCTTCTATCCTGACTTTCAAGTTCATATCAAGGCTGGAAAAAACATCACTTCCAATCTCCCTTGCGAGATTTATACGACAGATGGAACCTTGACTCTCAACACGATTGAGCATGTTAGCTCGGCTATTTTTACCGACCATCAAGGCAATCAAGTCCAACTCCCTATCCAACAGGCTCCTCATACGATGACTGAGGAAGTCGCTACATTTGCACACATGACCCAGCAACCAGATCTGAATCTCTACCAAACTTGGCTGGAAGATGCAAGTTCAGTTCATGAGCTACTATATACTATGCGCCAGACTGCTGGCATTAGATTTGAGGCAGAAAAATGAAAAACAAACTACCAACTGAATGGCAAGAACTAAGTGACCAACTCGGTTTCCTAGAATTCACCCCCATTCAAACTCAACTATTTGAGCCCCTTCTTGCTGGAGAAAACCTCCTAGGAGTGAGCCCAACAGGAACTGGTAAGACCCTAGCTTACCTTCTACCAAGTCTTCTCAGACTACAAAAGAAAAAAGCCCAACAACTATTGATTTTAGCACCAAATACTGAGCTTGCTGGACAGATTTTTGATGTATGTAAAACGTGGGCTGAAGCTATCGGCTTAACTGCCCAACTCTTCTTATCAGGTTCGAGTCAGAAACGCCAGATTGAACGCCTAAAAAAAGGACCAGAAATTCTGATTGGAACTCCTGGCCGTATCTTTGAACTAATTAAATTGAAAAAAATCAAGATGATGAATGTGGAAACCATCATCCTAGATGAATTTGACCAATTGCTCGATGATTCTCAGATACACTTTGTCGAGAAAATTACTCACTACGCACCTCGTGACCACCAACTTGTCTATATGAGTGCGACAACCAAATTTGACCAAAAGAAGATTGCGCCTAACACACGTACCATTGATCTCTCTGACCAAAAATTGGACAACATCCAGCACTTCTACATGCAGGTAGATCAACGTCACCGAGTGGATATGCTACGAAAACTGGCTCATGTAGAAGATTTCCGCGGTCTGGTCTTTTTTAACAGCCTATCAGACCTTGGAAGTGCAGAGGAAAAATTACAGTATCGTGATATCCTAGCTGTTTCTCTAGCTAGTGATGTCAACGTCAAGTTCAGAAAAGTCATTTTAGAGAAATTCAAGGACAAGCAACTAACTCTGCTTCTTGCAACTGACCTTCTGGCACGTGGAATTGATATCGATAGCCTAGAATGTGTCGTAAACTTTGATGTTCCTAGAGATATTGAAACCTACACTCACCGTGCTGGCCGTACTGGCCGTATGGGCAAGGAAGGTTATGTTATCACTCTCGTCACTCATCAAGAAGAACTTAAAAAACTTAAGAAGTTTGCAAGTGTACGAGAAATTGTCCTAAAAAATCAAGAACTCTATATCAAATAAAGCCCTCATTGAGGCTGGGCAAAAAGTCTTTAAAATCAAAAACGCATAATATCAGGTATTGAACCTTGATATTATGCGTTTTATTGTGGGAAATTTTACTTCATTTTCTCCTAAAATTGAGTTTTTATCTAGCCTCTTTTTTGTAAAACTACATAAGATTCGTAGTAAAAAAACTCTCCAACTATTTTATTATACCATATAAATTAATAAATAAATAGACTTGTTTTTTTATTTTTTTGACGTATACTAATAATAGAAAACGCTTAAAATTAAATAAAAGGAGATTTTATGAGGAAAGTAAATAAGGACATTTTATTCTTAACCGGAATCATAGTTTTATGTTTTGGTTTTTTATTATTTCACATCAACCCCTATTATGCTGGACCCGATGAGACACTGAAAGGAAGAATAAATTTATTCTTTTGGCAGCTATATTGGAGACCTATAGGAACTCTCAGTATCCTTTCGGGTTGCATTATGACTTTCAAAGGATTGAAAAAATAATCTTTTGATCATGAAGAATAGACATTTTTTTATGATTAAATTGAAATTATTGTTTTTCTCTGTTCTATCAAATCTATTTTTCTTAGTCACAACATCTACGGTTTTTGCTGATGTCTATCCTTGCACAAATTATGAAATTGTATCTAATCGTGTTGTAAAAGATATCAACACAGGAGAGTTATTGTCATTTTATACGACTGAACTTAGAGACGCCTATTTAGAGTCTAAATCTACGTATCAGACTCGTTCTAATGCAACTGGTGTTGCAGACTATAGAACTAGCTCCTCTCACTCTTATAAGAGCAGCGCTACATCAGGATCTCTAAGTTCAACTGCTTATGGTGGAAAAGCTGGAGCTACCCTAACTTTAAGTGCAGCTGTTAGCTTTTCTGCTCCTGAGTCTGGATTTTGACTTAGTTTAAATCACTCAGTATCCCATAACGTACCACCCTACACTTATGGTTACATCAGGCTAAAAGCATCTTACATAGTAAATGTTCGTAAACTAGAAGTTAGATACTTAGGAACTAACAAATGGGTTCCAGCTGGTGAAACCTCTACTATATCGAATGTTAGTGTTTGGAGCGAACTAGTCACTTGAAAATAACTTATTAGATGGATCTGGACTTTATCAGGTCTATCTTTTTATTTTTTTAAAAAAAGAACCTTGCAATGCAAGATTCTTTTAGTGTCTGACTTAAATAATTGTTCTTCTGGGAACTAAATCGAATTAAGCTTCGATTTCTGTAACCATACCTGAACCAACAGTACGTCCACCCTCACGGATAGAGAATGTAGTACCTTGTTCTACGGCGATTGGGTGGATCAACTCAACGTCGATTGTCACGTTATCACCAGGCATTACCATTTCAGTACCTGCTGGAAGTTCGATTGAACCTGTAACGTCAGTAGTACGGAAGTAGAATTGTGGACGGTAGTTGTTGAAGAATGGAGTGTGACGTCCACCTTCTTCTTTAGTAAGGATGTAAACTTCACCTTTGAATTTAGTGTGTGGGTTGATTGAACCTGGTTTAGCAATAACTTGTCCACGTTCGATTTCATCACGTTGAACACCACGAAGAAGGACACCTACGTTATCTCCGGCAAGACCTTCATCAAGTTGTTTACGGAACATTTCAACACCAGTAACAACTGCTTTTTGAGTTTCTTCTTTGATACCAACGATTTCGATTTCGTCGTTGACTTTAACGATACCACGGTCGATACGTCCTGAAGCAACTGTACCACGTCCAGTGATTGAGAATACGTCTTCGACTGGAAGAAGCAATGGTTTGTCAGTGTCACGTTCTGGTTCTGGGATGTACTCATCAACTGTGTTCATCAATTCCATAACGATGTCTTCGTATTTAGTGTCACCTTCAAGGGCTTTAAGAGCTGAACCTTGGATAACTGGAAGATCGTCACCTGGGAAGTCGTATTCTGACAATAGGTCACGGATTTCCATTTCAACCAATTCAAGCAATTCTTCGTCGTCAACCAAGTCAACTTTGTTCATGAAGACGATAAGGTGTTTAACACCAACCTGACGTGAAAGAAGGATGTGCTCACGAGTTTGTGGCATTGGTCCGTCAGTTGAAGCTACTACAAGGATAGCTCCGTCCATTTGAGCGGCACCAGTGATCATGTTTTTAACGTAGTCCGCGTGTCCTGGAGCGTCGATGTGAGCGTAGTGACGTTTTTCAGTTTCGTACTCAACGTGCGCAGTGTTGATAGTGATACCGCGTTCGCGTTCTTCTGGAGCAGCATCGATAGACGCATAGTCTTTAGGTTGGTTAACAGCTGAAGGCAAGCGACGTGCCAAAACAGTTGTGATAGCTGCTGTCAAAGTAGTTTTACCGTGGTCAACGTGTCCGATAGTACCAATGTTAACGTGTGGTTTACTACGATCGTATTTTTCTTTTGCCATTTGAGTAAAAGCCTCCAATAAAATATATTTTATAGATAGACAGTAGGCAATACAGTCTAACTTTCCTTACTATTTTATCAAATTTCAGCTAAATTGCAAGTGTTTTACAAAGTTTTTGTGAATTATTCTTAATCTGCTAATCTAAACGGTATTTCTACTCCTATCACTTCTTTAATGAAAAAGAAAAAGCAGGAATTTCCTGACTTTTACTTAGCTAATTGTCTTTCTCTTTCTTTCATTATTTTATGATTTTCATACAAACGTGATAAAAACTTAGAAATTTCTTTTAAGATAGAATAGGTTGGTACTGCGACAATCATACCAATGACACCATAGATATTACTTGATAACAAAAGTAATACTAAAATCGTAATTGGATGGACTTTCATCACACCACCTACGATACGAGGGTAGAGAATATTTCCATCCACTTGTTGAATAATCAGCATATAAATAACTGCAATCAGCATTCTATGGGGATCAGTAAAGACATTGGCGATAATCATCGGAACTAGACCAATACTTGGGCCTACATAAGGAATGAGATTGGCTAATCCTGAAAAGATAGCGAAGACCAAAGCGTATTTCAAACCGATTACGCTATATCCGATAAAGGCCAAACAACCAATAATAATCGCATCAATAGCAACTCCACTAATATATCGAGCAATTGTAGTATTCAAATTCTTTAAAAGACCTGCAATATGCAACTTATCTCTCTTTAAAACAGTGCGCTCAAGCATCGGCAAAAATTTGTTACCATCTAACAAAAAATAAACCAAAAACACAGGGGTCATAATAATAATCAAAACGGTACTAAAGAGAGCTGATAGAACACTTCCGACACTATTGGTAACGCTATTTAGGATATTTTGTAAAATATCTACATAGGATAGATTTAACTGTTGAATAGTCGCTTGAATATCTAAATTTTGAAAGGCTGGATAAGTAGATAAATCCACAATCAAATCTTGCAAACGGCTATAAATTGTCTGACTTGTTGCTATCAAACTGGTCAACTGATTAATCAAAATCGGTAAGAGATAGACTACCCCAATAACTAGCCCCCAGACAAAAGCACACAAGGTTAGTAGAATACCAATGATACGATTAATTTTGAAATACTTTTGTAAAAAATTTACAATAGGATTTGTCAAATAATATAAAAAACCACCTAAAAGAAAGGGAATCATGATAGTGTTTGCAACGCTTACAAAAGGTGTAATAATCGCTCCCATCTGTCTCCATAAATAGAAGATGATGGTTAATAGTAAAATCTCACTGGTCCAAAAAAATAATTTATTCTTACGAAACATGAAGTACCTCCATTCATCTATTTTACCACACTTTCAAAAAAGCTTCTTTCTTATATCATGAAACTGGGAATATTTTTTTCTTTATGATAGAATAAACTTACTATGAAAAAAATAATTTTAACTCTCCTAAGCCTTTCCGTTATTGGCTCAGCATCTACTGTTGCTGCTCAAGATTTTAATATTGCTGCTAAACATGCAATTGCCGTTGAGGCGAATACTGGTAAAATTCTCTATGAGAAAGATGCAACCCAACCAGTTGAAATCGCTTCAATCACAAAATTGATTACGGTCTATCTTGTCTATGAAGCCTTGGAAAACGGCAGTATTACACTATCCACTCCGGTAGATATCTCTGATTATCCATACAAATTAACGACAAATTCTGAAGCGAGTAACGTTCCTATGGAGGCTCGTAATTATACCGTTGAACAGCTACTTGAAGCAACACTGGTATCTAGTGCCAACAGTGCAGCTATCGCCCTAGCTGAGAAAATTGCTGGCTCAGAAAAAGATTTCGTCGATATGATGCGGGCAAAACTCTTGGAATGGGGAATTCAGGATGCCACTGTTGTTAATACAACAGGTCTTAACAATGAGACTCTAGGGGATAACATTTACCCGGGCTCTAAAAAAGATGATGAAAATAAGCTCAGTGCTTATGATGTCGCTATCGTTGCTCGCAACCTCATCAAAAAATACCCACAAGTCTTAGAAATCACTAAAAAACCTTCATCTACTTTTGCTGGGATGACAATCACTTCTACCAACTACATGTTAGAAGGCATGCCTGCTTATCGCGGTGGTTTTGATGGCCTTAAGACAGGAACAACAGACAAAGCTGGAGAATCTTTTGTTGGTACTACTGTCGAAAAAGGGATGAGGGTTATCACAGTTGTTTTGAATGCAGATCATCAAGACAATAATCCTTACGCTCGCTTCACAGCTACATCTTCACTAATGGATTATATCTCTTCTACATTCACACTTCGTAAAATCGTTCAGAAAGGTGATGCTTATCAAGATAGCAAAGCCCCTGTACAAGATGGAAAAGAAGATACTGTCACTGCTGTTGCCAAAGATGATATCACTCTAATTGAACGTGTTGGGAGTCAAGCTTCCCAATCTATTCAATTCACACCTGATTCTAAGGCAATTCCAGCACCACTTGAAGCCGGAACAGTGGTTGGACATTTGACTTATGAAGACTCAGACTTGATTGGTCAAGGTTACATTACCACAGAGCGTCCTAGTTTTGAAATGGTAGCAGAAAAGAAAGTTGAAAAAGCCTTCTTCTTAAAAGTTTGGTGGAATCAGTTTATCCGCTTCATCAACGAAAAATTATAAAAAAATCGCGATTTTAAACCGCGATTTTTTTATTACAAGTTCATCTTCAAAATCCTTGATTTTGAGTAAATTTAATACTCAATAAAAATCAAAGAGCAAACTAGGAAGCTAGCCGCAGGTTGCTCAAAGCACCGCTTTGAGGTTGTAGATAAAGCTGACGTGGTTTGAAGAGATTTTCGAAGAGTATAAAAACAAATTTTACCCAACTGATCCTTCCATTTCATAGCTGATCAAGCGGTTCAGCTCAACAGCATATTCCATTGGAAGCTCTTTTGTAAATGGTTCTACAAATCCCATAACAATCATCTCAGTTGCTTCAGATTCTGACAATCCACGGCTCATGAGGTAATAGAGTTGCTCTTCTGAAATCTTAGATACCTTAGCTTCGTGTTCCAAAGCGACTTGTGAGTTGTGAATTTCATTAAACGGAATAGTATCTGATGCTGACAAGTCATCCATGATAATGGTATCACACTCAATGTGAGAAACAGATTTCTTAGAGTTCTTATTAAAGGTCACTTGACCACGGTAGTCCACCTTTCCTCCGCCTTTAGCGATGGATTTAGACACGATAGACGAGCTGGTATGTGGAGCATTGTGGATCATCTTGGCACCCGTGTCCTGGTGTTGCCCTACATTAGCAAAAGCGATAGAGAGCATAGTACCACGCGCCCCTTCTCCATCAAGGTAAACAGATGGGTATTTCATGGTAGTCTTTGCACCCAAGTTACCATCAATCCACTCAACAGTGGCATCTTTTTGAGCTTTAGCACGTTTCGTTACCAAGTTATAGACATTATCAGACCAGTTTTGGATAGTCGTATAACGCATATAAGCACCATCTAAGGCAAAAATTTCTACGATGGCAGCATGCAAGCTGTTACTTGAATAAGTTGGCGCTGTACATCCTTCTACATAATGGACACTTGCTCCTTCATCAACGATAATCAAGGTACGTTCAAACTGACCAGTATTTTCGTTGTTGATACGGAAGTAAGTTTGAAGAGGAATATCTACCTTGACCCCTTTTGGTACGTAGATAAAGGTTCCACCTGACCACACTGCCGAGTTAAGAGCTGCCAACTTGTTATCAGTCGGTGGTACCAACTTGGCAAAGTATTGCTTAAACAAGTCTGGGTATTCCTTGAGGGCAGAATCCGTATCTGTAAAGATAATCCCCAATTTCTGGAACTCTTCCTTCATGTTATGGTAAACCACTTCTGACTCATACTGGGCAGAGGCACCTGCTAGATAAGCACGTTCAGCTTCTGGAATACCGATACGTTCAAAGGTTTCTTTGATTTTTTCAGGAACTTCATCCCATGAACGAGCTGGTTTGTCAGATGGTTTTTGGTAGTAGATCAAGTCATCAAAATCAATCTCTGACAAGTCTGCTCCCCAAGTTTGCATGGGCATTTTCTTGAAGGTTTCATAAGACTTCAAACGGAATTCTAGCATCCACTCAGGTTCTCCCTTAGCAGCTGATAGTTCACGAATGACATCTTCATTCAATCCTTTTCCTGTCGATAGGACAGGCTCTACATCATCATGGAAACCAAATTTATATTCACCAAGGTCAATTGGTTTTGGTTCTACTCTTTCTTCAGCCATAATATCCTTTCTTTCATTCTTCATTTCTACTGATTCATAAGACAAAAGAAACTTGTCTTACTGATTTTCTTGATTTTCAATTGTTTTCTTCAGGGCGTTCCAAGCTAGGGTTGCACACTTGATACGTTGAGGAAATTTGGCAACACCTGATAAGAAGGCTGCGTCTCCAAGACTATCTTGTCTGTCATCTTTTTGGCCTTGAACCATTTCAGAAAAAATAGTCGCAAGCTCTAAAATTTCTTGTTTGGTTTTTCCTAAAACTGCATCTGTCATCATGCTTGCAGAGGCAGTCGAGATGGTACAACCTGAGTTTAGAAAAGCAATATCTTCCAAACGGCCCTCTGCATCAAACTTGACTGAGAGGTTGATGACATCTCCACAGGTCGGATTGTTGAGACTGATTTGCTCAGCATCTTCCAACTTCCCTTGGTGATGTGGATTTTTCGAATGGTCTGCTACCACTGCCATATAAAGGCTATCTAGTTTAGAAAGTGCCATTGAAAAACTCCTTTGTCTTTTGTAAGGCATCGACTAGCTTGTCGCAATCTGCCTTGGTATTGTAAATATAAAAACTTGCGCGAGCTGTTGCTGGGACATCCAAATACTGGAGCAAAGGTTGCGCACAATGGTGACCCGCACGAACTGCCACTCCTTCATAATCCAGAGCAGTCGCAAGGTCGTGAGGATGAAGGTCACCTAGGTTAAAGGCAATAACACCTGAACGATGAGCCAAGTCCTGCGAACCGTAAATAGTCAATCCTTCAATCGCCTGCAGTTTTGGATAGACGTATGCAATCAGTTCCTGTTCATGGGCTTCAATCGCATCCATACCAATCTTTTCAAGATAATCCACTGCTGCTGCCAGTCCGATAGCACCTGCCATATTTGGTGTTCCAGCCTCAAATTTCCAAGGCAATTCCTTCCAACTAGCAGATTGCTCATAGACAAAATCAATCATCTCACCACCAAATTCTACTGGTGACATTTGTTCCAGATACTTTTCTTTACCATAAAGAACACCAATACCAGTTGGACCAGCCATCTTGTGACCTGAAAAGGCAAAGAAGTCCACATCCAAGTCCCGGACATCAATCTTCATATGAGGCGTAGATTGAGCACCATCCACCACCATGATGGCTCCAACTTGATGGGCTAATTGGGTGATTTCTTTGATCGGATTGACTACACCAAGAACATTTGAGGCGTGAGCAAGGGAGACAAACTTGACTTTATCAGTCAATTTAGTTCGAAAATCATCCATATCCAGAGCTCCATTATTGAGATAGACATAAACAAGTTCTGCCCCAGTTTTACGGCAGGCTTCCTGCCAAGGAATGATGTTGGAATGGTGTTCCATGACAGAAATCAAAACCTGGTCTCCCTCAGTCAAGGCTTCCTCTGCAAAGCGCGCTACCCAGTTCAGACTGGTTGTCGTTCCTCTAGTAAAGAGAACTTCCTTTGTAGACCTTGCATTGATAAACTTACGAATGGTTTCACGAGCCGCCTCATAAGAAGCTGTTGCTCGCTCAGCCAAGGTATGGACCCCACGATGAACATTGGCATTGTCGTTCTCATAGTAGCGGTTAATCGTCTCCAGAACTGCCAGTGGTTTTTGTGTCGTCGCAGCATTGTCCAAATAGACTAATGGTTCATCATTAACAATCTGGTCTAAAATTGGAAAATCCTTGCGAATCACTTCTACATCTAACATAGGCTACCCCTTAGCGTTTTGACAATTTTTCTTCGATAGTTGCAATCATTTCATCACGAACTTCTTTGACTGGTATCTCAACAATAACAGATCCAAGGAAACCGCGGACAACCAAACGTTCTGCAGTTGACTTATCCAAGCCACGGCTCATGAGGTAATACATATCTTCTGGATCTACCTGACCGATAGAAGCCGCGTGTCCTGCAGTTACGTCATTTTCATCAATCAAAAGAATTGGATTGGCATCTGAACGCGCTTGGTCTGAAAGCATGAGAACACGGCTCTCTTGTTGCGCATCTGCTCCCTTGGCACCCTTGATAATGTGGCCAATACCATTGAAAGTTAAAGTTGCTTTTTCAAGAATAACCCCATGTTGAAGGATATTTCCGATTGAGTTGCAACCATAGTTAGTTACTCGGGTATCAATCCCTTGTACCTGACGGCCACTTGAAAGAGCTACGACTTTAAGGTCCGCATGGCTACCGTTACCAATCAAGTCACTATCAAAATCAGCAACTACATTCCCTTCGTTCATGACACCGATTGCCCAGTCAATGCTTGCATCGTTGCCTAATTTACCACGACGGCTAATGTAAGCAGTGACGTTTTCACCTAGACGGTCGATAGCAGCAAACTTCACTTGAGCTCCAGAACGTGCAATTACTTCTACTGTGATATTAGCAGTTGCTTTGGCACTTCCTTCACCGCGTGACTCTAAACGTTCCAGATAACTAATCTTAGAATTTTTACCAGCGATAATCATAATATGCTTGTTAAACGGCACATCGTTATCGCTGTCTTGATAGAAAATTCCTTCGATTGGTTCCTTAATTTCAACATTATCAGGAATGTAGAGAACAGCACCACTGTTGAAATAAGCTGTATGGTAGGCTGCCAACTTGTCATCGTCATACTTAACAGATGACATGAATAATTCCTCAATAAGCTCTGGAATTTCTTCTAAAGCTGAGTGGAAGTCTGTAAAGACGACACCCTGTTCAGCCAACTCAACTGGAATTTGCTCAAAAACAGTTTGAGTTCCAACTTGCACCAACTTTAAATGATTATCTAAAGCTGTGAAGTCAGGAACATTTGCTGATGGCTCACTTTCTGTAATCGTTCCATCACCCAGATTCCAACGGTGGAATTTGACACGCTCAATAACTGGTAATTCCAAAGTCTCAATCTTGTCAAAAGCTTTTTGACGGAGGTCAGCCAACCAGCTTGGTTCAGCATGCATTTCTGAAAAAAGTTTAATATTTTCTTTAGTCATTTACTTCTCCTAAAAGATACGAGGGAATTACAATTCTTCCTTGTAGTCGTAGCCAAGTTCTTCAGCTAGTTTTGCGTATCCTTCACGTTCCAAACGCGCAGCCAATTCTGGGCCACCAGAAAGAACAACACGACCTTCCATCATAACGTGTACCACATCTGGTGTGATATAGTTCAAAAGACGTTGGTAGTGAGTGATAATCATAGCACCAAATCCTTCACCACGCATAGCATTAACACCTTTAGAAACAACTTTAAGGGCATCAATATCAAGACCAGAGTCAATCTCGTCCAAAAGGGCAAAAGTTGGTTCCAACATCAAAAGTTGAAGAATCTCATTGCGTTTTTTCTCACCACCAGAGAAACCTTCGTTGAGGTAACGCTCAGCCATTTCTTCTTTCATGTTGAGTAATTCCATCTTCTCATCCAATTTAGTGATAAACTCACGAACTGAAATTTTTTCATCATCTTCTTTACCAGCATTCATGGCTGCACGAAGAAACTCAGCGTTAGTAATACCAGGAATTTCTGATGGGTATTGCATAGCAAGGAAAAGTCCCATACGCGCACGCTCGTCCACTTCCAACTCAAGGATGTTTACGCCATCAAACAAGACTTCACCTTTGGTAACTTCATAGTTTGGATTTCCCATGATAGCGGCAGAAAGAGTCGATTTACCAGTACCATTTGGTCCCATGATAGCGGCGATTTCTCCTGTTTTCAGGGTCAGGTTAACCCCTTTTAAAATTTCTTTTCCTTCAATCTCAACGTGAAGATCTTTGATCTCTAATACTGACATGATAATTCCTTTCTTTTTCAAGGCCTTTACAGTGCTTACTGGAAACATACTTGATTTCCCTAGAAAATACGGTAAAAGGTCAATAAATATACTTTTATAGTATAACAAAAAAAAGCCTAAAAGGCTTTGATTTTGTCTAGAAGCTGAGGACTAGTCTTTTCCTTTTAAATGCTGGTCAATGACATCTACAATCTTGCCCATCAAGTAACTTACTCGGAAATTTCTAAAGAGCAAAATGGCCCAAAAGGCTGCCATAATATAGCGACCAGTCATCCAGGCTTCATTGAAAAAATAGGTCTCAGCAGCTGTAAACAGCGCGATGATAATAAATTGTTGTCTATTCATAAACTTATTGTATCATGAAATCTTTCTTTAGTCTTCCTCTACCTTCACTTTATCAGCCAAAAATTCAAAACCTTCTGGAATCAGGCTTTCTTCTGCTTCTTTTTCAGATTGAGAAGATTTAGCTTTGGCTGAAAAGGCTGCACGAACTTCTTTCCATTCTTCCATGGAAATAGCTAAAATCTCGGGTGAAAAACCTGCTGCCTGACTGAGGATGTTACCAAACATGGTGTTGAGATTGTCCCGTTTCATGGTTTGACCAGCATTGAAGTTAGACTCAAAAGCAAGAATAGCATGGTGTTCATTGGCCGCAACCGGTTGAGAACCAACTAGCAGAGCCTTATCAGGGCCTCCTAGACTTTCAATTACCTCTCCCCAGGCATTCTGCAAGCGAATCAGATTTTGGCGTGCTAAATCAGGATTTTCAACGGCCTCTTGTAGGATAGATTGAACTTTATTACGATCCACACGATAGACTGTTTTGCCTGCTGTTGGACGACTAGGAGCTGGATTTGTTGGCTTAGATACAGTTCCTACATTTACCAGTTCATGTTTGAGACGGGCAACTTCCTGTCTCAGTGCAGAAATTTCACTTTCAACTGCCCCAGAAAGAGCTGCTTCAGTCTTAATCTCTGCCAAACGGATAGTCATCATCTCAGCATAAATCTTGGGCTGCAAACTAGACTTAATATCTGCTAAACTGACTGTCGCCAAGCGAATCATTTCAAACAGATTTTCTTGAGGAAGTACCAAATTCTCTACAAAGACTGGACTATGATGAGTGTTTTCTCCACCTGTTTGGACAATTAACAAGTCTCTTAAATAGTGCAAAAGATCCGTCACAAAACGAGTCATACTCTTACCATTGTCAAAAAGAAGATTCAAGCAAGACAAAGCCTTGGGAACATCCTGTTGAGATAAGGCAGCCACATAATTATCCAAGGCTGATAGACTAATGGTACCAGTAATTTCTTCAGAGATGGCAGTCGTCAGCTCGTTTCCCTGTGTCAAACTCAAGGCTTGATCCAAAATAGACAAGGCATCTCGCATTCCACCTTCAGCCCGTCTGGCAATGATTTCCACAGCCTCTGGTTCAGAACTGATATTTTCTTTTTCTAAAATATAGTGGATATGTTCCTTAATATCCTGTGTTTTAATCGATTTAAACTCGAAACGTTGCACACGGGATAGAATAGTGGCAGGTATCTTGTGCAATTCAGTAGTGGCCAAAATAAAGACCACATTCTGTGTTGGCTCTTCCAGCGTCTTTAGGAGGGCATTAAAAGCTCCTGTAGACAGCATGTGAACCTCATCTATGATATAAACCTTATAACGAGCAAGGCTAGGCGCATAGGTAGATTTATCACGAATTTCACGGATTTCATCCACCCCGTTATTAGAAGCAGCATCCATTTCAATGACATCTTCTAAACTACCGTCCGTCACTGCTTGACAAATATAGCAGTTATTACACGGTTCACCACCCACTTGATTTGGACAGTTCATAGCTTTGGCAAAAATCTTGGCTACACTGGTTTTTCCCGTTCCCCGTGGACCAGAAAAAAGATAAGCATGACTTATTTTCTCTTGCTCCACTGCTTGTTTAAGAGTCTTAGCCACAACTTCCTGTCCAACCAACTGGGAGAAGTTTTGACTTCTATATTTTCGATAAAGTGCTTGATACATTAGGCTTTCTCCCCAAACATTGTAAAGTCCCATTCTGTCTTTTCAAGCAAAATAGCGACAAATTGTTCCAAATAATCTCGATCCATAGCATCATAATCATCAATCTCTGAAGAATCAAGATCCAGAACTCCAAGTAATTGACCATTCTTAACCATCGGAACAACAATTTCACTTTTAGCTCGACTATCACAAGAAATATAGTTGGGATAAGTTGTTACATCACCAACCAGAACAGTTTCCTGAAAATGAGCTGCCTCCCCACAAACACCTTTTCCCAGTGCAATACGGATGCAGGAAACACCTCCTTGGAAAGGACCTAAAACCAATTCCTTTCCATCGAACAGATAAAAGCCTGCAAATACGGTATTAGGAAAGCGTGATTTTAGAAGAGCACTGGCGTTGGAAAGATTAGCCAAAACATTGGTTTCACCATCCAATAAAAAAGAGAGCTCCTCATTTAACATTTGATAACGTGATTGTTTTTCTGATTCTAACATAGGACTATTATATCAAAAAAGGCTTACAGACAAAAGAAAAATCCTTTGTTTAGTAAACAAAGGATTTTGTGAATTTTCAATTTGATTAAAGTTCGATATCACCGAACAAGTCAGCCATTGAGAATCCTGTTTGTGTTTCTGGAAGTTCGAAATCACGTTTTTCTTGACGTTTTGGACGACGTGGACGAGCAGCACGTTTTTCTTCTTTTTGTCCTTCTTCTTGAGCTGGACGCTCTTCAAGAGCTTTGATAGAAAGTGATACGCGCTCTGCATCTGCGTTAACTTCAAGAACTTTAACTTGAACTTCTTGACCAACTTTAAGAGCTTCTTTTGGATTTTCAATACGTTTGTGTGAAATTTGTGATACGTGAACAAGTCCATCGATACCTGGCAATACTTCAACAAATGCACCGAAGTCAGTCAAACGTTTAACTGTTCCTTCTACTACATCACCTTTAGCCAATTTTTGCTCAACGCCATCCCATGGTCCAGGTGTTGTTGCTTTAAGTGAAAGTGATACACGTCCTTCTTCTTCGTTAAGATCAAGGATTTTCACTTCAATTTCTTCACCAACAGTTACAACTGATTTTGGTGATACGTTACGTTCGTGTGATAATTCAGTCAAGTGAACCAATCCGTCAACACCACCAAGATCGATGAAAGCACCAAAGCTTGTGATACGAGCAACTTTACCAGTTACAACATCACCAACAGCCAATTTACCGAATACTTCAGCGCGAGCTGCTGCAGTAGCTGCTTCAACAACTTCACGACGTGAAAGGATGAAGCGGTTTTCTTTAGCATCAACTTCTTTGATTTTAGCATCAAATTCTTGACCTACAAAACGCTCAGTGTTACGTACGAAACGAGTATCCAACATTGAAGCTGGGATAAATCCACGAACACCTTCAAATTCTACTGAAAGTCCACCTTTAACGGCACGAGTTCCTTTAACAGTAACAACTTCTTCTTCGCGACCAACAAGTTTGTCCCATGCTTTGCGAGCTTCAAGGCGTTTTTTAGATACAAGGTATGTAACTGTATCAGTATCTTTACCAACTACTTGACGAAGTACAAGAACATCCAATACTTCTCCTACTTTAACAAAGTCATTGATATCTGCATCGCGATCGTTTGTCAATTCGCGAAGAGTCAAGACACCTTCAACACCAGTTCCAGAGATTGCAACGTTAGCTTGAGTCGCATCAACTGTCAATACTTCAGCACTAACAACATCACCAGTCTCAACTTGGCTAACGCTATTTAGCAAATCTTCAAATTCGTTCATCTAAAAAATCCTCCAACAATCAAGTTCTTCTTAAACTTGACATACTTATAATTTTTTTCCTAAGCACCCGCAAGGACATGTTCATATCGTTCACGTCTTTCAATTATAAAAATAAAATACCCTAAGATATTTTGATTTTATCTTGATCATTACCTAAGAACTGGGGTAGCTGGATTCGAACCAACGCATGAGGGAGTCAAAGTCCCTTGCCTTACCGCTTGGCTATACCCCATTGATGAAATGGAGAGAGAGGGATTCGAACCCCCGAACCCGAAGGAGCGGATTTACAGTCCGCCGCGTTTAGCCTCTTCGCTATCTCTCCTACAATCAACATGGACCATTATATCATGAAAATTTCAAAAAAACAAGACTTATTTTGCTAAATTATAATTTTCAATCAAAATTTCCACAGCTTTTTCCAATTTTTTATAAAAACTATCGACGTTTCCATTCTTTATGATGGCAAATTGTCCGTCTAATTCGGCAATTTCTCCGATAACTTTTTTACCAATTGTCAATGTATAGCCTTCAAAACTGTCTTTTCCTACATTAACCTTGGCATCTGCTACTTGAATTTCAATTTTTTTATCTTTCTTACTCATTTCATACCTCTCTTCACTTTTTCTATTTTACAAGAAAATCCCAAAACTAGCAAGAAAAAACTCTATATCGGGCTTGTCCGATATAGAGTTTTCCGCATTATTTAATGTGTTTTTCTAGTTCTTTTTGGTACTTACCATTTGATTCCAATTTTTCTTTTTGCCATTTTTTCAGTGCTTCTTCATATTCTTTTGTTGTAACAATATCTTTTTGCAATTTCATTCCTTTAAAGATATATGGGTCACCCTTAATACCAACTTGTGAGTATGGTTTTGAGAATGGCACGACATTACTTACAACTGGAGAACCACCAGATGAGGCTGTTGGCATCAATAATGAACTATCTGTCAACCAAGCTTGAGCCTTGGCATATTTTTCATAGCGTTCTTCAAGATTTGTAGTTTCTGAATCTGCATCATCCAATAATTTCTTATATTGGTCCAAACCAAGTTTAGCTACAACATCCTTATCTTTCCCTTTAGTAATACCAAGGTGTTTCATAGCAGAACCTGATTTAGGATCCATGATATTCAAGTAAGATGCTGGGTCTTGATAGCTTGGAGCCCATCCTGTACTGTTCAAATCATAATCTTTTTGAGAAGGAACACGCGCTTGAGAAGTGATTGTTTCCTTTTCATTATCTGTCATTTGAAGAACGTCGATAACAACATTTTCAGCACCAAGAGTTGATTCAATAGACTGTTTGAAAGAGTTGCTTTGTTGAACAGCGATGGTATCTGTTTGTTCAACTGGGACATCCAAGTGAATTGGGAATGTTACCCCTTTAGATTCCAAGTCTTTCTTAGCTTTTTCGAAAGCAGCTTTAGCCTTGTCAGGATTGTAGATAGAATCCTTACCGTCAACTAGCTCAACATCTTTCCATTGGTCACCATAGTTCACCAACTCTGCTTGAGCGATTTGACCAAAGTTTTTACCACCTGCTTGTACAAAGTTGTCAGGAACGAGGCTGTTACGAATAATCTTGTCCGCACCGTCTTCACCATTTAGCTGGGCAGCATAAGAATGGCGGTTGAAGGCAAAGTTGATAGCCTGACGGAAGTCCTTATTAAGCATAGCTTCTTTAGTAGAAGTCTTTTGCTCTTCACTTGTTTTCGCAGTTTTATTATATGATTGACGATTTACGTTAAAGGTGAAGTAATAACTACTTGAGTCCTGTGGGCTATAAGTGATTTTATCTCCGTATTGTTCCAAAGTTGAAGCAAAGTTTGAGCTACTTGGGAAGAGACGGGCTGTCGTATAGGCACCTGAAGAGAAGCTACGAATCAACGATTCCTGATCAGAACCATCGTAGTAAGTCAATTTGACCTTTTCAATTTTTACCTTTTCTTTATCCCAGTAATTTGGGTTTTTCTCGTATTCGATCAACGATTTAGAAGTCAAGGTCTTCAAGATATAAGGACCATTGTAAAGAATCCCTGCTGGAGTAACTGCTCCATAATCTTTACCTGATGCCTTCAAAAACTCTTCATTTACAGGCAACATCGTTGCTGTGGTGACTTTAGAGTTCCAGAAGCTTTCTGGTTTGTTTAGGGTATATTCAACTGTATAATCGTCCAAGGCCTTAACACCAACTGTAGAGAAATCATTGGTCTCACCAGTCATGTAGGCATCCAAGCCCTTGATTGAATTTTGGATGAGAGAGACACCGTCTGACTTACCGTCAGCTACGTGTTTTAGTCCTGTCACAAAGTCATGGGCTGTTACTTCTGCGTATTCTTCGCCTTCTGAAGTGTACCATTTAACTCCTTTACGAAGTTTATAGGTATAAGTCAAACCATCTTTTGAGACAGACCAATCTTCAGCCAAGGAAGGAATAACATTCCCGTACTGGTCATTTTCCATCAAACCATCCACCACATTCCCGATGACATCTGTTGTAGATGTACGAGTCGCTATACTATAATCCAAAGATGCTGGATCTACTGCATAGACATATGAAAATGTTGTCGGTGCATCTGCTTCTTTATCAGCTTTTCCACAAGCCACTAAAAGAGCTGTTGTGCTCAGGACCACTCCTGCTGTTAAGAGCCATTTTTTCGATTTCATAAAAATCTCCTTTAGTTAATTTTAATCTACTTTTACAATCCAACCTTCTGGCGCTTCAATATCACCAAACTGAATACCTGTCAATTCATCATAGAGTTTACGAGTCACAGGACCTACTTCTGTTTCACTATAGAAAACATGGAAATCATCACCGTGCTGAATTCCACCAATTGGAGAAATAACTGCTGCTGTACCACAGGCACCTGCCTCTACAAAACGGTCAAGATTATCAATTGGGACATCCCCCTCAATAGGAGTTAAGCCCAAGCGATGTTCTGCTAAGTAAAGCAAAGAATACTTGGTAATAGATGGCAAGATAGATGGACTCAATGGTGTTACAAATTCATTATCAGCTGTAATTCCAAAGAAGTTAGCTGATCCGACTTCTTCAATCTTTGTATGAGTTGATGGGTCTAGATAGATAACATCTGAGAAATGACGTGACTTGGCCAATTTCCCTGGCAAGAGACTTGCAGCATAGTTTCCACCAACCTTAGCCGCACCTGTACCATTTGGAGCGGCACGGTCGTATTCATCCTGAATCAAGAAGTTGGTTGGGACCAAACCGCCTTTAAAGTAATTACCAACTGGCATGGCAAAGATAGTGAAAATGTACTCTTCTGCTGGTTTTACTCCGATAATATCTCCTACTCCAATCAAAAGAGGACGAAGATAAAGGGTTCCACCTGTTCCGTATGGTGGTACGTATTCTTCATTCGCACGAACAACTGCCTTACAAGCTTCTACAAACATTTCTGTCGGAACTTGTGGCATCAAGAGACGATCACAAGTACGTTGCAGGCGTTTAGCATTTTCGTCAGGACGGAAAAGTTGAACACTACCATCCTTAGTACGGTAAGCTTTCAAACCTTCAAAGGCTTGTTGACCATAGTGAAGACTTGGAGAAGACTCTGAAATATGCAAGGTTGCATCTTCTGTAAGTTCTCCTTGATTCCATTGTCCATTTTTAAAATGAGCAATATAGCGATAAGGTAATTTCATATAGGAAAAACCGAGATTTTCCCAATCAATCGTTACTGTCATATTCCACTCCTTATTCTAAAAACCTATTTCTTTTATTCTACACTATTTTTCTAAAATAGCAAGTATATTTTGTAATTTTCAGAAAATTTCTTCAATAAAAAGAACCAGCTCTTAGAACTGATTCCTTTTACAAGTGAAAAATTAGTTATTTTCAACTTTTTCATCGTATTTTGGTCTTAGTGTTGTACCTGAGTTAACAATGGTACGTTTTTGAACAAGAGGAAGGTCTGTACGATTGTAAACTGTACGCCATGGTTCCCAAACAAGGCCTGTTTTTTCTTGGATTTTTACTCTGATATTACGAACATTTCCTTTAAATTGAAGTTCAGTTTGGAAGCCTGCTGTTCTGTTTTTACCATTATCTTCCCATTGACGTGAGCGAATGCTTTCAACTCCATCCTTATCATAAGTTACTTCATCCCAGTAAACATAGTAGCGAGCAATGTAAGCTCCCTTATGATGTAAATTGAGGTAACCATTTTTATATGAAGTCACTTTAGTTTCAATGTAGTCTGTATTACTTTGAATTGTGGCTACTTGATTATCTTTCAAGAATGCAGTCTTATAAGAAATTGGAACAGCCGGGTTTTGTGTACTGAAAGTAGCTCCTTCTTGAATCAATTTCTTCAAATCTTCTACTGTACCTGTCACAACACGTGCAGCGCCATCAGCATTTCCACCTACGATTGAAACTGTTACAGTTGTGTTCTTCAAGACACGCGCCCATTCAGATTCTGGTTTAATAGGCACTCCTTTGATAACAGCATTAATCGCTGCTTTCAACTCTGTACTCTTGCTTGTTGTTTCAAATTTGACATACATTTGACGTCCGTATGAAACGCTTGACACGTATACAGGAGGTGTTTTGTCATCAATTCCACGTGCTTTCAATTGATCAACCGTTACTCCTGGAGCAAATACATCTGATGGATTTTTTGGAGCATCAAAGTTAGCAGTATAGTAAATTTGTTTAAAATCAACAACTTCAACTTGTTTTTCACCCTTGTTCACAGCCTCAAAGTCAATTTTCAAATTAACGCCGACTTTTTCAAAATCACTTCCGAATTTTGCTTTCAATTGATTCATGCTGTAAGCAGAAGTTGATTCGTACTGCATACGTGCTGGAGCAGGATTTTTTGCAGCATATTTTTCATGCCAACGATTTAACAAGGTATTCACACCTTCCTGCATACCACTTGCAGTTGGATTAGCATCTACATAGCTATCTCCGCCAACCATACCTGGCAAGTCGACGCTAATTCTACCTTTGCTACGATCTAAACTAATTTGTTGTGGTTTATTTTCTAGAAGGTCTTGATTTGCTTTAAACAAAGCACCTAGGAAAATATCTCCGTTACCATTAATGGCAACATCTGCAGAAGCATTAGAAAGGTTTTTCTTCACTTTTTCGACAACCACAAATTCATTTCCTTGTTGTTTTGTGCTTGTATTAGTGTAATTTTCTAATGCTTCGCCTTTTCTAGTTAAAATATTTAGTTTATCGTAATTTAAACCAAATAAATAGTTATTTAGCTCTGCAGTATAATCTTTTTTATCTTTACTTTCTGTTT
The DNA here is from genome assembly GCF_002096835.1 of Streptococcus mitis. Classification (GTDB taxonomy): domain Bacteria; phylum Bacillota; class Bacilli; order Lactobacillales; family Streptococcaceae; genus Streptococcus; species Streptococcus mitis_W. The sequence goes on along the minus strand of NZ_NCVG01000022.1, from coordinate 159,844 downwards.
TAACTTGGTTTTCTGTTTTCTTATCTGTTACTACTTTTTCTTCTTTTACAGCACGATATACTTCAACTTCTGCCAAACTAAGAGGAGTTTTAGATTTATTTAATTCAATTTTTACATACCGTGCATTAACTCCTGAGAATTGAACATCAACTGTTGGTTGATTGTTTAAGCTATCGACATGTTGACGAGTTACTTCCTTACCATCTTTATCTAATAAAATAACATCAAAATTAGATAAACGATTAGCTACAACTCCATCTCCACGATTGTAAATACGAACAGTTCCCACACCTTCTTCTTTTGCTAGGTCAACTTTCCACCAAGAATGATCTTGAAAATCTGTATGAGTAACTGAACGATTGTTCCAGGCATTATCACGATTACCGTCAACTGCTCTAGAAGCCTCCCCTTCATAAGCAGTCGAACTCTGACTTGCAGACTTATGAGCAGCAATATTTTCACCAGCAACTGCAGCAACGCTTGGTTCTGTTGCTTTTACTACATTTGTTTGAAATACAAGGCCAGAACCTAGCAAAAATGTTGCAATGGCAACACCACATACTCCAACGCTACGTTTACGAATAGAAAAACGAAATCCTTTATCTTGTTTGTTTCGAGACATACAAAACTCCTATATATATTTAAACGAATTATTTCTTAAACGCGCTTTCTTGAAACAATAAGAGTATAACATAAAAATATTATAGATGCAAGCGTTTTCTTAAAAAATATTATTTTTTATTAGCTCAACTTGTATAGTTGTTCATATGTTAATAATTTCACATCTAAATACAAAGCGGTCTATACCACTAAAAACAAGAAAACGAACAGGCTTCAGTCTCTATCAGTTGGGAATCAGCACTGTTCGTTTTTGTATATATAATCAAATTCAATTCTTAAATCTATAACTTAACAAATTTCTCAATGAAAAGCTTTTCATTGTTTTTATCATTTTTTTGATTCAAATTCTGTATAAGCTTCCTGAAGATAGGCATCAATAACTTCTTCATCTGAAATGGTATCTGATATGAAGCTTCCGTTGCTAGTTCGTTCTGACAGGTTCAAGTCTTGCAATCGGCTTTCATAGATTGTTCCTTTGTTGGATTGAACAAGCAGAGTTTGGTCATTCTCTTCCACTTCTGTACTGAAGAGATCACCTACAAATCCTTGCTCTGCAACTGCACCAGCCAAGAAGACACGATGTGGTTTGTTTTTCAACTCACGCAAAATTTGTAAACCACGTTTGGCACGGCTTGTTGCTGGAATTTCCTCAATGGAAACACGTTTCAAACTTCCACGCTGAGTCAAGAGGTAGAAGGACGAGGTATTACAGATAAAGGCCGATTGGAGGACATCATCTTCTTTCAGGTTCATAGCCTTGACACCTGCTGCCTTGGCACCGACAACCGGAACCTCTTCAATATTGAAACGCAGTGCATAACCATTTTGGCTAATCAAGAGAACATCATCCAGTTTAATTGGAGCCACTGCCACAATCTGGTCTGTCTCGTCTTTAAGCTTAGCATACTTAACAGACTTAGACTTGTAGGTCCGCCATGGGGTGAATTCTTTTCGTTCTACACGCTTGATTTGACCAAGACGAGTTGCAGCAAAGTAGGTTGTCGCATCATCAAACTGATCTACTACTTCAACATAAAGGATTTCTTCGTTCGTTTCAAAGTTTGTAATGGTCTGGCTCAAATGCTCACCGATATCCTTCCAACGAATATCTGCCAATTCATGAATTGGTCTATATATGACATTTCCAAGAGTCGTGAACATCAAAAGATGCTGGGTTGTCTTGGCAGCTTGTACAAAAATCAAACGGTCATCATCACGTTTGCCAATTTCTTCCAGGGTTGAAGCGGCAAAGGAACGTGGGCTGGTACGCTTGATATAACCTGCCTTGGTCACGCTGACATAGGTATCTTCCTCAACGATAAGACTAGCTGTATCAATCTCAATTACTTTTGCTGTGTCTTCTAAAGTACTCAAACGTGGAGTCGCAAATTTCTTCTTGACCTCACGAAGCTCTTTCTTCATGAGATTGTACATGGTCCGTTCATCTCCAATAATAGCAGCAAGCATGGCAATCTTTTCACGAAGTTCTGCTTCTTCTTCCTGTAAGACAACCACATCGGTATTGGTCAAACGATACAGTTGCAAGGTTACGATAGCCTCAGCCTGTTCTTCCGTAAAATCATAGCTAACTTTGAGGTTTTCCTTGGCGTCAGCCTTATTCTCAGAAGCACGGATAAGGGCAATGACTTCATCCAAAATCGAAATCACGCGAATCAAACCTTCAACGATATGGAGACGTTTCTCAGCCTTTTCCTTGTCAAAACGGGAACGCGCCAAAATCACTTCACGACGGTGGGCGATGTAGCTAGACAGGATTGGAACAATCCCAACCTGACGAGGCGTGAAATTGTCAATCGCCACCATGTTAAAATTGTAATTTATTTGTAGGTCGGTGTATTTGAAGAGATAATTGAGAACAAGCTCTGTATTGGCGTCTTTCTTAAGTTCGATAGCGATACGAAGACCGTCACGGTCAGACTCGTCGCGAACCTCAGCAATACCTGCCACCTTATTATTGACACGAACATCATCGATTTTCTTGACTAGATTTGCCTTATTAATCTCATAAGGAATCTCAGTAACAACGATTTGTTCCTTACCACCTTTTAGCTTCTCAATTTCAGTCTTGGAACGAACAACCACGCGCCCCTTACCAGTTTCATAGGCCTTTTTAATCTCGTCACGACCTTGGATGATAGCTCCTGTAGGAAAGTCTGGTCCAGGTAGGAATTCCATGAGTTTATCAACCTTTGCAGTTGGGTGGTCAATCATATAAACCGCCGCATCAATGACCTCAGCCAAATTATGGGGAGGAATGTCTGTGGCATAACCGGCTGAAATACCAGTAGATCCATTGACTAAGAGGTTTGGAAAGGCTGCTGGCAAAACCGTCGGTTCTTTCTCGGTATCGTCAAAGTTCCAGGCAAAAGGAACTGTCTTTTTCTCGATATCTTGAAGAAGGTAACCAGCAATTTCAGACAAACGCGCCTCGGTATAACGCATAGCCGCAGGAGGATCTCCGTCCATTGAACCGTTATTACCGTGCATTTCAACTAGAATCTCACGATTTTTCCAATCCTGAGACATACGAACCATGGCATCATAGATGGAGCTGTCACCGTGTGGATGGAAATTCCCCATGATGTTCCCGACTGACTTGGCTGACTTACGGTAACTCTTGTCAAAAGTATTGCCATCCTTATTCATCGAATAAAGAATACGGCGCTGAACCGGCTTCAAGCCATCACGAATATCCGGCAAAGCCCGGTCTTGAATAATGTACTTGGAGTAGCGACCAAAGCGCTCTCCCATGATGTCCTCAAGGGACATGTTTTGAATGTTAGACATAATAATTCTCTTTTTAGTGTTTTATTGTAAAGTAAATCTATATTTTTAAATTTAACTGTTTCTTTGTAGGTAGTGAGAAAAGAAGAGCAATCCTACTAATCCTAGAATGAACAAAAGATTAATTTTAATAACAAATAAGCTAAGTAGGGTATTAATTAGGCCGTGAAAAATGGCGCAAAAAAGGACCGACTTAGTCTTTTTGAAAACAGCTGCTAGAAGAATACTGAGATAAATTGCAAATAGACTGAATAATATAAAAGACATCCCACTTTGGGAACTTCCAATCACAAACCATAAAGGTACATGCCATATTGCCCAAATACAACCTGTTATCAAACCGGAAATCCAAAAGGAGAATCTAGTTTCCAAAATTGGTTGCAAGATGCCTCGCCATCCCAATTCTTCTTCGCCACCATAAACACAGACTGCACTCAAAAAAACAACAAACAAATTTCCTAGTGGAAAAGCCGGATTAAGTTCCTTAGAGGAGAAAGCGATGACACCTGTCTGCACGAAAATTAGTAAAAGAAATAACAAAATATATTTCTTTGAGTTCCCTAAGATAAAAAAGACTATGCTTTTAATGGATTTTTGAGGCAAACAAGAAATGGCTGCAATGGTTGGACCGAAACCTCCTAGTAAATGGAGAAAAACTCCTAGTGGACTTGTTAGACTTAAGAGACTCATTTGCGTCAGAAAAGCGAGCAATCCCCAACCAAATCCCCAAGAAATGAGAAAACTAATCAGTAAAAATTTTGTTATCTTATTATTTTGTAAATGTTTCATTTGTTTCGAGTCTCTCCTCAGCATACTTAATCATCTTCTCAGCCATTTCCTTATCGTAGTCAAATTCCATCTTGTTAGCAAGGTATTGAGCTTCTTGGTGGAAAAGTTTCATTGTAGCGTACAAAGACTTAGTGATTTTATCTAAACTTGAGAAATCAAGCAGATTTGAAAATTTCTTTTCTTTACCAGTGGGTAAATAGTTAAAGAGATACTTATAATTCTTTCCGATGTCGATCTTTTCCCTATCACTTGCTACCTGCCAAGCCAAGACCTTCAAGAGTTCTTGTTGACAAATCCCGTAGAGATGGTCAGTGGCATAGAGTAGTTGCTTGCGACAAATGCCCTTGACTACATAGGCGGAAACCCACCAAAATTCATTGCAGGAATTTTTAAAATCTGTCTCAGTAGCTGGATGTATCCAGAAACGCTCTGGGCTGGGAAAATATGACTCAAACAAGCCCTTCTCATCTACTAAAACTATGAATCCTGCCTCACTATCCACCCACTCTTGCATGTGTTCTTTAGGGCAAAGAGTCAAATCAATACGATTGCCATCTTCAAAGAGCATGAGATAGAGACAACGATTACCAAGAGTAACTTCTTGCTCAATAATGCGTTTCCCAAACTGATTCAACCAGGAAAGGTCACTTGTCAGATTATCAAAATCATCCACAATATAGACTACATCATAGTCTTGAAATTCATCTGTTGGAGCTTTTGAACAAGCACGCGAACCAGACATAGCGACAGCTTTGACTTGTAAAGTTTTGGCTACCTGTAAAATCAATCTCAGCATTTGCTCTTGACTTCTATATTTTCTGCTCATATCTTTTATAGAGTTATTTTTCATAACTATCTTGCTCCACTTGTTTTTGGAGGATTCTTATTCTTTTCTTCTCAAGCTCTCCTACTATCACTTGGATAGTTGAACAAATCCCAAAAACCAACAAAAACAGATAAATACCACTTTTTTGATATATTGTCAGTGCTCGCCATATCACAAATATATTTACTAATGAAAATAGGAAAAGCAAAAAAGCATTGAATCGAAGTATTATAGCGAACTTGCTCTTAAAATACCTATAATGTTTTCCAATCCTATAGAGCGTATATAGTGAGAAAACAATTATCAAAGGGGTGAAAGCAAGTGCATAAAATAAGATAAACCCTATTCCTGAGTATGGTTTACTTTCCATTGGTAAATCTAATAGACAGATACCAATAGTGAGGAGGTTCAATATAAATAAGAATACTGTGCGAGCACACTCTTTTCTACCTTTACTGGTCATTAAATCATATATAATTCCAAAAATGGCTAAGAGAACAAGGAAAAAAGGTATCATTAATAACGTAATCAATACTGCGCCTCCAATAGTTTTAGCGATTGTTTACATACAAAAGATGATTGTCACCTTTACTTGAACTTTACAACTCCCCTGTCTGGTAAAGGTTATACCCTTCGTAATAATATGAAACATCCACACCCTTAAAGAAACGGGTCTGAGTAAGGTCATCCGTCAGATTATTGAGGAGGAGATACTTGAGTTCTCCAGTCGACACTGCACTACGCTTCATGGCATTCAGGTATTCATCCTTATCAATGGCGTTCCAATCTACCACTTTCCCTAGCTTCTGACGAAGAATACAATCTAGCCAAATCCGCATGGCGCGTCCATTCCCTTCGCGGAAAGGATGGGCGATATTTAGCTCAAGGTACTTTTCGACAATCTGCTCAAATGTCTGCTGAGGCATCCTGTCAATATTTTCCAAGGAAGCTGCTAGATGCATATGACAGGCGCAAAGCGAACATTCCCTTTGGCGAGATTGACTGTCCGAATCTGGTCGGCGAAGTCATAGATTTCTTTAAATAAGAAGCCATTAATAACGGCCAGAGTCGCATAGGTGCCAGTTGCTTTATCGTCCAGAAGCTGCTTTTCAAAAAGCTCTTTCGCTCGGGTTTTGCTGATTTTTTCTTCCATCTTGGATAGTTCAAGCGAATCTGTCAGACCCAGTTTGTTGTCAAGCGTCATAAATACAGCTCTTTTCATTTAGATAGATTTTCTAAGCCCTGTTCCCACAGGTTTAAAACCTACTGTCTGATAAAATCCATCCGCTTCTGATATTAATTCAATGCGAGTCAAAGGATATTTTTGATGAATTTCAGCGATCAATCGCCGTCCCAATCCTTTTCCGCGATAGGCTTTATCAATGATAATCTCAGCTAAAAAGGTCGTCATGACTTCATCTGTCAAGTAGCGTGCAAAGCCAAGGATTTTCTGGTCCTCTTCAAGCACCAAGTAATGGGACAGATTTGTTGAAAATAATGATTTCACTTTTTCCTCTGTAAAAGAAAGCCATTTTTCATTTTGATAAAGGGAATAAATAGCTTGACAATCTTTTGTGCTTGCAGGTCTGATTATCATTTTCTACTCCTTTCAAATCCGATGCGACCACTAACAATTTTTCAACTCAAATTTAGTTATATTCTAGTTGCTCTCCGTCGCTTCTTCCCTCGCCTTCTTAGCTGGCTTGCGTTTTTTATAGCGACTACGGATAGCGTTGAGATGGTCACGGAGATCGGCATACTGCTTTTTATCTGGATAAGCATAAGCGTTGATTGCAGTAAAATCCACAAGGAAGTCATAAATTTCTTGAAGTTTCGCACGGACTTCCTTGTTTTGACTAGGTTCCTTTCCCTTTTGCTCAGCCAAGCGCTCCTTATAGGCTTTTTCAAACTGAGCCTGCTCCTTTGTTAAGGTTTCTACATGAGTTGTCAAATGCAGGGTTGCAAGGGCAGTTTGGTAGTCACTATCTTTTAGCTCCTTGAGCAAATGATTAATAGCTTCTGTCTCTTTTTCGTAGCTCATACTCGTTAGCCCAGCATAATTTTTGAAAAGTTTGTTGAGTTTGTCGTAAGCTTCCTTGCTACTTGCTTCTTTCACACGAGAGAAGGCCTTGACCAAACCAGTCAAGGTAGAAAGCGCATCATCACGCTCACGATCAGATGCTTCCAGACTAGCCACCGTTTGACTGGCCTTGGAACGGTACAAACCAGCTTGCAAGGTCTCAAGAAGTTTTTCCATATCCCTAAGCTTCGTTGCATAAACCTGCTCAGACTTATTGGCTTTTGTAAAAGCCCCCAACTCGTCCTTACTCTCAGATAGAAGTTGGAAGAATCCGTTGTTTTCTAAATTGCGTACAGTTAAACTCGTGATCCCATATTCTTTTTTCATAAAACTCCTCTTTCAATGATGTGTTTTAAGTTTTTACTCTAAAATAGTTCAGAACATAGCTAAATATTCGTATTTTACTCCAATAACGCAACACACATGTGTGTGATTTGGGTTATTTATCCCTAAACAAGATATTCTTCAGGTGGGATTTCTTGTTTTAAAACTGGGAAAGGTGATTATTCGTGTGGGATGAGTTATTTCTTTTTATCACTTTTAATAATCAAGCTTATCTTCCAATCCATCTTGATATAGTCGATACAATTCCATAAAAATATTATCAATTAAAGTTAACAGTCCAAACCAAATAAAATAATTTCTAGATTCTTGAGTTTCATTAACTAATTTAGTTAATGTCGGTAAGTTTTGCTGATAAGATAAAGTATTATGTGCCAATCGATTACGTTGATTAAACATATTTTCATACTTACATTTTAAATTATGCTCTATATTTTTTATATAATTAGTATATTTACTATTATATTCCCTAAGTTTATCTTCATATCCTTGCTCACTATCTTTTTCTTTTCTCTTTGGCTTCTCAGGTTTATTATTTTCGTTTGGCATGGACACAAACATATTTTTTTCATCTTTCAAAAATTGATCAGTATCAATCCAATCATCTGATACAAAATAAGAAAAATCGGCACGAATCCAAGAAATTAGGTTTGAATCTTTAAATATTTCATTAATCTTTTGAGTAGTATTCTCTAATAAAATCTGTTTATTGATTTCATTCATACCAAAATCTATATTTATTCTCCTAAGTACCTGACAAAATTCTTTATAAATACTATTTTTCTGGTCATATGATGAATAGGTTCCTAACTTAGTTTCTTTTAACCACCAATATCGAAACTCGAAATCATTTGTTCCCAACTCCCAAGCAATGCATTTCATCTTTTGCTCTTGAAAACCTGTCATTTTCAGAAATACAGCTTGTAAAATATAATCACACAAAGGGTAGGTTTCAATTCCATCACCAATACTATTAGTTGCAGCAACTGCTTCTTCCAAAATAGTAGTTATAGGAGTTAAAATAAAATCTGTATGCTTACTCACTAAAATACTCCTTATACAACTCTAGGGATTCTTTTAATCTAAGTCTAATATACTTCAAAGCATTGGGGCTCTTCTGATGATAGTAGCCATATTCATAATCATCAGAATAGAGAGTGCCCTCAAACTCTTGTCCAGCTTTAATCTTCAAATCTTTTAATTCAATTATTTTATTTTCAATCTCAGCTTTTAGATTACTATTTTTCGCAATAATGAGTTTTTTCTCATGAAAAATAGAAAAATAAATTAACCCAAACATATAGACATCTGCATCAATAATTGACGGAAAATTTTTCGGAAAAAAATCATATTCTAAGTTCTTAGAAAGAATTGAGATTTTATTAACAAAATCAAAATCAAATTCGAATTCTTCAGCAATTTTATAAACATAATCTGTATAAAACTGTTCAAGTTTATTTCCATATCCTGCAGCAACTTGAGGAATATTATAATCTTGATTTTTGTAACTATCCAAAATTGCTAGATAGCGTACAAAATCTAACTTCTTATCATTTAATTTAATATTTTTAAAAATATCAGGATCAAAAAATGGTTCTAAAGCATCATTCAGGTAATATAAAGATCGTCTGCTTTCTACATTCGACAATACTTCCCCCTGAATGTTTATATGACGGAAAACAGAAGAATAAAACTTTATTTGCTCTTTTTTACGTTCTTCTCCATCATAACTAGGTACAATAAATGAAAAACCTAAATAATTATCTTTAAAAAAATCTTCTCCAATATCTACATTTAGAGTAATATATTGCTCCGTCTTTACCTTTTCTTTTATGCTTGCTTTTGAACTTCCGATTGATAGAAGTCTATTAAAATTCCAATCTACTCCTTTATAATCATTACCTTCATCAATTTCAGAATCATCATTGGTATTAGCTAGAGGAATGAAATCTTTAGGTGCCCAATCTTCACACTTACGATTCGGAAATAAATCTAAGTAAGCAAGAAATATAGACGTTAAACGCTGTTGCCCATCTAGAATTAAATTTTTCCTCCCTTCTTCATCAGTAAAAGCTCCAACAGTAACTGGGGGAACAAATTCTTTTTTATTAAAACTCTCAATTAGCGTTTTAACTTTTTCTTGATTCCAAACATAATAACGTTGATAATCAGGTAATACAATATTCTTCTTTAAAATTAACTTAATCCAATGCTCCAAGGAATATTCGCCATAATAAACTTTATTTTTCATTCATTTTTCTCCTTTTTCTATACTTCTTTCAAAATATAAGTTCCCCACTCTCCTCAAGCGTAAACTTGACATTATCCTCAATCCACTTACGGCGTGGTTCGACCTTATCTCCCATAAGGACATTGACGCGGCGTTCAGCACGTGCTAAGTCTTCGATTGTAACACGGATAAGAGTACGTGTTTCTGGGTTCATGGTTGTTTCCCAGAGCTGGTCCGCATTCATCTCACCAAGACCTTTATATCGTTGGAGTGTTGCGCCTTTACCGAACTGCTTACGGAGTTCTTCTAGCTCTCCGTCCGTCCAAGCATAGGCCACTTCTTCTTTCTTACCTTTGCCTTTGGACATCTTGTAAAGAGGTGGAAGGGCAATATAGACATGGCCTGCCTCAACTAACGGACGCATGTAGCGATAGAAAAAGGTTAAAAGAAGAGTTTGGATATGGGCACCATCAGTATCCGCATCGGTCATGATAATGATTTTGTCATAATTGGCATCTTCAATAGAGAAGTCCGCTCCAACACCTGCACCGATGGTATAAATCATCGTATTGATTTCCTCATTTTTGAGGATATCCACCATCTTGGCCTTAGCTGTATTGATAACCTTACCACGAAGAGGCAAGATAGCCTGGAACTTGCGGTCACGACCTTGCTTGGCAGAACCACCGGCAGAGTCTCCCTCAACTAGATAGAGTTCGTTCTTAGCAGGATTTTTGGACTGGGCTGGGGTCAATTTCCCAGACAACAAGCCCTTATCCTTCTTATTTTTCTTGCCATTTCGGCTTTCATCACGCGCTTTACGGGCCGCCTCGCGAGCATCACGAGCCTTGATAGCCTTGCGAATAAGGTTAGAAGCTAGTTCCCCATTTTCCATGAGAAAGAAGGTCAACTTATCAGCCACAATGCCATCCACAACCGGACGAGCTAGAGGACTTCCAAGTTTGTCCTTAGTTTGTCCTTCAAACTGGAGGTGTTCTTCAGGAACCAAGATAGAAAGAACGGCTGCTAATCCCTCACGATAGTCGGAACCTTCAAGATTTTTATCTTTTTCCTTGAGAAGACCTGTCTTACGCGCATAGTCGTTCATGACTTTGGTAATGGCAGACTTGAGTCCTGTCTCATGCGTTCCACCGTCCTTGGTACGAACGTTATTGACAAAGGATAAGATGTTATCTGAAAATCCATCATTGTACTGGAGGGCAACTTCCACTTGGAAACCATTATCTTCCCCCTCAAAGTAGAGAACTGGTGTCAAGGTCTCCTTGTCTTCGTTCAGATAAGAAACAAAGTCCTGCACCCCATTCTCATAGTGGAATTCAATCCCTTTATCTGTTCGTTTGTCCGTTAATGACAAGGTCACATTTTTTAAAAGAAAAGCTGATTCATTAAGGCGTTCTGAAATGGTATTGTACTTGAAGTCTGTCGTAGAAAAGATAGTCGCATCAGGCATGAAGGTAACCTTTGTACCTGTTTTAGTCTTGGGTGCAGTACCGATTTTCTTCAAGGTCGTGACAGGTTTTCCACCATTTTCAAAACGTTGCTTGTAGACTGCACCATCACGGGTGATCTCAACTTCCAACCAACTAGAAAGAGCGTTAACAACGGAAGAACCAACCCCGTGCAGACCACCAGATGTCTTGTAGCCACCTTGACCGAATTTCCCTCCGGCATGAAGAATGGTAAAGATAACCTCAACTGTTGGAATTCCCATAGCGTGCATACCCGTCGGCATCCCACGACCATGGTCTTGCACAGTCAAACTCCCATCTTTATTGATGGTGACATCAATACGGTCACCAAATCCAGACAAGGCCTCATCGACTGCATTGTCGACGATTTCCCAGACGAGGTGATGGAGACCAGCACCATCGGTCGATCCGATATACATCCCTGGACGTTTTCGAACCGCATCCAACCCTTCTAGCACCTGAATGGCGTCATCATTATAATTGTTAATATTGATTTCCTTTTTTGACACAAGGAACCTCCTATTCGTTCATCTTTACTATTCTACAGGTTTTCCAAGGATTTTGCAAAATTTTTCTTTCTCCGATGTGACAATTTCAGAAGAGATTCTCTGCCTTTCTTTCCCAATTCATGATATAATAGGAGTATGATTACAATAGTTTTATTAATCCTAGCCTATCTGCTGGGTTCGATTCCGTCTGGTCTCTGGATTGGACAAATATTCTTTCAAATCAATCTGCGCGAGCATGGTTCTGGTAACACAGGGACAACCAATACCTTCCGCATCTTAGGAAAGAAAGCAGGGATGGCAACCTTTGTGATTGACTTTTTCAAAGGGACTCTAGCAACGCTACTTCCGATTATGTTTCATCTTCAAGGCGTTTCGCCTCTCATCTTTGGACTTTTGGCTGTCATTGGACATACCTTCCCTATCTTTGCAGGATTTAAGGGTGGCAAGGCTGTCGCAACCAGTGCGGGAGTGATTTTCGGATTTGCACCTGTCTTCTGTCTCTACCTAGCAGTTGTTTTCTTTGGAACCCTCTATCTTGGTAGTATGATTTCACTGTCTAGTGTCACAGCATCTATCGCAGCCGTCATCGGAGTTCTACTCTTTCCGCTTTTTGGTTTTATCCTGAGTAACTACGACCCTCTCTTCATCGCTATTATCCTAGCACTTGCTAGTTTGATTATCATTCGGCATAAGGATAATATCACACGTATCCAGAATAAGACTGAAAATCTTGTCCCTTGGGGACTGAACTTAACCCATCAGAATCCTAAAAAATAAAACGCCAGTTCTATACTGACGTTTTTTTGTATGCTTATTTTGATTTGATATAGTTGATACCATCTGCTTTTGGTGCGACTGCTTTTCCAAAGAAGGCTGCCAAGACTAGAATTGTCAAAACATAAGGTGCGATTTGAAGGTAAACCGCAGGAACTCCTTGTAGGAATGGCAATTGAGATCCGATAACAGCCAAACTTTGTGAAAGTCCAAAGAAGAGACTAGATAGCATGGCTCCGATTGGATTCCATTTTCCGAAGATCATCGCAGCAAGAGCGATAAATCCAGGTCCAACAATAGTTGTCACTGAGAAGTTAACTGAGATGGATTGAGCATAAATCGCTCCGCCAATTCCACCTAGGAAACCTGAAATGATAACCCCTAAATATCTCATCTTGTAGACATTGATTCCCAACGTGTCCGCTGCTTGAGGGTGCTCACCTACAGAGCGGAGACGAAGACCAAATCGAGTCTTGAAGAGGATAAACCAAGCAAGGAATGAGAAGGCAATGGCCAGATAACCAAGTAAACTAGTTGACTTGAAGAAGATATCACCGATAACTGGGATATTTGCCAAGACTGGGAAGTCAAAACGTCCAAAAGTCTGGGTTAAGTTATCTGTTTGTCCTTTGTTATAAAGAACTTTGACCAAAAAGACTGCTAAAGCGGGCGCCATCAAGTTCAATACCGTACCACTGACAACATGGTCTGCACGGAAATGAACCGTGGCTGCTGCGTGGATGATAGAAAAGATTCCCCCTACCAATCCTGCTACAAGCAAAGATAGCCATGGAGTTGCTGCTCCAAATTGTTCTGCAAATTCAAGGTTAAAGACAACTCCAGAAAAGGCACCCATAACCATAATTCCTTCAAGGCCGACGTTTACCACACCACCACGTTCAGAGAAAACACCGCCAATACTTGTAAAGATTAGGGGTGCTGAGTAAATCAGCATAGAAGACACCAAGAGGGTGAGCAAGGTTGTAATAGACATCTTTACTTACCTCCTTTAACTTGTTTTTTCGGTTTGACAAAGCGTTCGATAAGGTAATGAACACTGACAAAGAAGATAATAGACGCTGTTACAATGCTGACAAGCTCAGACGGTACCTGCGCCGCATTCATACCAGGAGCTCCAACTTGGAGAACACCAAATAGGAAGGCTGCAAAGAGAATACCAATTGGTGAATTTGCCGCAAGAAGACTAACCGCCATCCCGTTAAATCCGACAGCCAATGACGCACCTTGAACATAGACGTTCTGGAAGGTTCCCAACCCTTCAACGGCTCCACCAAGACCAGCTAAGGCACCTGAGATAATCATTGAAAGGATAATTGTTCGTTTGGCAGAAATACCAGCGTACTCTGAAGCATGTGGATTAAGACCAACCGCACGAATTTCAAAACCAAGGGTTGTTTTCTTGAGCATAAACCAAATGACTGCAACGGCAATAAGAGCAAAGAAAATACCAATATTCATCCGTGAATTACCAGTCAACTCAGCCAACCAAGGTGTCTGGTAGGTTGCATTAGCCCCAACACGAATCGTCGAATCTGTACTTTGCATGAAGTCTTTAGGGAAGGCATGAATAAAGGCATTCCCTACATACAAGACGATGTAGTTCATCATGATGGTTACGATAACCTCTGACGTCCCTAGATAGGCTCTCAGAATACCTGGAATCGCTCCGACAATCCCTCCAGCAATCAAGGCAATCACGATAGTCGCTAGAATCATCAAGGGACGTGGCATATCTGGATGCGACAAGGCAAACCAACCACTGAGAATCCAACCTGCCAAAGCCTGACCAGGAAGTCCGACGTTAAAGAAACCAGCACGACTAGCAACGGCAAAACCAAGACCAATCAAGACCAAAGGTCCCATAGCACGGAAGATTTCTCCAATCCCACGTAGACTACCAAAGGCTGTATAGAACAATTCTTCGTAGCCCCAAATGGCATCATAACCGAAGATCCACATGACAATGGCTCCGAGTAAGATTCCTAGGAAGACAGAAATCAAGGGAACCGAAATTTGTTGTAATTTTTTAGACATCACTCTTCTCCTTTCCCAAGTTTCCACCAGCCATCAAGACACCAAGTTCTTGTTTATTGGTTGTTTCTGGTGATACAATACCTTGAATCTTACCATCGTGGATAACAGCAATACGGTCTGAGACGTTTAAAATCTCATCCAATTCAAAGCTGACAACAAGGACAGCCTTCCCGTTATCACGCTCTTCAATCAAGCGTTTGTGGATATATTCAATGGCACCGACATCCAAACCACGAGTTGGCTGGCTGACGATAAGGAGTTCAGGATCTCGATCAATTTCACGAGCAATAATTGCTTTTTGTTGATTTCCTCCTGAGAGTGCAGCTGCAGGCACAAATTCACTAGCAGCACGAACATCAAATTCCTCCATTAGCTTTTTAGCATAAGAAGTAATATTTGAATAGTTCAAAATTCCATTTTTACTATGTGGTTCTTTATAGTAGGTTTGAAGGGCAATATTTTCAGAAATCATCATTTCCAAAATCAAACCATCACGGTGACGGTCTTCTGGAACGTGCCCAACACTCAACTCTGTAATCTGACGTGGGTGCAAGCCTACAATTGAATCTCCTTTTAGCTCAATGCTACCAGATTCAACCTTGCGAAGACCTGTAATGGCTTGAATCAGTTCAGACTGACCATTTCCATCAATCCCTGCAATACCAACAATCTCTCCAGCACGAACATCCAAGGATAGATTTTTGACAGCAGGGACACCACGGTTTTCATTGACCACCAAATCTTTGATTGACAAGACCACTTCTTTTGGTTGAGAGACTTGTTTCTCTGTTTTAAAGGAAACAGAACGTCCTACCATCATTTCTGCCAAATCAGCATTGGTAGCCCCTGCAATTTCTACAGTTTCAATTGATTTCCCACGACGGATAACTGTAACGCGGTCAGAAACTGCTCGAATCTCATCCAACTTGTGGGTAATCAAGATAATTGATTTTCCTTCTTTGACAAGATTTTTCATAATAGCCATCAACTCATCAATTTCTGATGGAGTCAAAACAGCCGTTGGTTCGTCAAAAATCAGGATATCAGCCCCCCGATAAAGGGTTTTTAAAATTTCTACACGTTGTTGGGCCCCAACTGAGATATCTGCCACCTTGGCAGAAGGGTCCACAGCTAAGCCATAACGTTCAGAAAGAGCCTTGATTTCTTTGCTAGCTCCAGCGATATCTAGCACACCATTTTTAGTCAATTCACTACCTAAAATGATGTTTTCAGCCACTGTAAAGGCTTCTACCAACATAAAGTGCTGGTGCACCATTCCAATTCCCAAGCTAGCTGCTTTAGATGGTGAGTCGAGGTTGACAACTTGACCGTTGACCGCAATTTCACCACTGGTTGGTTCAAGAAGCCCTGCTAACATGTTCATTAGCGTAGACTTACCAGCCCCATTTTCTCCTAAAAGTGCATGAATTTCACCTTTTCGTAGGTGCAGGTTGATTTTGTCGTTGGCAACAAATTCACCAAACACCTTGGTAATATCACGCATCTCAATGACATTTTCGTGTGCCATGTGCTCTTCCTTTCAGAGTCTTATTTTATTTCAATAAAACTTGCTAGTTTATCTAGTAGCAAGCTTTACTGAGACAAAATGACTTTGCCTCAACTCTTAAAAAGCGGCCAAGGGCCGCTTCCTAAGAAATGACTTCCATCCATTATTTTTCAGGAACTTTTACACTTCCATCAAGGATTTTAGCTTTAGCGTCTTCAACAGCTTTTTTACCTTCTTCTGAAAGGTTTGTCACTGCCAAGTCAACCCCTTTATCTTTCAATGAGTAAACGATCACTTGACCTCCAGGGAATTCACCTTTTTCTGCCTTGTTAGCAATATCTTTTACAGTTGTACCAACTTGTTTCAAAGTAGATACAAGAACAAAGTTTGATTCTTTGCCATCTTTAGAAGTGTATTTACCTTCCCCTACTTGGTCACGGTCAACACCGATAACCCAAACTTTTTCACTTTCAGGACGGCTTTCGTTCAATGATTTAGCTTCCGCAAAGACACCTGCACCTGTTCCACCTGCTGCTTGGTAAACAACGTCTGCACCAGCTGCGTATTGTGCTGCTGCAATTGTTTTACCTTTAGCAGCATCACCAAATGAACCAGCGTAGTCAACTTGTACTTTGATAGATGGGTCTACTGACTCAACACCAGCTTTAAATCCAGCTGCAAAACGTGAGATAACTTCAGACTCGATACCACCTACAAAACCAACTTGTTTTGTTTTAGTTGTTTTAGCTGCTGCAACACCTGCAAGGTAAGCAGCTTCGTTATCAGCAAATGTTACGCTCGCAACATTCTTTTGATCTTTAATCACATCATCAATCAAGACATAGTTCAAGTCAGAGTGGTCTTTTGCTGCTTCTTCAACTGCATTGTGAAGGGCAAAACCAACACCGAAGATCAGGTTGTAACTTCCAGCCGCTTGTTGCAAGTTGTTAGCGTAGTCAGCTTCACTTGTTGATTGGAAATAAGTAAAACCTTTATCTTTTGAAAGATTGTGTTCTTTACCCCAGTCTTGCAAACCTTCCCAAGCTGATTGGTTGAATGATTTGTCATCAACACCACCAGTATCAGTGACGATTGCTGCTTTTGTCTTCACGTCAGAAGATGAAGCTGCGTTACGAGAAGAGCGGTTACCACATGCAGCAAGTCCAACTGCTGCCACTGCAACTAGACCAAGGCCTAGCCATTGTTTCTTGTTCATTACTGAACCTCCTAAATAAGATGTGCAACGATGTTGCAAGTATGGATTGGTTGGCCACAAGGACCGTGCCACTCAGAGAGCGACTCAGACTAGTTTAAGTCTGTAAAAGAGTATGGAAGTAATTCCCCGACCGTCATCTCGACCGTCGATTTATCTTTTGCGACTAAGGTCACTTTTAGATCTTGTTCAAAAAATTCAGCCATCACTTGGCGACAAGCACCACATGGTGAAATTGGTTTTTCAGTCTGACCATAGACAATCAATTCTGAAAATTCTCTTTGGCCTTCAGAAACTGCTTTAAAAATCGCTGTACGTTCTCCACAGTTAGTCAAAGAATAACTAGCATTCTCAATATTGACACCTGTATAAGAGCTACCATCTTTCGCCACTAAAACTGCTCCGATAGGAAAGTGAGAATAGGGCACATAGGCTTTCTTGCTGGTTTCAATTGCTAGTTCAATCAACTCAGTAGTCGCCATCAGCCAATTCTCCTTTTAAAATGGCTACCCCAGCTGACGTTCCGATACGGGTCGCCCCTGCTTCCACAAAGGCAAGAGCATCTGCATAAGAACGAGCTCCACCTGCAGCCTTGACTCCCATATCAGGTCCAACTGTTTCACGCATTAATCTAACATCTGCTACTGTCGCACCACCAGTTGAAAAGCCAGTAGATGTTTTAACAAAATCAGCTCCTGCTTTTTGGGCTAATTGGCAAGCCACAACTTTTTCTTGGTCTGTCAGAAGGCAAGCTTCAATAATGACTTTCACTAACTTGTCACCACTTGCTTCCACTACTGCGCGAATATCAGATTCAACCAAATCAAAATTACCCGATTTGAGAGCTCCAACATTGATCACCATATCAATCTCATCTGCACCATTTTGGATAGCTTCCTTTGTTTCAAATGCTTTCACGGCTGAAGTTGTTGCTCCCAAGGGGAAACCGACTACTGTGCAGACCTTGACATCAGAGCCTTCAAGCCCTTTTTTAGCATATTCAACCCAGGTCGGATTGACGCAAACACTGGCAAAATCATACTCTCTAGCCTCAGACAACAAACAATCAATTTGTTTTTCTGTCGCATCTTGCTTCAAAAGCGTATGATCGATATATTTATTTAATTTCATATACGGATTCTCCTGTCGTTTATGAGATAATTTCTATAATTTCTCGTAAACTTTGCACCCTATCATTTATTTTAACATATTTTTGAAAATCTGTAACTAGCTGAGGAGAAATTTTTCCATTTGTGTATACTTTTGCCACAATTTCTCCCTTTTGAACGGAGTCTCCAACCTTCTTTTCAAAAACAATTCCAGTTTCATAGTCCAAATCATCAGTCTTGACTGCACGGCCAGCACCCAGTCTCATAGCATAGAGTCCAAATTCCATGGCCGGAAGAGCTGAAATGACACCTGTTTCCTGGGCAGGGATTTCCACCATATGGGACACATTGACTGGACGATAGAGATCTTCTAAATCTCCACCTTGAGCTTGCACCATCTCCTCAAACTTAGCAAGCGCTTGTCCATTTTCAAGATGTTGGCGAACTTCTTCAACTGTTTTATGTACATTTGCCAGGCCAAGCATAATTTGAGCCAATTCACAAATGAAGTGGGTAATATCCTGACGACCTTGACCTTGTAAAATCTCCAATGCTTCAAGGATTTCCAGACGGTTTCCAATCGCTCGTCCCAAGGGCTGGCTCATATCCGTAATCACTGCTACCGTCTTTCGACCAACTGCTTTACCTAGATCTACCATAGTTTGAGCCAATTCTCGCGCCTCATCAACCGTCTTCATGAAAGCACCCTCACCAACAGTCACGTCTAGCAAAATAGCATCTGCTCCTGCCGCAATTTTCTTGCTCATCACCGAACTCGCAATCAAAGGAATCGTGTCGACAGTCGCGGTCACATCACGGAGAGCATAGAGAAGCTTGTCAGCTTTGACCAACTGGTCTGATTGCCCAATGACAGATACTCCAATGTCCTGCACCTGACGAATGAAATCTTCTTGACTGCTCTCAACTTGATAGCCCTTAATGGACTCCAATTTATCAATGGTTCCACCAGTATGGCCAAGACCACGACCACTCATTTTGGCTACAGGTACACCAAAGCTAGCCACAAGAGGAGCCAAAATCAAAGTCACCTTGTCACCAACACCACCCGTGGAATGCTTGTCAACCTTAACCCCATCAATAGCTGATAAATCAAACTCTTGACCTGTCTGAACCATATTCATGGTCAAATCAGATATTTCTCGAGTCGTCATTCCTTTGAAATAAACAGCCATAGCAAAGGCAGACATCTGATAATCAGGGACAGTTCCTGACACATAGCCTTCAACTAGCCATTCAATTTCACTCGAGGTCAGTTCTTGCCCGTCTCGTTTCTTTTGGATTAAATCAACTGCTCTCATTCTTTCACACTTCTAAGGATGTAGTATCCCTTATCTTTTTTAACGACTTCACAATTGCCAAACACATCTTCCATCTTGGACTTAGCACTTGGAGCCCCCTGTTTTTTCTGGATAACGATTGTTAAATCCCCACCAGTTTCCAAGAAATCTTTACTTTTCTCAATGATTTCATGAACCACTTGCTTTCCTGCACGGATAGGAGGATTGGACATGACATGGTCAAATTTACCTTCAACTTGTTCATAAATGTTGGACTGGAAAATCGTCGCTGCTACTTTATTTCGTTCAGCATTTTGTCGCGCCAAATCCAAGGCACGATTATTAATATCGACCATGGTCGCCTGAACTCCATAAGCCTTAGCCAAAGACAAGCCCAAAGGCCCGTAACCACAACCTACATCAAGGACAGTCTCTCCTTGGTTGACCTCAAGACACTTGAGCAAGAGTTGACTCCCAAAGTCAACCATTTTCTTGCTAAAAACACCCGCATCCGTCAAAAAGGTCATTTTTTCTCCCAACAAGTCCACTCTCAACTCATGAATGTCGTGAGCAGCGTCAGGATTCTCTGCATAATACATTTTACTCATGAAACTATTTTACCATAATTTGACTTAAATTGTAAATCGTTTACAAATTGATAATAAAACGAAAAAGACTGAAGAAAACTAGTCAAGAAGACCTTTTCTTCAATCTCTTTCAACACTTATAAATAATAAGCCATTTAGAACTAGAAATATCATAATTAGGATAAAACAACACATTTATCATCTATAATTAGGCTCATTTTTATGACTATTGCTTAACCTTCAAATACTTTATTATCAACAAAATTCCCAACAGGATGTTTAGATAAAAGCCCAACTGATAAGTTTGTGTCAGGATTTCCAAACTTGTCCAAAGTCGTATCAAATCTTCTAGCGACATACGGATGAGATACCCTTCAGTAGCAAGCCACAAAATCAAAAATAGATAACTACCAGCAGCAAGCCATTTCGTCCACCGTTTTTTTAGGAAGAAAGCAATCAAGAGCGAACAGATAAAGACAGCTGTTACAATGGCATGTTCCATCAAAAAAGTAAAACCGTAATAGGTTTCCACAAAACGTCTACCATTATCCGCATTCGCTCCTTTTAAAAAAGGTAGTGCAAAACTTAAAATAAAACAGAGTTCCAATATGTAACGTTTTAAGATTTTCATAGTACACCTCCTATCAGTTGTGAACTAAAAAAAACCTTTATTAGCTTATAAATCAGCAGAAACTATCTCCTACTTCATCATTCAATTGTTCAGTCTCTATCTACCTTTATTATACGATATTAGCTTACTATCATCAAGAAACCGCTTTATTTTTTTAGCTTTTTATGGTATGATAGACAAAATATCTAGGGGAAAACAAATGACCAACGAATTTTTACATTTTGAAAAAATCAGCCGCCAGACTTGGCAATCTTTACATCGAAAGACGACACCTCCTTTGACAGAAGAGGAATTAGAATCCATCAAGAGTTTTAATGACCAGATTAGCCTGCAGGATGTGACCGATGTCTATCTTCCCCTAGCCCATCTCATCCAGATTTACAAGCGTACCAAGGATGATTTGGCATTTTCAAAAGGAATTTTCCTTCAACGTGAAAGCAAAGCCCAGCCTTTTATCATTGGGGTTTCTGGGAGTGTTGCCGTTGGAAAATCCACAACCAGTCGCCTACTTCAAATCCTACTGTCCCGTACCCTTACAGATGCTACGGTTGACTTGGTAACAACTGATGGCTTTCTCTATCCCAACCAGACCTTGACTGAGCAAGGAATTTTAAATCGTAAAGGATTTCCTGAAAGCTATGATATGGAAGCTCTTCTCAACTTCCTGGATCACATCAAAAATGGACAAGATGTAGATATTCCTGTCTATTCTCATGAAGTCTACGACATCGTACCCGAGGAAAAGCAAAGCGTCAAAGCTGCTGATTTTGTCATTGTTGAGGGAATAAATGTCTTTCAAAATCCACAAAACGAGCGTCTCTACATTACTGACTTCTTTGACTTTTCCATCTATGTTGATGCTGCAGTCGATGACATCGAGAGTTGGTATCTAGACCGTTTCTTGAAGATGCTGAGCCTAGCCCAAAACGACCCTGATAGCTACTATTATCGTTTTACTCAAATGCCAATTGGGGAAGTGGAATCCTTTGCCCATCAAGTCTGGACCAGTATCAATCTCACAAATCTACAAAATTATATTGAACCAACTAGAAATCGTGCAGAAGTGATTCTGCATAAAACAAAGAACCATGAAATCGATGAAATTTACTTAAAAAAGTAATTTTCCCTTGTCAAAACGTAAGTTTTCAGATATAATGGTATAGTTAGTAAAAATGGAGGTAAGAACATTGGCAAACATTAAATCAGCTATCAAACGCGCTGAATTGAACGTTAAACAAAACGAAAAGAACTCAGCTCAAAAATCAGCTATGCGTACTGCTATCAAAGCTTTCGAAGCAAACCCATCTGAAGAACTTTTCCGTGCTGCTAGCTCAGCTATCGATAAAGCAGAAACTAAAGGTTTGATTCACAAAAACAAAGCAAGCCGCGATAAAGCTCGTCTTTCAGCTAAACTTGCTAAATAAGAAACAGTCCATAGAGGCTGTTTTTTTGTCTCCAAATAGGAAAGGGTAGAAAATGAAAATCGCAATTATCGGATATTCTGGTGCTGGTAAGTCAACGCTAGCTGAAAAGTTATCTCTCTACTACTCCATCCCAAAACTTCACATGGACACACTCCAATTTCAACCTGGTTGGCAAGACAGTGACCGCGAATGGATGTTGACCGAGATGAAAAGCTTTCTCACCAAGCATGAAGATTGGGTCATTGATGGGAATTATTCTTGGTGCTATTACGAGGAAAGAATGCAGGAAGCTGACCAAATCATCTTTTTAAACTTCTCTGCTTGGAATTGTTTGCTAAGAGCCTTTAAGCGCTATTTAAAATACAGAGGAAAAGTGAGAGAAAGTATGGCTAAGGGATGCCCCGAGCAATTCAACTGGGAATTTATTCGTTGGATTCTCTGGGATGGACGGACTAAAGCTCAAAAAGAGAATTACCAAAAACTTTGCCAAGAATACTCACATAAAGTCACTATTCTTCGAAACCAAAGAGAGATAGATCAATTTCTAGATAAGAAAAGGAAGTCCTCCAATTCATAAAGAAGGGCTTCCTTTTTAGATATAATTACTCTGCAATCAAGGTTTCTAATCCAACCTTCATCATATCAGTGAAGGTATTTTGACGTTCTTCTGCAGTTGTGTCTTCGTCTGGATTAACCAAGCTATCAGAGATTGTCATAATAGCTAGCGCGTCAACATGGTGTTGGGCTGCCAGATAGTAAAGGGCTGCTGCTTCCATTTCCACAGCCTTGACTCCCCATTTACCAAGTTCGATGTTCTTTTCAAAGTAGTTTGAATAAAAGACATCAGAAGACAAAACGTTCCCAACGTGGGTGGTCATACCGAGTTCTTTAGCGATATGGTAGGCCTTATCAAGCAAATCAAAACTAGCGATTTGTGGGAAATCGTACTGTGGCCAGTCATTGCGGATGATGTTAGAGTTGGTTGCAGCTGCCTGCGCCAAAACCAATTCACGGACGTGAACATCTTCATTCAATGAACCTGCTGTTCCCACACGGATCAATTTTTTCACACCGTAGTCAACAATCAACTCACGCGCATAGATAGAGATGGATGGCATTCCCATACCAGTTCCCATGACTGATACAATGTGACCCTTGTAAGTACCAGTGTAACCAAACATGTTACGCACTTCGTTAAAACAAACAGCATCTTCAAGGAAATTCTCCGCAATAAACTTAGCACGAAGAGGATCCCCAGGAAGAAGAATTTTATCAGCAATTTCACCCTGCTGAGCAGCAATATGGATAGACATAGTTAAGATATAAAGGGCGACAGAGAACAAAGTAAAAATAGGAAACTGACGACGCATCGCAGATGCTAGACAGTTTATCTTTTTTACACAGTTCTCCGCCCGTATTCAGTTCAGTGAATACAGTTTGCCCATCCTTTCTTTATTCTAAAATTTATAATCAGAAAGATACCAAACCCGTCAAAAAGCAAAGGGAAAATAGGAGTTGGGTGCAGTGAGCGATGCTCGCTAGACCAACTATCTTTTTCCCACTGCTTTTAGGGTGAGTTCAATTCCTTTCTTTCTTAATTTCGATGATATTGAGAAGATTAGAGCAGCTTCTATTCAAATCCGAACTCCCCTTCTCTTCTGAGTTTTTAGAAAAGTTTTCCGCTCGTGTTCAAATTAGAACACGCGCTCTACCTTTCTTTTTTTATATTTCATAGCTAGGAAAAATCGTATTCAATCATGACTCCGATAAGCCTACTACATTTTTTTCAAACAGTTATTGATAAATTGACAATAGCTTTTAATCTTTTAAAATAAATCTTTGATTAGAAGAAATGGTCGTTCTCTATCTTATTACTCTATTCTTTGACATCTTACACAGTATGTTAGTCCAAGAAAAACGGTCTAACATTTTTGCAAATTCATAGGCTAAAACAGCTGTTACTAAGAGATACGGAAGGGAATCTAAACCGATTCCAGTGAAGCCTATAACTAATCCGGTTGCAGAAATGGGCGCTCTCAAGGTCACAGATAAAAAGCAAACAGATCCCAAAAGTAAAGTGGTTGGCTGACTGTCCAAACCTAGAATCATGCCCAAGAGAGCAGTTCCAGCCATCCCCAAGGCAAAAGATGGTGTAAGGGTACCACCATAGGCCCCTGCCCACAGAATAATAAGAACAACTAATGCTTTTAATATAAACAAAAGGAGTACTGTTTTGCCATTGCTACCATTCAATACTTCCTGAGCCATCATACGTCCATTTCCAAGTAGATGTGGAAAATAACTTGCTAATCCAATAAGAAAAAGAAAAGCTGTAGGCAATGTGAGAAGTACTCGTTTATCTTTTATTCTGTTTGAAGACGCTGCCTTACTTAAGCGACCAAAAAGCCAAGCTGGTGGGGTTAAGAAAAGAAGTAATAAGGGAATAATCCATATTTCCTTTAATGACCATGTGATCGATGGAATCTGGTAGAGAGCCTGATCTGAAATAACCAAGCCTGCTATATAGGTTGAGACATAAGTAGTCAAACCGACTAAGACAAATCGTTTAATAGATAGAGCAATTCCTAGGGTTTCAAAAACAAAGAAGACACTTGTTAATGGAACCTGATAAACAGCCGCTAAACCAGCACCAGCACCACAAGCAAGGAGAAAGATGCGATCCTTCATAGACAGTATACATATTTTTCCAATTGGTCCTGCAAATAGAGTTCCAATTTCTCGTGGTGCAGCTTCTTTGCCAATAGGGGCTCCCCCTCCAACTGCAATGATCTGCCAAATTGAATGAAATAGCTGTTTTAGAAAATGAAGCTTGTATTGTGAAGTCTCATCCTTCATCTGAGCTTTGATGGAATAAATCTTCGACCCTTTTTGCAAGAAATACCAGACCAAGGATGAACCAAGACCCACGATTATTAAACTTAGTCCTATCCGTAACGAGGAAACTCCATCTGTCAAAAATCCAGTATGATGCTCTGACTGACCAAAAGCTAGCTCCTCCACCATCTCTAAAAGATAATGGAGAACTATACCAGATAAACCCGAAACTATTCCTTGCAGAATTACTGCTAGGAATAATCTAAAATTATAAGGAATCTTTCGAAAAATACTCCTCAATTCTATTAACATGATTACAATTCAGCAAGAATCGCTTTAAGCAAGCCTTTAAAGTCGCCTTTAACACGTTCAGTCACTTCTACAACTTCTTCGTGGTTCAGTTCTTCTTGGAATCCAGCCGCAAAGTTAGTGATACATGAAATTCCCAGAACTTTCAAGCCTGAGTGGGCTGCCACAATAACTTCAGGAACAGTCGACATACCAACTGCATCTGCTCCCAGCGTCTTATAAGCACGGATTTCTGCTGGTGTTTCATAAGTCGGACCAGTTACACCGATATAGACACCTTCATCAAGCTTGATACCAAGTTTTTTAGCCACTTCATGGGCAGTAGCACGGTATTCTGGTGTGTAGGCCTTAGACATATCTGGAAAACGAGGACCAAAATCATCCAAGTTTTCACCCATCAATGGGTTTTGCCCCGTCATGTTAATATGGTCTGAGATAGCCATCAAGGTACCAGGACCAAATCCAATACCGCCAGCAGCATTGGTTACAATAACACCTTCACATCCAAGAACTTTCATGACACGAACTGGGAAAGTCACGACTTCAAGAGGATTTCCTTCATAGAAATGGAAACGACCTTGAAGAGCCAAGACTTTTCGACCTGCAAGTTCTCCATATACCAATTTACCAGCGTGACCAACTACTGTAGAGCGGCCCCAGTTTGGAATCTCAGCATAGTCTACTACAACTGGATTTTCGATTTCTTCTGCAAGTTCTCCAAGCCCTGATCCAAGGATTAGACCGAACTCAGGTACTTGGATTCCCTTGTCTTTCAGGAAGGCAGCTGTTTCCTTGATTTTATCTAAAAATATCATTGTGTGTCTCCTTTATTAGTTTTTTAGCATTTGACCGATTTTGTCAAAAGTTTTAGCATTACGAATGGTGATTTGGCGGTAGAAAGGCATCTTGAGTAAGTATTTGTGATAGGCCGTTTCGTAGTACGATTCTTCGGAGTATTTTCCCCAGAAAATACCAAGTTTTCCAAAATGAACGACTTCATCTTCCAGTTCCAAACTGTTCACTTTCTCGATCACTTGATCCACATCCAAGCCCTTCGTGTAGAAGAGGACATCTTTTCGAGCCAGGTCTTTGGTCCACCAAGCTGGCAGATTCTCGACTTCTGCTTCATAGTCTTTTTGAGTCAGTAGGGAAAAACTCTGAATAAATGGATAATGAATTCCAAAGAAAGTCTCTAACTTTTCAACCAATCGGGCTTTGGGGTCTGTCGAAGTAAAGAAAATATTGCCACTGTTGATGTAGGTTTCAACCTTTTCCAGTCCCAACTCTGTCAATTCTTGATGAAGTTCCGTCATAACGACCTTATTCTTGCCACCAACATTAATGCCTCTCACTAGCAAAGCATAGTGCGTCATCTTATACCAATTTATCTAAGAAACTTTCCCCAATCATGGCAGTTTCAACACCAAAGTTATCAGCAACAGTCGCTGAGATATCTGCAAAATGTCCGACTGGTAGCAAACCGTTCCCTTTAAAGGCAGGGCTGTAGACCAACAATGGAATATATTCACGAGTGTGGTCAGTTCCTGCATAGGTTGGGTCATTTCCATGGTCCGCAGTAATCAAGAGAAGGTCGTTCTCTCTCATGGCTGCGATAATTTCAGGCAAGCGTTCATCAAACTCATGCAAGCAATCACGATAACCGTGAGCATTACGACGGTGGCCGTAAAGAGCATCAAAGTCAACTAAGTTTGTGAAGGAGAATCCTTTTTCAAATTCATCAAGTCCCATGGTCTTCAATAATGTATCAATTCCGTGGCTATTTGACTTGTTGTGGCCCATGTCATGGTTGATACCAGCACCGTTAAAGATATCATTGATTTTACCAACAGCGTAAGTATCGATACCAGCTTCATTCAATTTATCCAAAACAGTCGGTGCAAATGGAGATACAGCCAAGTCACGACGGTTTGCTGTACGAGTGAAGTTACCTGGCTCACCAACATATGGACGGGCAATGATACGTCCCAGAAGGGCTGGGCGCTCAAGGGTGATCGAACGAGCGTATTCACAGATACGGTACAATTCATCCAAAGGAATGATATCTTCGTGGGCAGCAATTTGCAAAACAGGGTCAGCTGAAGTATAGATAATCAACTCCCCAGTTTCCATCTGGCGTGGTCCAAAGTCATCGATAACGGCTGTTCCTGAGTAAGGTTTGTTAGCTTCACGAATAACCTTGCGTCCTGAGAATTCTTCGATTTTTGTCAAGATTTCTTCTGGGAATCCATTCCAGAAAGTATCGAAAGGTTCTGTAATGTTAAGGCCCATGATTTCCCAGTGTCCAGTCATGGTATCCTTACCAAGAGATACTTCTTCCAATTTTGTTGCATATCCTGTTGGATTACTTTCAGCTGGAACAGTCTTAAGAGGAGTTTCTCGAGGAATATTTCCAAGACCAATTTTAGCCATGTTTGGGACATTCAAACCAACTGCTTTTGAAATGTGTCCCAGTGTGTCAGAAGCTCCATCTGGAACTCCTGCATTGACAAAGTTATTAGCATCTGGTGCAGCACCGATTCCTACAGAATCTAATACCACCAAGTGAATACGATTAAATTTTGACATAGTTTATCTCCTTATTATTTTAGTTATCTTGCTTTTGTTGAAGTTAAAATCTGAACTCCGTCTCGTCCAGCAACGATGACCTTATCCACCATTTGGTTGAATAAGCCGTGCTCTACAACACCAACGACATGGTCCAATTCTTGTCCGAAAGTAATTGGATCTTCAATGACATCTAAGGCAAGGTCAATGATAAAATTCTGCATATCAGTCACAAAACGTTGGCCGTCTTTTTCACGGAAACTTGGTTTGTAGCCAGCTCGCTCAAAACGACGAAAAACCTGTTCTGCGCCATACTGAACCACTTCTACTGGCAATTTAAAAGCACCCAGTTTCTCGACCAGCTTGCTTTCATCCACCACCCAAATATATTCTTTTGAAGGCGTTGCCACAACCTTCTCCATGAGAAGGGCACCACCACCGCCTTTGATTCCGTTAAACTGGCTATCCACTTCATCCGCCCCGTCGACTGTCACATCGACAAAATCCACTTGGTCAATAGACTTGAGCGGGATATTGAGCCCTTCAGCCTGTTTACTAGTCACACTAGAGGTCGTTACAGCCGTAATCTGCAACCCTTCTTCCTTGATACGACGACCGATTTCTTCGACAAAATAATAGGCAGTTGAACCTGTTCCCAGTCCGATAACCATGCCATCCTTGACAAATTCAGCAGCCTTGATGCCTGCCATTTTCTTCAGATTTTCCACTCAAACACCTCCATTAAAGAGCTATTTCTATTATAACATGTATCCGTTTTTATTTCATGGATACACTAGAAAAACCCGAACATTTTTATTTTTATGTCCACCTTGTTTTGGTAGTTAGAATCTTAGTTATGAGAACTTGTAGATAAAAACATGTCCTAGCCCAAAGCAGCAACAGTTGATTTTTTATCATAAAGATGATTAAATAGTTAAGTACAGAAAAGGAGAAATAAGATGAACCCATTAGATTTGTTTAACCAAGTAAAAGAATTAATCGAAACAAAAGATTTCGAAGCTGCAAAAACATTTGTTGCAGAAAATCAAGACCAACTTGGAGAATACTTCTCTCAAGCTCAGCAGTTGATTTCTGGTTCTGAAGGTCTAGATGGCCTCGTTGGAAAGATTAAAGGATTTTTCTAAAAGATATAAAGGCGCCTGAAACAATCAGGTGCCTTTTTGAGATATTTTTTTCATTTTTTTGGGAAGAAGACTGCTGATTTCCGTCGGCAAGACCACATAATGTTCTTGAGATAGTTCTTGGGCTATGGCTGAATGAAGATGGGTTGCTACTGCCACACGTTCGTAGAGACTGGCCTGTCGAAATTGGCCTGCAAATCCTGCGATCATCCCAGCCAGAGTATCTCCCATTCCCCCAGTCGCCTGATAGGGACCGCCAACCTGTAACTGGTAATAATCAGATTGGCTAACTTGCCAAATACGAGTAGCTGGACCTTTCTCCACCAAAATTGTTCCTTGAGGGAAGGAAGTCAGGGCACTAGCTGTTGCATCTTCGCTTTGATTTTCAATCGTAATTCCAGATAATTTTTCCCATTCTTTTTGGTGGGGAGTTAGGATAAGCTGGTTAGACGGAAATGACAAACTTGTCCTAGCAAGGATGGTTAAGGCCCCTCCGTCTACAATCAAAATCTGATTCTTTTTTAAGCTAGCAAAGACCTGTTTTACTAGATTTTCTCCAAAAGCATCGTCTCGTAAACCAGGCCCCACTAAGACCATTTCTGCCTTCTCCAACTGCTCTTTTAACAGTTGCTGGTCTTGAAGAGAAAAGGCCATGGCCTCAGGTAAATGACTGTGCAAAGCAGGGATATTTTCCCTATCTGTTCCAACGGTCACCAAACCAGCTCCACTTTTAACAGCAGCCAAAGCAGCCATGATGATGGCACCACCATAAGGATAGGTACCTCCAAGTAACAGTAGACGACCGTAATTTCCTTTATGACTTGTACGAGAACGTTCAATAATGACTTTTTCTAGTAGAGCTTGATCAATCACTTTCATCTTTTTTCCTCGACTATCCTTTACCTGATTGTTTTAAGACAATCCGATACACTTTTTTAGTCCACTCTTCCAAACCTTCTCCATCATGGTCAAGATAATACACCCTATCCAGTAATTGACTTGGAATAATATTTTCAAATTGGCTCTTATTATGAGTTGGAATAATGCAAATATATAACTCACTAAATAAATTCAACATGTCCTTAATTTTTGCAACATGGTAGCCATCAAAAATATAACCAGTAAGTTTAATCAAATCTGTATAGATAAAATGAAAACTCACTCCAGGAATAAACTTGTCTTGTAATTCTTTCTCTGAAGGAGCTCGACCTAATAAACGTTCCATCGCTAATCGATAACCAGAACTTGTATTTGACCACCCTAACATGACATAGTCAAAATAATCTATCGGATCCGATGCAGCATTACGACTATCCAAAACCAACTCCTCAGCATCTCGCCCAAAGGCTTTCACAGCAGACAAGAGCTGGCCTGTTTTAAATATAGAAATTGCTGCATCTATAGTCGTAGTATGACTACAGTAGTCTGAAGTCACTAAGCTCTTATATAGATCATAAGTCGAGGCTACTATTTTATCTGTAGGGGTAAATGGTGGCAGAAAGGAATGCTGACAGATGTAATCTAAAATTTCTTTTTTTAAACAAGAATCAGCACACTCAATACTTGTTTGACGTTTATGAAGTTTTTCGTAAGCTATAAATTTAGCAATTTTTTCTAATTCCCACTCTTGAATATTTGGATAATCAATTAGTGCTAAGTAGTATATTCCATCCCATTGTAAACTATATTCCCCATTATAAATTTTTAAAATCATCTAATCACCTCACTCCATTATACAACAAAAAGGAGGCGCATACCTCCTTTTATAAACTTATTCCTAAAATTTAATATTCATTTCTGCCATTTTAGATATAGCTATAGAAAATACACTTTCCTCAGAAAATTTTTCTCTTATTTTCTATCCAATGTCCGAAGTGCTGCTTGATAAGTTTGCTCCATCAGCATAGTAATGGTCATAGGACCGACACCTCCAGGGACTGGCGTAATGTGGCTAGCAAGTGGGGCAACCGCCTCATAATCAACATCCCCACAGAGCTTCCCATTTTCATCGCGGTTCATCCCGACATCAATGACAACCGCACCAGGTTTGACAAAGTCAGCAGTCACAAACTTGGCACGACCGATTGCTACCACCAGAATATCTGCTTTAGCAGCCACCTTGGCAAGATTATGAGTCCGTGAGTGTGTCAAAGTCACTGTAGCATTCTTGGCCAAAAGAAGCTGGGCCATAGGTTTTCCAACGATATTGGAACGACCGATGACGACCGCATTTTTACCTTCCAAGTCAACCCCATATTCATGAAACATTTCCATAATTCCTGCAGGTGTCGAAGGAATCATGACTGGATGACCAGACCAAAGACGTCCCATATTTAGAGGATGGAAACCATCCACATCCTTTTCTGGGTCAATAGCCAATAGAACTGCCTCCTCATCAATATGTTTTGGTAATGGTAACTGTACCAATATCCCATGCCAAGCCGGATCTTGATTGTATTCAACAATCAAATCTAACAACTCCGCTTGACTAATAGTCTCTGGAACTCGCAATACTTCGCTACGGAAACCAGCCGCAAGGGCTGACCTCTCCTTGTTCCGAACATAGACTTGGCTGGCAGGGTTGTCCCCAACCAAAATCACTACCAAACCAGGTACTAGCCCCGTTTCTTCCTTTAATCTTGCAGTCTTTTCAGCCAGCTGTCCTTGTAACTTAGCTGCTAGAGCCTTCCCATCAATAATCTGTGTCATATCACTTCTCTTTTCTTTCAAATATCTTCCATTATACCAAAAACTACTGCTCCCCTCTAACACTTCTTTCCTAGGCTACCCTATAGTTTCAAACTATAAGAAAAAGCTCTGGTCGAGCTTTTCACTAATCTTTTCGTGAAAGTTTAAAACTGATTACAAACAGCTCAGCAAAGCTAACTTATAAAACCTTACTCAAGAAGTCTTTAGTCCGTTGTTCTTGGGTTTGTTCAAAAATCTGTTCAGGTGTTCCATCTTCAACAACCACGCCGTCTGCCATAAAGATGACACGATCTGCCACCTCACGGGCAAATCCCATCTCATGTGTTACGATAACCATGGTCATTCCTGATTTGGCTAAGTCTTGCATAACAGCCAACACCTCACCTACCATTTCAGGGTCCAGGGCTGAAGTTGGCTCGTCAAAGAGCAAAACATCAGGTTCCATAGCTAAACCACGCGCAATAGCAATCCGCTGTTGCTGACCACCTGACAAACTCTGTGGATAAGCAGTTGCCTTATCTGGTAAACCAACTTTTTCCAAAAGTTCCTGAGCTCTCTTCTCTGCAACTTCCTTACTTTCACCTTTGGTCTTGATAGGAGACAAAGTGATATTTTCCATCACAGTCATATTAGGAAAGAGATTAAATTGTTGGAAAACCATCCCCATCTTCTCACGCATAGCAAACAGGTCATTCTTCTTGTCCGTAATATCAACTCCCTCAAAGATAACCTTCCCATTGGTTGCTTCTTCCAACAAATTCATAGAGCGAAGCAAGGTAGATTTCCCACTCCCTGAAGGACCGATGATAACGACAACCTCTCCACGTTTAATCTCGAGGCTGATGCCCTTCAATACTTCATTCTTTCCAAAGGATTTATGTAAATTTTCAATTTTTATCAAGGTTTCTGTCATTATTTCTTATCTCCTTGTCCCATACGTTTTTCAAAAGATTTCAAGGCTACTGTCAAAATAGAGGTCATAATCAAGTAGTAAAAGGCTGCAAATAAAAGTGGTGTTAAAGGTAGATAGGTTGTTGTAGAAACTGTTGTAGCCCCATTCCACAACTCCATGACACCAATAGCTGATAAGAGAGAACTATCCTTGATAATAGTGATAAATTCGTTTCCCAATGCTGGCAAGATATTTTTGATAGCTTGTGGCAAAATCACATAGCGCATCGCATTTTTAGGACGGATCCCTAAAGAATAGGCCGCCTCTAGTTGACCTTTTGGAACCGCATTAATCCCAGCCCGAACAGTCTCAGAAACATAAGCACCACTGTTCATAGAGATAATCAAAATCCCTGGAATCAGACGAGAAAGATCAACACCCAAAATCCCAACCTGAATAGTCGGAGCATTGATGTGCATAAGGGCAAAGGCAATCATAATCTGAACCATCATCGGTGTCCCGCGGAAAATCCAAACGTACAAGTTGGCGAGCCAGACAAGCGGTTTAAACTTTGAACGTTGCCCAAAAGCCAAGACAACACCCAGAATGGTTCCTAAAAAGACCACACAGATAGAAATGAGAACCGTCACGACAGCCCCGTAGTTAAAATAAGGTAAATACTTTGGTAAAAAAGAAAAATTCATAGTCACACTGCTTTCTAAAATAGAATACTGTATGATTATAACATGTAATGAATTAAAATTCAAATCTTTTGTCTAATTTATTCAAAAAAACTTTAAGCTGGTAGAATTAGCGAGAAATCTTAGTTTTTTCTAGGCAAGTTGGCCTCCTTTATGGTAAAATAGTAACGATAAGAAATGAAGGAGAATCAAAATGGAATCACATTTGGTTAGAATCATCAACCGCCTTGAAGCAATGGCAAAAGACGGCGGAAATTTAAAACGTAATTTTGAACGTGAAGGAGTTGTTGTTGCAGAAGTTGCATATAGCCACGACGAAGAAAACGGCTCAATCTTTACCCTTCGTGATGTCGAAGCTCGCGAAACTTATACGTTTGACAGCATTGACTTGATTGCAATGGAGATTTACGAACTACTTTACTAATACAAAACAAGCTGGGATTACACCCTGCATGTCTAACCAAAATCCTTTTTGTCTCACAAATAGGATTTTTTTATAGTCCAAATCCACGAAGATTTTCATTGTAACAACTTCTCAAAGCTTCAATCTTTTTACTTGCTTTACACCCCAATCCTGTTATAATGAGAGTATAGAAATTTGACTATTTTTGACCTTTAAACAGGTCAGCCTAAAGAAAGAAAGAAATGAGGTAGATGTATGCTTTGTCAAAACTGTAAAATAAACGACTCAACAATTCATCTTTATACCAATCTTAATGGAAAGCAAAAACAAATTGACCTCTGTCAAAACTGCTATAAGATTATCAAAACAGATCCTAATAATAGTCTCTTCAAAGGTATGACAGATTTGAACAATCGTGACTTTGATCCTTTCGGAGATTTCTTCAATGACCTAAACAATTTTAGACCTGCTAGCAATACTCCTCCGACTCCCCCAACTCAATCAGGTGGAGGTTATGGTGGAAACGGTGGTTATGGTTCCCAAAATCGTGGACCTGCTCAAACTCCTCCACCAAGCCAAGAAAAAGGCCTGCTGGAAGAATTTGGTATCAACGTAACTGAAATTGCCCGTCGTGGAGATATTGACCCCGTTATTGGGCGCGACGATGAGATTATCCGTGTCATCGAAATTCTCAATCGCAGAACCAAGAATAATCCTGTTCTTATCGGTGAACCTGGTGTCGGAAAAACTGCCGTTGTCGAAGGTCTAGCTCAGAAAATCGTTGATGGTGATGTTCCACATAAACTCCAAGGCAAACAAGTCATCCGTCTGGATGTGGTTAGCTTGGTTCAAGGAACGGGTATTCGAGGACAATTTGAAGAACGCATGCAAAAACTCATGGAAGAAATTCGCAAACGTGAGGATATTATCCTCTTTATCGATGAAATCCATGAAATTGTCGGTGCAGGTTCTGCAGGCGATGGCAATATGGATGCAGGAAATATCCTCAAGCCAGCCCTTGCTCGTGGGGAACTGCAACTGGTCGGTGCCACTACCCTCAATGAATACCGTATCATTGAAAAAGATGCCGCCCTAGAGCGTCGTATGCAACCTGTTAAGGTTGATGAACCAACGGTGCAAGAAACAATCACTATCCTCAAAGGCATTCAAAAGAAATACGAAGACTACCACCACGTTCAGTATACCGATGCTGCAATTGAAGCAGCTGCAACTCTTTCCAATCGTTACATCCAAGATCGCTTCTTACCTGACAAGGCTATTGACCTCTTAGATGAAGCTGGTTCTAAAATGAACTTGACCTTGAATTTTGTGGATCCTAAAGTAATTGATCAACGTTTGATTGAGGCTGAAAATCTTAAATCTCAAGCTACACGAGAGGAAGATTTTGAGAAGGCGGCTTATTTCCGCGACCAGATTGCCAAGTATAAGGAAATGCAAAAGAAGAAGGTCACAGACCAAGATACTCCTATCATCAGTGAGAAAACCATTGAGCACATTATCGAGCAGAAAACCAACATTCCTGTTGGCGATTTGAAAGAGAAAGAACAATCTCAACTCATCCATCTAGCTGAAGACCTCAAGTCTCATGTTATTGGACAGGACGATGCAGTTGATAAGATAGCCAAAGCTATTCGCCGTAATCGTGTCGGTCTCGGTACACCAAACCGTCCAATTGGAAGCTTCCTCTTCGTTGGGCCAACTGGTGTCGGTAAGACAGAACTTTCCAAACAACTAGCTATCGAACTCTTTGGTTCTGCTGACAGCATGATTCGCTTTGACATGAGCGAATACATGGAAAAACACAGCGTGGCTAAGTTGGTCGGTGCCCCTCCAGGTTATGTTGGCTACGATGAGGCTGGGCAATTAACTGAAAAAGTTCGCCGCAATCCGTATTCTCTTATTCTCTTGGATGAAGTAGAGAAAGCCCATCCAGATGTTATGCACATGTTCCTCCAGGTCTTGGACGATGGTCGTTTGACAGATGGGCAAGGACGTACCGTTAGCTTCAAGGATGCCATCATCATCATGACTTCAAATGCAGGTACAGGTAAGGCCGAAGCCAGCGTTGGATTTGGGGCTGCCAGAGAAGGACGTACCAACTCTGTTCTCGGTGAACTCGGTAACTTCTTTAGCCCAGAGTTTATGAACCGTTTTGATGGTATTATCGAATTTAAGGCTCTCAGCAAGGACAACCTCCTTCAGATTGTCGAGCTTATGCTAGCAGACGTTAACAAGCGCCTTTCTAGCAACAACATTCATTTGGATGTAACTGAAAAGGTCAAGGAAAAATTGGTTGACCTCGGTTATGATCCAAAAATGGGAGCACGCCCACTTCGTCGTACTATTCAAGACTATATTGAGGACGCAATCACTGACTACTACCTTGAAAATCCAAGCGAAAAAGACCTCAAGGCAGTGATGACCAGCAAGGGTAACATTCAAATCAAATCTGCTAAAAAAGCTGAAGTGAAAACTTCTGAAAAAGAAGTATAAATCCTATCGAAAAGGAGTAGAAAATGAAAATTTTCTGCTCTTTTTTACTAAAATAACTATAAGTTCTTGACAGCTCGGCCTTTGTCCATTAAGATAATAATAAAGATAATAGATAATGAGGAAAACGCAATGGCAAACCCAACTTTCGGAGAAAAAAAAGCGAATACAGACTATGTTGCTCGTTATGGCGTATATGCTGTTATCCCTGACGCTGAACAAAAACAAATTGTTCTTGTTCAAGCACCCAATGGTGCTTGGTTCCTACCAGGTGGCGAAATTGAAGCAGGTGAAAATCATCAGGAAGCCCTAAAGCGTGAATTGATTGAAGAACTTGGCTTTACAGCTGAAATTGGTGCCTATTACGGACAAGCTGACGAATATTTCTACTCTCGTCACCGTGACACCTACTACTACAATCCTGCCTACCTCTATGAAGCGACTTCTTTCAAAGAAGTGCAAAAACCACTAGAAGATTTTAATCATATTGCCTGGTTCCCTATTGACGAGGCTATTGAAAATCTTAAACGTGGTAGCCATAAATGGGCAATCCAATCTTGGAAAAAACAGCATAAGGTTGACTAAATCAAGCTACTTTATTCAAAAAGTGCTATAATAGAATTAGAAAATCGGAGGAAATGTTATGAAGCTTATCAATACA
Source organism: Streptococcus mitis (assembly GCF_002096835.1). GTDB lineage: Bacteria > Bacillota > Bacilli > Lactobacillales > Streptococcaceae > Streptococcus > Streptococcus mitis_W. Next base: position 122,826 of record NZ_NCVG01000022.1, on the reverse strand, counting down.
ACAAACTCACACTCGCAACTTGTAAAAAGCCAGCTAGAAAGTACCGATGCAACCCTTGTTGAGGTCTATTCTGCGGGAAATACAGATGTTATTTTTACCCAAGCTCCGCTTCACTATGAAATCCTCATTTCAAACAAACACCGTGCTATTCGCGAAACTGAAATCGAAGCTATTCAAGAATTTTTCTTGAAACGTAAAATTGATAAGGACTCTATTGATGAGGCCAATATCAAAACCCTCTACTCAGAGAAATTAATTGAAATTTCGATTCCAACCAAATAACATTTTGGAGAGATTAAAAAGTTTTTTGAACCTTATAACACAAAACTAGGTTCTTACTTGCTTTTTAAATCGTCTCCAATTTTTTATCTTAAGATTTTATCATACAAGATTTTATAGACAATTAATAAAAAAGATTTGGTTCTGCTTCTCACAAAACCAAATCTTTTTTATTATTTTAGAAACGAATTGTCTCACGTGTCTTTTCATATGAAGTAACAAAACGGTTGGTTACACCAGGTTCTGCAACTTCCAAAGCTTGCGAAATCTTATCAAATGAAGCATGGTAATCAAATTCTTTTTCAAAGATTTCTAATGATTCATTAAAGGCCTCTTGAATTCGTTCATCAAATGAGCGGTAACGGTTCGAATACTGTAGTAATTGTTCAGTCAAAGTTGCATATTTAACAATATCATAAGTTTCATCTTCAAGTGCTTCCATATCATTTGTTGTAATCTCAAGCATACGGTTTACAACTTCGATATTGCCCTGGGCTTCTTCTAGTTCAGCCATTAACTCTTCTGTATGGTTACTTGCTGTAAAGAACAACTGTAAGAAATTCTGAGGAATACCTGGAAGATTGCGTTTTTCCATATATCTCTTAATCGTATGAAGACGATTAACATAAACATTTGCCTTTTGACGAGCATTGATATCATCTTTTTCAATCTGAGCAAGACGTTGACTAAGTTCAACTTGCTCATCCTCAATTTCTTTCAAAGTTGCTTGTAAGTTTTCCAAACGTTCTTCAAGTAATGAATATGGCTCAGAATATTCCTCTTGTTCAGAAGTTAATGCTAATACAGATTCTTCCAAAGAGTCTAATTCAGCTTGTAATCTATGAACATGACTAACATCTGTTTCAGAAAGTAGATAATTCTGGCTTAATCGTTGAATATCATCCACTAAAACAGTATTACTATCTTTCATATGTTTAAGATAAGTAGGAAGTGTTGCTACTAAACCTTCTACCACTTTCTGTGCAGCAATTTCTCGTGTAAAAATATCATAAAGTGCATTAATCTCTTCTTGGATTTGAGTATTTTCGTACTCTGCATTATCCAATTCTAATTGCGCAATATTCTCATGATTTTTCTTGAGAGCTTCATAAAGCAGTTGGAAACGCGCTTCAATATCCGTTTCAGCAAAATGATAATTAGCATCTAAAAGTTTACGATAGCCATCCTCTAAATCTTCTAGCTGATCAGGTAGCTCTTTAGATAATGTTGTTACGACTGCTGGTATACGATCAACAATATGGGTCAAAGCCAAAATATGATTTTCAGCATTATCCAAAATCACAGCAGCTTCTACTGGGTCACCGGACGAATTTAAAGTTACAAACTGAGAAAACTCTGATTGGATATTTTCCAATTGCTTTTCAATTTCAGATAAGCCTTGTCCATATTCTTCAGAATGATCAGCAACTCTGTGTTGTAACTCTTCAAACAAGTCCAAGGTATGCAGAACACGTCCACTATTTTTAGACTCTTGTTTCTCCAAATCTGCCAAGGCATTGCGAATTGATGCAATATCTTCTTCAATCAAGGTAATTTGGCTCTCGATTTGATCAATTTGATGACTAGCTTTGAAAAAACGGAATGAGTTGTTATAACCTTCTGCCTCAAAAAGATTATTTTCAATATCGGCAAAAGAATTAAGAGATAGGTCAACCCATTTTTGATTCCATTCGCGGAAAGTCACCTGACTTTGTCCAATTAAGTGCATGTTTTTTACAGCTTCAACCTCATCATTAACTGGAAGATTGTACAGCTCTTCTTTTTTTTCTTCTAAAATTGCTAATTTACTTTCATTGCGTTTTCGTACGTAGATTGCGATAGCATATGCAACAATCAATAAAACTGCGATTGCAATGATTAGATAAATTACTAGTCTAGCAGACATATTAAACTCCTTTTTTACTTGAAACAATCGTAATGATTATATCATATTTTTTAGACCAAGGGAACTACTTCTCCCGATTTTTTAGACATCCAGTGTACTATAGACGGCATTTTCTTCTATAAACTCACGACGAGGTTCTACTCGATCTCCCATCAACATATCAAAGATTTTATCTGCCTCTGCAGCATCATCCACAGAAACTCTGGCCATCAAGCGATGCTCAGGATCCATAGTTGTTTCCCACAATTGGTGGTCATCCATTTCACCAAGACCTTTATAACGCTGAATAGTTGGTTTAGTACGTCCCTCGCTATAACGGGCTAAGGCTTCTTGGAGTTTGATTTCTTGATCTGCTCCTGGCTGGATATATTCTTTAATCTCACTTCCAACTTTGACACCATAGATTGGTGGTTGAGCAATATAAACATAACCAGCTTCTAGGATTGGTTTCATATAACGATAAATCAAGGTTAAAAGAAGGGTACGAATGTGGGCTCCATCGACATCGGCATCGGTCATCAAAACAAGTTTTTGGTAACGGGCTTTTGAAACATCAAATTCTGCACCAAATCCTGTTCCCATCGCTGTGAAAAGACTACGAATTTCTTCGTTAGCTAGAATCTTATCCATACTTGCTTTTTCAACGTTCAAAATCTTACCGCGAATTGGAAGGATTGCTTGAAATTCACGGTTACGACCAGATTTGGCTGACCCACCAGCTGAGTCTCCTTCGACGATGAAGAGTTCTGTTTCAGCAGGATTGTTAGAAGAACAGTCTGCTAGTTTACCTGGAAGGTTGGAAATTTCCAAACCAGATTTTTTACGAGTTACCTCACGCGCACGCTTGGCAGCCACACGAGCCTTAGCAGCCAAAATCCCTTTTTCCACGATACGTTTGGCAATCTGCGGATTTTCCATAAGGAAATCAGAGAAGGCATCGCTGAAGAGGCGATTGGTAATCTTGACCACTTCGCTGTTTCCCAGTTTGGTCTTAGTTTGTCCTTCAAACTGTGGATTTGGGTGCTTAACTGAAATCACCGCAGTTAATCCTTCACGAACATCTTCCCCTGTTAAGTTGTCTTCATTATCTTTAAGCAACTTATTTTTACGAGCATAATCGTTGATAACACGAGTCAAGGCTGTACGGAAACCTTGTTCATGCGTTCCACCTTCATGGGTATGAATATTGTTGGCAAAACTCATAACATTTTCATGGTAACCCGTTGTGTACTGCATGGCTACTTCAACTGTGATATCCTCCATCTCACCATCTGTGTAAATTGGTGTATCAAAGATTACATCCTTGTTCTCATTGATATATTCAACGTAGCTAGCAATCCCACCTTCATAGTGGTAATGCTTAGTTTGTTCTAACCCCTCACGCTTATCTGTGATGGAGATTTGAAGACCACGATTTAGAAAGGCCAACTCTTGAATCCGTTTATTTAATTTATCAAAATCAAAGGTTGTTGTTTCAGTAAAAATTTCTGGGTCTGGTGTGAAGTGAACAGTTGTTCCCGTTTTATCTGTATCTCCAACCACCTCAAGGTCTGCGACAACATGACCACGACGGTATTCTTGGTAATGAATCTTACCATTTTTATGGACATGAACATCTAATTGAGTGGAGAGGGCGTTTACTACTGATGAACCTACACCGTGAAGACCACCTGAAACCTTATAGCCGCCACCGCCAAACTTTCCTCCAGCGTGAAGGACAGTAAAGACAGTCTCAACGGCAGGTCGACCGGTTTTTTCCTGAATATCGACTGGGATACCACGCCCATCATCAACAACAGTAATCGAATCATCTGGCTCAATAAAAACTTGGATATGGTTGGCAAATCCTGCCAAGGCCTCGTCAATTGAGTTATCAACAATTTCCCAGACTAGATGGTGAAGACCTTCTTTTGAGGTTGATCCGATATACATTCCTGGACGCATACGAACAGCTTCTAGGCCTTCTAAAACTTGAATTTGACTGGCATCATAATCCTGTGCCTGCAGATTTTTGATTTCTTCTGTCATCTTATTCCTTTTTCTTACATGTCTAATACTTGTCTTAAATTCACGATACTGGTAAACAAGTGGGTAGCTAGTCCTGCAGATTGCCCTGCTTCAATATCAATCGGTCGATCACCAATGACAAGACCAGAGCTAATCTGATACTTTTCCCTTAAATAAATCATGGACTCAGGGTTTGGTTTTCTCTTAAAGCCTGAGTTAGAAGTCACTACTTCCGTAAAATAGGCTGCTATAGAGGTTTTTTCTAAAATTTCTAAGACCTGATCATTTCGATGAGAGACCAAAAAATGACGGCCACCTTGATTTGAGATATCTTTCAATAAATCAGCAACTCCATCAAACAAAATCGGATGTTCTAGCTCTCTGGCTTCATTTTCCTTGTACTTTTCTAAAAAATGCTCTAAATTGGGAGCGAATGTCTCAATCGCAAAATCAGTAGAAACCTTTAAAGCCTGATAGACGCTGTCATGGTCCTGTGTGATACCATACAGCGCTAAAGTTTCAACAAATGCAGCTGTTGAAGTTTCATAATTATCCAGTAAAGTTCCACCTAAATCCCAGATGTAATCGTGATATTTCATACCCTTCATTATAGCATTTTTTTATGAAAAAAGCGATGATTTCCTAGATTTTTCCAAGTAAAAAAACGAGAGGTTGACTCCCGTTTTACTGTTCTTTACCAAAGACATCTCGATAGAGCATTCCAGTTCGTAAACTCTCTGCGTCTCCCCCTAATTGATCCACTAACTCGTAGGCAAAGGCAAGGGCTGTCGAGGGACCTCGACTGGTTGTCAAATGACCATCTACCACTACTGTTTCCTTGACGTATTGCCCATCAAGGATTTGCTCTTGAACGCCATCATAACAAGTGTATTCCTTGTTTTTCAATAGCCCTGCTTGATTGAGCGCAATTGGCGCCGCACAAATGGCTGCCAATTTCTTTCCTTTTTGCTCGAAACTTTGCAATTCTTGAATCAAGGCCTGATTGTCACGCAAATGTGCAGAACCAGGCATTCCACCAGGAAGTACAATCATGTCATAGTCTGATAAATCACCATCAAATACACGATCTGCTCTGACTTGGATTGCGTGCGAACCTGTTACTTGCTCCTCAAATCCTACCATATCACAAGTGATACTTGCTCGACGCAAGACATCTACAACTGTCAAAGCTTCAATTTCTTCAAAGCCCTGAGCTAACATAACGGCTACTTTAACCATGATTTTCTCCTTATTTAATCCGTTTTAGTACAACCTTTTTCCTCTTGAATGGGACTTTTCCACTCTTTTCTTCAGCTAGATTGGTCTGGTAACTCATCGATAAAAGCAAGCCAACACCAATCAAATTACTAATAATAGCCGACCCTCCTTGAGAAATGAAAGGCAGAGGAATCCCAGTCAAAGGAAGCAAGCCCGTCACAGCACCGATATTTTCAAAGATGTGGAAAAGCAACATCATAATCAAACCTGTGGAAATATAGGTGTAGAACTGGTTATTTGATTTGAGAGTAATCTTCAACATACGGTAAATGAGCATGAGGTAAAGGGCAATAACAAGGACAGAGCCAATAAAGCCAAAATCTTCTGCGATAACCGTGAAAATCATATCCGACTCTCGAACTGGGATAAGCAGATTCGAAGCATTAAACCCCTGACCAAACAAGCCACCACTCCCAATAGCAATTTGTCCTTGAGCTTGCTGGTAAGTGGTTGTTTGAGCAAAGTCAAAGGGATTAAGCCAAGCCAAGATACGATTGATTTGATAGGTAGGCATCCCCAATTGATGGAGAAAAGCACGACCGTCCTTGCTGATAAAAATGGCTAAGAATCCAGCAATTCCTGTTACCGCAGTCACAAATACTGGAATAATAATTTTCCAAGAAACCCCTGATAATAAAACGATTCCTGAGAAAATAGCTACAAAAACCAAGGCAGTTCCTAAGTCACTTTGAAGTGCCAAAAGAACTAAGACTGGAATGGTAAAGAGAATCATCCAAAAAATCAACAAGAAGTCCAGTGGAACTGTGCGTCTCCATTCCTTATGTTTTTTTGTGAACTGGACAATGACACGGGCCAACATGAGGATATAGGATATCTTCATAAATTCTGACGGCTGGAACAAGGTGATACCATTTACCGATACCCAGTTTTTGGCACCCGTTGAGGCAACTAAACTTGGATTATAAAAGACGATAGGTAAAACCATGAGACCCAAGCCTAAAATATATAGAAAAGGAGTCACCTTCCAAAGAAATTCTGTATTAAAGAGCATGACGATAAAACCAATCACAAGCCCCAAGGCAATCCAGGCGACCTGCTGCCCTAAAATGGGCAGAATATTGTTTGGATAATCATGACTAACGGCTATGTAGATAGCCACTACGCCAATAACCAGTAGAAAAAACACTGGCAAGAGCAAACTATAATCGACTCTAGAGTCGAGAGAACGTTTCATATATACTAACCTTATACTTTCATACTATACTATTTATCAAAGTTCATTTAAAAATTTATCAATAGTCTCATCAACTTCGGATTGAGAGACGGTTTTAACAGTCACTTCTTTTGCTAGAGATGCTACTATTTGTTTGCCATATCGCTTTCCGACAATTCTCCTATCCAAAATAAGAGTCAAGGAACGTTGGTGTTCGCGTCTCATACTTCTTCCCAAAGCCTGTTTTAAACGAATAATAGCCATTGGCAACTGATAATCATAAAAGGCATTTTTTCCTTCTTGAATCAATTCCTGATTGATTTTTTTCGTCAAGGGCTCTTGGGGATTTTGGAAAGGAAGTCTTGGTACAACTTGAATCACAAAAGGATGACTAGAAAAATCAACTCCCTCCCAGAAACTTGCTGCACCAAGCAGGATTTGTTGTTCACCTTTTTCAAAGCGCTTCTTAAGCTGATGAACATCTCCATTTTTATACTGGGCCAAATGGCTAACTGGAAGTAAATCAGATACTGCTAGAAGCATGTCTTTAGCAGTAAAGAGAACCAAAATTGGTTGCTGGAAAGCTTGAATTTCCACTAGTAAATCAGATACTTCTTTGGCATAGACTTCTAAGGAAGTTTCTGTCACCAGATGGAAATCTTTGACCAAGACCACTTCTTGGTCCTGTTTTCTACAAGCTTCAATCTTGACAAATTTGGCTTCAGGATAGCCTAAAAGGTCGGCCAAAGAAACTCTCTGACTAATCTCAAGAGTGGCCGACACTCCCAAGACTTGACATGAATCAGGCACTAAGGAAGATAGAAGAATACGGCCTGATTTGGTAGAAGAAATCTGAATTTTCTTTTGACTCGTTTCAGTTGCTTCAAGCCAGTAATCTCGGTCAGCTGTAAAATAGCGGACCAGTTCCCCAAAGCCTTCTACTTCTAATTCTGAAAAATACTGGTGGAGATTGGCAAGAGAATCTAAGATATTTTTCCTAGATTTGCCAGACTGAAATTGTTCTATCAAGTAGAGGCACTCAAAGCGAATACTTTCTAGTATTCGTTGCTGGACCTTATTTTGCTCCTCCAGTAGAGCCTTATCAAGCAAATTGATAATAGACTGGATATCGTAGGTCTCTTGAAGCAGATTTTCTAGAGCTAACAAAATCTTTTGAACTTCATCAATAATCAATAAACGGTCACTGACAAATTCAGGATTATCTTCAAGTCTGGTTACAAGATAGGCATGATTGGTCACTAAAAGCTTGCAGGTTTGTGCCCTTTCTTGACTACGTTTCCAAAAATCTTCCGTCACAAATAAGCTATGAGATGATAAATTCCCGTCATGACGAAGGTCTGTTAGAAAATGTTGGTAACGGTAGAGTTGGCCAATCTCATCCAAATCCCCTGTCTCTGTCTCTGTCAACCAAACTAAGAGTTGCATTTTAAAGCGTCTAAATAAGCGATTTTCATCATTTTCCTGCAAGGAACGATAAAAGGCATCCAACTTCAGGTAATTTTGTGGCCCCTTTAAAGAATGAATATCTGTACGGAATACTTCCTTGAGATGTTTACTTTCTTCTTCCATGATTTGATTTTGAAGAATCTTTGTCGGAACGCTAAGGACAATCTGACGCTCTTTTACTTGGGACAAAGCGGGTAAGAGATAGCCATAGGTTTTCCCAATCCCAGTCGGCGCTTGAATCAGAGAGACAGGCTCATCTTTCAATAGCAAGCCAACCTCTTTAGCAAAACTTTCTTGTCGTTCCCTCACTTCAAGGTTCAACAAAGAAATATTTTTAGAAAAATCTTGGGATAGTTTTCGTGGCTCATTGGGAGCTGCAGTTTTCTTGAAATATAGCCCTTGAACTTGGATCAAGTCTGGAGAACTAAGGATAGATTGGTTTCGAAAAATTTCTTCAATAACTAGGTAGGACTCATATAAGAGAGCGTCAGCCATTTCCAGCAAGCGTTCCAAGAGACCTTTAGGAAGCTGGGCCATCTTTTCCCGTAGAAATAAGAGTAATTCCGCAGTAGCTTGGGCATCTGAAAGGGCTGTGTGAGCGTGTTTAAGAGGAATTCCTAATTCTCGACACAATATCGGCAAACTATATTTTTCCAGTTCAGGGAAAAAGACCTGAGCCAATTCGACCGTGTCAACACGAGGATTTTTTAGTTCATAGCCTTCAAAAAATAAATTTTCCGCCAAGAGATTGGCATCAAACTGAACATTATGGGCTACAAAAATCCCATCCTCTACCAAGTCAAAGATTTTTCTAGCAACTTGCGAAAAATCAGGTGCTTGCGTCAGACGTTGATCTGTCAATCCTGTCAGTTCTTTGATATGAGCATCCAAGGGTTCATGTGGATTGACATCCGTCGTATAGTGATCAACGATTTTTCCATCCTCAATCACAACAATTCCCACTTGGATAATTTTAGCCTTACTACCTGTGCTAGTTGCCTCTAAATCCACCACAACATAGCGATTACCAATCGTTTTCATTATAAAAAATTATACCAAAAAAAGGGCCATTTGGCACCTGCAAACATAGGATAATTTTCAAACTCGAGAAGATTACTTGTATTAAAAATCCCAGCAAACAGAGCATCCTAGCCTTCTGATTTTTTGAAAATATTGGAGAATAAGAAAAATTGAGAGAAGAAATGTTTGCATCTTCCTTCTCTCAACTATCCATTTACTTTATTTAACCATATCAGGATCGTAATCATAGAATCCTGTATCAAGGAAACGGTTTTTAGGGTGAAGTTTACGCACTTCTTCATCCAGCAAGAAGGCTTGGTCATGGCTAAAGTTGCCCTCTTGAATCAAGCTACGCGCTTGGATAAAGAGTTTTGCAATCTCAACAAAGTTCTGACCAGGTGTATAGAGACCTTCTAATTTCCAGTGAGTAAAACCATGCTCTACCAATTCTGTCAATTTTGTCATCAAATCAAGGTCATTGTTGGCAAAAATGTGGGTTCCATGATTGTCTTCAAAAATGGAATAGTGACTCTCTGGGTCACTTGGTTCTGCTAAGAAGAGGTCACGCTTGCGAGTCTTTTCATCATCGATATGCGTAAAGTTATAGTAGTTTTGCAAGAGCGGACGTTTAGAATGGTGAATAACACTAGCTCCGTAAACCAACACTTCAGCAGGAATTTCCAAAATCTCAGGCATCTTGAAGAGCTCAGCAGATGGAATTTCACGCGCCAAAACAGCCTCAGATGCGCCAGCCTTTTGTCCCCAGAAGTTTATCTGACGACTGCTAGTTACCATAGTAGAAGCATCATAGATGGTCTTAAATGAATAACCATCGCGGTTGACCACGTAAAAGACACCTGCATCCCCAATCGTAATGTAGTCTGTCTTGATTTCTTCCAAGAAATCAAGGAATGGCTTGATACGATCCATCATGTCTTGGTGCATGAGAGCATTGACCGCAACAATCAATTCCTTACCAGCATCATGAACCAGATTAGCGATTTCACGCAATTGGTCATAACTAAAGGTCGTTGGCAGACGAAGTCCAAAATCTTTCTCACCGACATAGATACGGTCTACGCCAGCTTCGAGTAGTTGTTCAACTTGTTCAATACTTTCAGCAGTTGCTGTAATGATAATCTTTTCCATAAGGAAAATTATACCATATTTCTCCAAAATCAACCATTCTTTGAAAATGAAAAGGTACTTTATTCTTTTTGTAACCTTTCTGTAATAATTCTCTGCTGAAAAAATGATAAAATAGGTATGTACTGTTAAGGAGAGAATAATGCCCGTAAGAAAATTACAATCCTATGAGGTAGACTATCAAGAAGAATTAAACCATCAGGTTCCTCGCTATCAAGATTATACACCTGAAGCGCAATCTGATGCTAATCTCAAGGAAATCCTATTTTTTGTTAATATCGCTGTTTTTTGTATCTGTATTGCTATCTTTAGTTTTATCTTTTTAGCATTAAAATTATCACCTGCTCTTGCCTTTGCCGCAGCAATCGGATCCAGCTTACTTGTTTTAAAAGTTCAACGATCTATCATCAAACGAAAACGTAGAAGATAAATCCAAAATATCGCCCCATCTGGAGCGATATTTTTATTTTTTCTTTTTAGATAGTGTCTGAATGGCAATCTTCACTTCAAAGATTGTTCCTTTTGGTTTATTATCTTTAACAGTAATGGTTCCTTTTAAGGCATCTACAATCTGCTTGGCCAGTGATAATCCTAAACCAAAACCTCCTTTTTGACGAGTTCTAGCCTTGTCCACTCGATAAAAACGGTCAAAAATTTTCTTCTTATCTTCTGCGGAAATACCGACTCCATTATCAGAAACAAGTAAATACAGATTACGATCAGTCGCTGAAATCACAAAATCAATTTCACCATCTTCTTCAGTATACTTGACAGCATTATCAAATAGGATAGTCATCAGTTGTTTCAAAAGGAGCTGATCTGTGATAATCGTTCGATGGATACGATTTTCAAAACGGAAGACACGGTCATTTTCAGAAGCAATCATCTCATAATTTGTGAAAGTTGTATTAAAAAAGCTAGTTGGAACTTCTCCAAGTTCAGGCTTAATCCCATCATCTCTACGAGCTAAATTCAACAAGTTTGTCGTCAAAAACCGCATATTTCGGACTTCTTCCAAACTAGATGCAATACTTTCGCTCACATCCATAATGGTAGCTTCTGGCTTACGGAAAAGGGTCTCTAAACGATTTTGCAGAACTGCAAGTGGGGTTCGTAACTCATGACTGGCATTTTCCACAAAGGACTGCTGCTTCTGCATGCTCTCAAGCAGAGGCCGAACACTGACCCTAGCTAGATAGAGACTGGCAAGCAAAGACAGAATCCAGAAACTTGCCATCACAACCACAATCAATCGCTCATGCTTTTGACTAGCTTGCTCCAACTGACTGGTATTAATCAAGACAGCCGCATATTTGACATTGGTTGAAACTGAAGACGTAGTGGTCTCCATCAAAATCATACGATAGATTTCTTCCTGACCATAACTATTGACAACTTGGATTTGCCGAATGTGATTCAACTCTCTTTTTTCTAACCTAATCTTATCTAGGCCTAAAAAACGATTTCCTAATAAAAGTTGGTTAAAATCCTTATCAAAAAGCAAAACCTCTGTATTAGAGCTGACATTGGTTTTTATTTCAGCTTTATTGGCATCAGTTGTCGCTGGTTCAATGTTCTTGACTTCCTCAGTAGCTCGATTCAAGGCTAACTGAATAACAGCTTGAGGGCTTCCACTTAAGGCATGTAACTTCTCATCCACCGAAGTATAAAGACTCGAGTGCATGACCTGTAAAATAATCAGAGTCATGGTAGAGAAAATCAGAGTGAAGACACCAAAGTTGCGGATAAAATAACTAAAGTCATCCGCATACCATGTTTTTTTTAGTTTACTGAACATCTTTTAAAATATACCCAACACTGCGCAAGGTTTGCAAATTCTCTGCAAAAGTGGTTCCTTTTAATTTCTTACGGACTTTTGAAACATAGACTTCGACAACTGAAATCGTTGTGTCACTATCAAATCCCCATAGACGATCAAAAATCTGAGTCTTAGGCAAAATAACATTTTGATTTTGAAGGAAATAAACTAATAAATCGAACTCTTTCCCCAGTAATTCGACAGGAGTATCTTCGACTTTAACGGTATTGGTTGACAAATTAACCACAATATTTCCATAAGTCAAGGTGTTTTCATTAAATTTACCTGAACGTTTGAGAAGGGCTTGAATCCGCATTTTGAGTTCTTCTAGGTAGAAAGGTTTGGTCAGATAATCATCTGCTCCCAGTTCAAATCCATGTCCCTTGTCATCCAAACTTTCCTTGGCGGTCATAATCAGAACTGGTGTCGTAATTCCTTTTTCACGCAATTCTTTCAAGACTTGGAAGCCATTTTTTTCAGGCAACATTAAATCGAGCAAAATCAAATCATAGACGCCACTTTCAGCTTCGTAGAGACCTTCTTCCCCATCAAATACCTGCATGACATCCGCAAAATCGTCTAAAAAGTCAAATACTGAATTTGACAGGCCTAGGTCATCCTCAACCAATAAGATTTTTATCATGAGAAACTCCTCCTTATTAAAACCATTATACCAAATTTGCCTTAAAAAAAACTCAACTCTCTGCATTTTACATGAGATAGCTGAGTTTTCTTTTTATTTTAGGCTTATTTATGCATTTCCGTATTGAAGAACGACTGCTTCCACTGCAGCTTTTTCACGGTTAATCAAGTCAACACGCGCTGCAATTTCCTTGATTCCCATACCGATGTTACGGCTAAGAGCAAGGTCAGAAAGTTGCGGTTCAAAGAATTCCTTGTACTCTGCCAAGCGTTGCTGAGTCTTAAATACGTGAGCAGGAAGGATAACAAAGCTATCAAAGCTCATATCTCCACCAAGAGCTGCCTTAATCCAAGCCCAGTTTTCACGAGCCCAAGACCATGCTGTTTCCTGAGTTGCTTGATGGCTTAAGAACTGGAAGTACCAAGCAGACAAGTCTTGTGGTTTGACCACAAATTTGTCCTTCCAAGAAGCAATCAAGGTTTGGATATTGTCCGCATCTTTACTGTAGGCAAGAGCGGCTGCCAACTGACGTTTAAAGACTGCATCTGTTGCGTGCGTATAAGTATCAAGATAAAGTGCTAACAAGTCTTTAGTCTCATGATGTTTCATCTCATTGATCAGAACTTGTGAGCGAATAGCTGCTGGAAGTCCTGCAAGATTCTCCTTGTGAGCTGCGAAGATTTGGCTAGCAACTTGACTAGCTTCTGCATCATTTGAGCGAATCATCATAGAAATGGCCAACTGACGAACCAATTCATCCTCATCTGATTCTCCATCTTTAGCTTCAAAACCAAGACGGTCATAGTTATGACGAGCCAATTTAGCAACCAGACTGTTAAAGGCTTTCTCAGCTTCTGTACCTTCATCGATAAAGCGCTCAAGGGCAGAAATTACTTGAGAAACAGCTGAAACGACAAGGTAAGATTCTTCTTTAGCAAGTTTATCAAGGACTGGGAGCAAGTCAGCATAAGAAATGTGCCCTGCTTCAGCAAGCAAACGACGTTCTTGAACAATTTGCAGTTTGCTTGTGTTATCAAGTGTCTCTAGCTCAGCCAGAACAGCTTCTAACAAGTCTCCTTGATAGTCGGTAATGTAGTGGGCTGTATTTTCAGTATTGAAACGAAGAGCTCCTTCATTTTCAGCAAGAAGAGCTGCGTAGCCTGGAATTTCGATGCTTTCAGTTTCGAGTGTATCAGGCAAGCCTTTCCAGTTACTATTGAGTGGCACAACCCAGAGACGGTTCTTGTCTTCGTGCTCACCGATAAAGAATTGTTTTTGTGAGATCTTCAAGACATCATTTTCAACTTTGACAGTGAGAACTGGATAACCAGGTTGTTCCAACCAAGAATCCATAAAGGCTGCAACATCACGACCTGATGCTTGACCAAGAGCATTCCAAAGGTCACGACCAATTGTATTGCTGTATTGATGTTTTTCAAAGTAGGCATGCAAACCTTTGGCAAAATCGGCATCACCTAGCCAACGACGAAGCATGTGCATGAGGCGACTTCCTTTGGCATAGACGATAGCTCCGTCAAAGAGCGTATTGATTTCATCTGGGTGTTTGACTTCCACATGAACAGACTGAACACCATCAGTCGCATCGCGTTTCAAGGCAGACGGAACACCACCTGTTTGGAAATCTTCAAAGATATTCCAGCTTGGTTCAATAGCATCCACACAGACGTATTCCATCATGTTGGCAAAGCTTTCATTGAGCCAGAGGTCATCCCACCATTTCATCGTTACGAGATTACCAAACCATTGGTGAGCCAATTCATGTGCCACAACAAGGGCAACTTGTTGACGGCTAGCAAAGGTTGAGTTTTCATCCACAACCAAGTAAACTTCGCGGTAAGTTACCAGACCCCAGTTTTCCATAGCTCCAGCTGAGAAGTCAGGAAGGGCGATGTGGAGAGATTGAGGGATCGGGTACTTAACTCCATAGTAATCTTCGTAAAACTCGATAGAGCGGACAGCGATATCCAGTGAGAAATCAAGGTTTGATAGTGGATGAGCTTTGGTTGAATAAACACCTACGAGGGTACCGTTTTTAGTTTTAGCCGTCACACCTTGCAAATCACCTGCTACAAAGGCTAACAAGTAAGAAGACATGCGAGGTGTTGTCTCAAACTTCCAGATACCTGTTTCTTTACGGTTTTCAACATCGATTTCTGGCATGTTTGACAAGGCCAATTCACCTTCTGCTTGATCAAAACGAAGAGAGAGGTCAAAAGTCGCTTTGGCTTCTGGCTCATCCACACATGGGAAGGCTTCGCGCGCAAAATGGCTCTCGAACTGAGTAGACAAGACTTCCTTCTTGACACCATCAACTGTGTAATAAGAAGGATAAATCCCTGTCATGTTGTCTGTAATTTTTCCTGAGAAAGCGATAACCACTTCAACTTGACCAGCCTCAGCTAATTCGATATGAAGGGCTTCATTGTCATGATCAACTGTAAATGTACAAGCTTGACCTGTAACTTCTACAGAAGCGATTTCCAAGTCTTTTTGATGGAGGGAAATACGTTCACTTTTCGCTTGACCAGTAATGGTCACCTTCCCAGAAAACGTCTTGGTCTCACGACTCAAGTCTAAAAATAAATCATAATGTTCAGGAACAAATTGCTTAATAAAATGTTCAACTGCTTGCATAGTTTTCTCCTATCTAAGTTTAAGAGCTAGAGCTCTTCTTCAAACAAACTTATTATATCATGTTTTGCTTAAGAAAAAAGGATTGGACAGCGATTTCCAAAACTTTCTTCCTTCTACAGTCTACAGTGGGTAGACCTTGCGAAATTCTTCTAAAACAACCTTACTGTCAGGCGTAAAAGTTAGTCCTGCCTCACGCAGCCACTCAGCGAAACAATCCTCATGAACCTGACGCCAATAGGCTAGGGTTTTGTCACCTTCCCCTTCCTTAAAGGCATGGTCAGCAGAAACTTGATTGAAGGGTTCAACAGAAACCTTTGTAATTTCGATAATGCAGACAGCTTGATTTTGACTGTCTAAAATGATGTCAAAGGTTCCTTCTCGCGGAAGGGGTTCATCATCAATTGCATAAAGGTCATAGGCTGAAGCGGTTGCTGTCTTTTCACCTCTTAGAACTAAATCTGCCAAGAAATCGGCATCTACTCCAAAAGCCCAGGCATCGATTTCATCTCCGATAGAAGGATTGATTTCCTTGTATGCATTCCACATTTCTTGCTGTGTCATGGGTGCTCCTTTGTAATTTTTTACTTTCTTCTTTTATGTGTTTAAGATGGTCTGGATGGTCAATTTCTAAATCAAAAATCTCTAGAATAGAACTGTAGTGAATAATGCATTCGATACCCATCTGATTCATTTTTTGTATGAAAGAAGTATTCAGATAGCCTGCTACAGCAAAGTCAATATTTTTAATCCTTGCTTTATCCTGCATGTGTCTCAGCATATCTAACATTATTGGACTTTCCATATCATGCCATTGACTGTTTCTCACAGTGGCAAAAATAAAAGAAGTCAAATCATTCATTCCAACTACAATCTTTGAAATTCCCGTTTCCAGTATGCTGTCTAAGTCAAAATATGCTGACGGTAATTCAATCATCGTGGCAATTTTCCCAGTAAAACCCTGCTGACGCAATACTGTAATAGCTTGCTTTAACTGCTCAGCATCATTGACAAAAGGAAAGATAACGGATAGATTGGGATTGTTTTGATAAACTTCTGTAACGACATGTGCTTCAGCCTGAAATTCATCCGGACACGCCAGCAAACGCCTAGTCCCTCTATATCCAAATAAGGGATGATTTTCATCAAAGTACTCTTTAGTCCCCTCTAAACAATTGGCTTCTGTATTCGTTAATTCAGAAAAACGATACCAGACATCTTCATCCGAGTACAAGGAGCAAATAGTGGATAGATAATCTTTTACAAATTGCTGACAACTTGGTAATAGGATGTTTTGATTGAGCTCTCTCAACAAATATTCCCCACGAATCATGCCAACATGATGAAATAGTTGTGGGTAAACTTTTTCATCAAGTTTTTCGCCACTAAGGGCAAGTTGATTTCTCATCATTCACCTTCCAATTCATATACAAGGTATTTTCCAATTCTGGAAATCCTAATAACTCTGCTTTGACCTTCAAGACTAATGGCGATGCATTTTCTTCTGTGATTTTTGATTTCCAGCCAATTGCTCCTATTTCAAAGACCAGCCACCATCTATTGTCAGAATTTGTCCCTGCATGGCAGATGCCTTTCCACTGGCCAAAAAGAGACTGACTTCTGCCACTTCTTCTGGCTCAATCCAGCGTTTGATTGGTGTTTCACTAGCAACCCAGTCAGCCAATCCACCTGGCTCAAAGTCCGCAGCAGTCATAGCTGTCTTGACTGCTCCTGGAGCAATCCCAAAGACCTGAATCCCAGCTTCTGCATAGTCTAGAGCCAACTGCTTGGTAAAGCCTGCCAAGGCGTGCTTCGAAGAAGTATAAGCGTGTCCACCGCCACCTGCTAGGCTCGAAGCAATGGAGCACATATTGATGATGATTCCCTTTTTATTTTCCAACATTTGTGTCAAATAATGCCGAGTCAACTCTACTGGAGTAACGTAGTTGATTTCAAAAATCTCTTGAATTTCCTGCGCTGTCTGTTCCAACAGTGGTTTGTAATCATCCAAAACTCCAGCAGTATTGCACAAAACATCCACCTGAGGACACCAGTCAAAAATAGGCTCTAAATCCAAGGTCAAATCTCTCTGTAAAAAGTGGAAATCACCCTGTAAGAGTGGATCTTCACCTTGGTCCACACCATAAACTTGATAGTTATTCTCTAAAAAGAGTCGAGCCTGAGCCAATCCGATTCCTGAACTCACTCCTGTAATGAGTACACGTTTAGTCATGCACTTCTACCCAATCCGTCGCCAAAACATCACAAGGTGTCGGACTCCACATTGAAAAACCCTCTCCCTCCCCAGAAACGTTGATTAGGAAATAAGGTGTCACTTCAAGTGCAACCCCATTTTGCTCGATAGTGTCAAAAAGTTGGACATAGTTTTCAGCACCTCCCCAACCAGTACGAACATATTTTTTCTTAGCCTTTAACCCAGGCAGAATTTCTTCAAATGTCATGGTTTTCTCCTTTTATATCAATAAATCTTCACTTCATTATAACAAAAAACCGCTTTACAACAGCTTTTTGACTGTGATTTATTCAAATCTGCTTCTACTTACGGCAAATCATTCCCTGCAGCAAGATAAATTTCATACCATTCTTTTCTTGTTAAGCTAAAGTTTGTCGCTTGGCTAGCTTCTATCAAATGCTTAGGATTGGTTGTACCTACGACTGCCTGCATTTTTGCTGGGTAGCGTAACACCCAAGCGATAGCAATAGCTGATGGGCTCACACTGTATTTTAATGCTAGTCGATTTAGGACTTGGTTTAGTTGTTGGAACTTCTCATTTCCAACAAAATTCCCTTTAAAATACCCGAATTGTAAGACAGACCATGCTTGAATGACCACATCGTGTAATTTACAATATTCAAAAATGCTGCCATCTCGCATAGCTGCTTGACTACCTTCCATATTAACATGAAAACTTGATTCGAATCCTGGAGTAAAAGCCGCACTCAATTGTAGCTGATTAACAGCTAACGGCTGCTTGACATCTTTTTTAAGTAACTCCATCATCATAGGATTTTGATTAGAAACTCCAAAATTTCGAACCTTACCTTGTTTATAAAGGAGATCAAAGGCTTCTGCTACTTGGTCAGATTCCATCAAAGCATCTGGTCGATGAAGGAGCAAGCTATCTAGATGATCAATCTTCAATCTTTGCAAAATTCCGTCAACTGATTTTATAATATAGTCCTTAGAAAAATCAAAATAGGTAAATTCTTCAATGCGAATTCCACATTTTGACTGAATCCACATCTCTTCTCTTAAATCTGGACGATTTTTTAGGACAAGACCTAACAGTTCTTCACAACGACCACGACCATATATATCAGCCAAGTCAAAAGCATTGATTCCAACAGAAAGTGCTGTTTCTACAAGCTCTTCAACTTCTTTTACAGACTTATCTTTTATTCTCATCATTCCGAAAACAATTTCTGATAATTCTTTGTCATCTTGACCAAGAGTTATATATCTCATCAAATTTTTCTCCTTTGATTCTACATTCTTCATTTAATTATAACAAAAAACCGCTTTGCAACGGTTTTTTGACTATATTTCATTCCATGTTATCTTCTTAAACCCATGAAACAAGACAAAGATTCAAATATTATAGAGCCTCTATTTTTACCCAATTACACTTCCATTTGGCACAGCTGGATCAACTGTAAGAAGGGTTAATTGCCCATCATGTTCAGCTGAGAGGATCATCCCTTGACTGACATATTTCTTCATCATCTTACGAGGTTTTAGGTTGGCTACGATTTGAACTTTCTTGCCGACCAATTCTTGTTCGTTTGGATAGTATTTGGCAATTCCTGAGAGGATTTGACGATCTTCACCATCACCAGCATCCAAGCGGAATTGGAGCAACTTATCAGAACCTTCTACTTTAGACACTTCTTTGACTTCTGCGACACGGATTTCGACCTTGTCAAAGTCTTCAAACTTGATTTCATCCTTGTTTAGTTTGAGTTCGACTTCGTCTGGATTCCATTCTTTTTCGACAGCTGGCTTGTTGCCTTCCATTTGTTCCTTGATATAGGCGATTTCTTCTTCCATATCCAGACGTGGGAAGATTGGCGTTCCTTTGGCAACAACAGTCACATCTGCTGGGAAGTCAGCCAAGCTCAAGTTCTCAAGACTCGCTACTTCATCCAAACCAAGTTGAGTCAAGACTGCACGACTGGTTTCCATCATAAATGGTTCAATCAAGTGAGCAACGACACGAAGGCTGGCTGCCAAGTGGCTCATAACACTTGCCAATTGATCACGAAGAGCTTCATCCTTAGCCAAGACCCACGGTGCGGTCTCATCGATGTATTTATTGGTACGAGAGATCAGAGTCCAGACTGTTTCAAGAGCACGTGGGTAGTCAACTGCTTCCATGTGTGTATGGTAGTCTGCGATTGATTGTTCTGCAACCTCAGCAAGAGCATGGTCAAACTCTGTTATACCCTCTACATAGGCTGGAATTTGTCCATCAAAGTACTTGTTAATCATAGAAACCGTACGGTTGAGGAGGTTTCCAAGGTCATTGGCCAATTCATAGTTGATACGGCCTACATAGTCTTCTGGAGTGAAGGTTCCGTCTGAACCAACTGGAAGGCTACGCATGAGGTAGTAACGAAGTGGATCTAGTCCAAAACGCTCTATCAACATTTCAGGATAGACAACATTCCCTTTAGACTTAGACATCTTGCCGTCTTTCATGACAAACCAACCGTGAGCAATCAAACGATCTGGCAATTTGATATCTAACATCATAAGAAGGATTGGCCAGTAGATTGAGTGGAAGCGAAGGATGTCTTTTCCTACCATGTGGAAGACTGTTCCATTCCAGAACTTGTCAAAGTTACCATGTTCGTCTTGACCGTAGCCAATAGCTGTAGCATAGTTAAGAAGGGCATCAATCCAAACGTAGACAACGTGTTTAGGATTTGATGGTACCGGAACACCCCATGTAAAGGTTGTACGAGAAACAGCCAAATCCTCTAAACCTGGCTCGATAAAGTTGCGCAGCATTTCATTTAGACGACCATCTGGAGTGATAAATTCAGGATGAGCTTTGAAAAATTCGACCAAGCGGTCTTGGTATTTGCTGAGGCGAAGAAAGTATGATTCTTCAGATACCCATTCAACCTCGTGACCTGATGGAGCAATACCACCAGTCACATTTCCAGCTTCATCACGGAATACTTCTGCAAGCTGGCTTTCTGTAAAGAATTCCTCATCTGAAACTGAATACCAACCAGAGTATTCACCCAAATAGATATCATCTTGAGCAAGCAAGCGCTCAAAGACCTGTGCGACAACTTTTTCATGGTAGTCATCCGTTGTACGGATGAATTTATCGTATGAGATATCGAGTAATTGCCAGAGTTCTTTGACTCCAACTGCCATTCCATCAACATAGGCTTGTGGCGTAATGCCAGCTTCTTCTGCTTTTTGTTGAATCTTTTGACCATGCTCATCAAGACCTGTCAGATAAAAGACATCGTAGCCCATCAGGCGTTTGTAACGTGCTAGGACATCACAGGCGATTGTTGTGTAGGCAGAACCGATATGAAGTTTACCAGATGGATAGTAAATCGGTGTTGTAATATAAAAATTCTTTTCAGACATAATTTTTCCTTTCCAGGCAAATGAAACCTGTTTTTCTAACACTTCATTATATCACATTTTTAAGGATTTTCGATAGGGAAATCTATATAAAAACAAGATAGACGAGTGTCCATCTTGTTGATTTTATTCATAACGAAGGGCTTCAATTGGATCAAGTTTCGATGCCTTGTTGGCTGGCAAAACTCCAAAAATCATACCCACGCTAGCCGAAACTGCAAGACTAAATAGGGCAACTGGGATTGATACTCCTACTTCTATACCCGCAATCAATCCTTGCAAGAGTAGACCAGCTATAGCTGTTAAGCCTGTCGCAATGGTTAGACCAATAACTCCACCAAGCAAGGTCAAAATCATGGATTCAATCAAAAACTGAATTAAAATATTGGCACGCGTTGCACCCAAAGCCTTACGGAGACCAATCTCACGCGTACGCTCCGTCACCGAAACCAGCATGATGTTCATAACACCAGTCCCTCCAACAAAAAGTGAAATTCCTGCAATGGCACTAATAATCGTAGTTATAAAACCGAACATTTGTTGTACTTCTTGGAAGGCTGCAGTCGCATCTGACACCTGATACTCCCCTTGCTGAAGACCAGCAATCTCGGTCAATTTTCTAGCTAATTCTGGTCCTACCGTCGGTGTCAAACTGGTATCATTGACACGGAAGACAATATCAGAAATTTCATCCATATTGAAGTTATTGGCAAGAGAAATATTAGTCGTAATTGGAAGTCCACCAATACCAAAAGTCTTGGCAGTCTTGGCCTCATCGCTAGTATAGACACCAATGACACGATAGCTAAAGCCACCAACATCTATAACCTGGTTAACAGCTTCTTGAGCAGATCCAAACAGGCTATTAGCAAGTTCTTGGTCTAGTAAAATGACACTGGCCACATCTTTATAATCCTGAGCTATGAGACTTCGTCCTGCAACAATTTCATTTTCAACCGCCTTCATGTAGGTAATATTCCCACCTGTCAAGCTAGCACGCTCCACTTTTTTATCCTTATAAGCCAGGGTGGTATTGGTTGAGTTGGTTACATAGTAACTATCTACACCCTTCAGTTTTGCCGCTTCCTTGACCCAGGATTCTTGTGGTTTTGGTGGTTCCACAGGAACATCCTCTTCTTTCCCAGAAACTGTCAAAGCTGATTGCTTTTGGGTAAAAGAACCGTCTTTACTTTTAATAGGCGAGAAAAAGACATGGATATTCTTCTGTGACTTGGTCATGTTTTTATTGACCTGACGAGACATGGAATCCCCCAGAGCCATAATCACAACAACTGAGGAAACACCAATGATAATCCCTATCATAGTGAGAAAAGAGCGCATCTTGTGGGCCATGATAGATGAAAAGGCAAATTTCAGATTCTGCATCTTAGTTTTCCTCCTTTTCTAACTGAGCACTATCAGATGAAATAACTCCATCTCGAATGACAATCTGGCGTTTGGCATAAGCAGCGATCTCAGGTTCATGCGTTACCATGATAATGGTTTTTCCTTCATTATTCAGTTCAACTAATAATTGCATGATTTGGTTACCTGTTTTGGTATCCAAGGCTCCTGTCGGTTCGTCCGCTAGGATGATAGAAGGATTGTTTACCAAGGCACGCGCAATAGCTACACGTTGCTTTTGGCCACCAGATAATTCTGAAGGCAAATGGTGACTACGCTCAGTCAATTCAACCTTATCTAGATATTCCTCAGCTAACTTGCGCCGTTTTGAAGCCGAAACTCCCGCGTAAATCAAGGGCAATTCTACATTTTGCAGAGCATTGAGTTTAGATAGAAGAAAGAACTGCTGAAAGACAAATCCGATTTGTTGGTTACGGACCTTGGCTAGTTGTTTTTCACCTAGTCCAGCCACTTCTTGACCTTCAAGATAATATTCTCCACTGGTTGGTGTATCCAACATGCCAATCGTATTCATCAGTGTAGATTTACCAGAACCAGATGGTCCCATGATGGCAACAAATTCACCCTCATTCACTTCTAAATTGATATTTTTGAGAACCTGCAGTTCTTGGTCACCATTACGGTAGCTTCTGCAGATATTTTTTAGACTAATTAGTTTCTTCATCAGCCTTCACCTCTTTTCCTTCCTCTAGAGAAGACGTTGGGTTACTGATGACCTTGACTCCATTTGTCAGACCTGAAGTGATTTCTTGGTTGTCTGCATCAGCATTACCCAAACTAACTTCCACTTTCTTGGCCTTTTTCTGCTCGTCAAGTACCCAGACATAATTCTTATCATTTTCCATAACAACACTTGTTAAAG
Organism: Streptococcus mitis; assembly: GCF_002096835.1. GTDB lineage: Bacteria > Bacillota > Bacilli > Lactobacillales > Streptococcaceae > Streptococcus > Streptococcus mitis_W. Next base: position 99,519 of record NZ_NCVG01000022.1, on the reverse strand, counting down.
GAACCAAAATGGCTTTAGTCTTGTTCTTCACCTCAACACTTACTGAGAATCCTTGTTTCAAGTCACCGATTTCACTTGTAACATCAATGGTATATGGATATTTGGAACCAGAATTACCAGCTGCTGCGGCAGCCGCTGTACTCGCTGCTTCGCCATTGTTTTTAGGGTAGTCAGAAATGTAGCTAATCTTACCAGTCCAGCTCTTATCTTGGTAAACTTTAGAAGTAAAGGTTACTTCTTGTCCTACAGAGAGGTTGGCAAGATTATATTCAGATAGTTCCCCCTTAACTTGCAAGTTTTCATTGCTAACGACATGAACTACCACCTGACTAGCTCCAGTTGGAGATTTAGAAACATTACGGTTGACTTCGACCACAGTTCCCTCTAAGGTACTGAGAACCGTCATTGCATCCAACTGACTTTGAGCCTTGCTTAATTGCGCTGCTGCATCTGCACGAGCATCACGAGCATCACCTAATTGTGCATCAATAGATGACACTGAATTTCCTGATACTGGAGCTGGAGTTTGGGCTGCTACACCTTCGCCTCCTGCTGGTGTTGGCAACTGTGGAGTCGGAGCTGAAGCGGCTTCATTTCGCGCTTGGTTGAGTTCGTTGATATGACGATCTGCCTTAGCAACTGCTCGACTAGCTGAATCATAGGCCGCCTGTGCTTCTGAACTACTGTACTTAACTAAAGCCTGTCCTTCACTAACCTTATCACCCACAGAAACAAGGATTTCATCTAAATCTCCCTTACTAGCATCAAAATAAACATATTGTTCATTTTTTGCCGTTACTGTCCCTGATAATAAAACAGAGGATGCGACGCTTCCTTCCTTGGCAACAACAAGATGAGTAGCCTCATCTTTTACAGCAGTCTGAGAAGGTTGTCTAAAGAGCAAAATGCCCCCAGCACCCAATACAACTACACTTGCAGCACCAATTGCTGCATACAATTGCCACTTTTTAGCTTTACCATTCTTTTTCATAATGAAACTCCTTTTTGATTTAAAGTTCTTAACAATATTATACAAAAATTATCAATTTGAAACAATAACATTTCAGAACGAAATAATGACATTTCAGGATTTAATTATTGTTCGGAATTTTTTGTTTAGCTATTGTACTAGATATATAATACACCTTATTTTTCTTTTTTGCAAGCCTTTTCTTTAATTTTTTTAAACGTAGCAGATTTTTGCAATCAGATAAAAAAAAAGATAGAATATGACTATCAAAAAATGACACTCTACTATTTAAAAGAGTATAAAGGAGTTTTCAATGAGAGAATACGATATCATTGCTATCGGTGGAGGTAGCGGAGGAATTGCTACCATGAACCGTGCTGGTGAACACGGAGCCAAAGCGGCTGTTATTGAGGAAAAGAAACTAGGTGGAACTTGCGTCAATGTCGGCTGCGTTCCTAAAAAAATTATGTGGTACGGGGCACAAATTGCTGAGACTTTCCATCAATTTGGAGAAGACTACGGCTTTAAGACTACTGATCTTAACTTTGACTTTGCAACCCTACGTCGCAATCGTGAAGCTTACATCGATCGCGCTCGTTCTTCTTATGATGGCAGTTTTAAACGCAACGGTGTAGACTTGATTGAAGGTCATGCTGAATTTGTAGATTCTCATACTGTCAGCGTAAATGGTGAACTGATTCGTGCTAAACATATCGTGATTGCTACTGGTGCCCATCCAAGTATTCCAAATATTCCTGGTGCTGAGCTAGGTGGCTCTTCTGATGATGTATTTGCCTGGGAAGAATTGCCAGAGTCAGTTGCTATTCTAGGCGCTGGTTATATTGCCGTTGAATTGGCTGGCGTACTCCACACTTTTGGTGTCAAGACAGACCTCTTTGTTCGTCGCGACCGTCCTTTACGTGGTTTTGATTCCTACATCGTTGAAGGTTTGGTCAAGGAAATGGAAAGAACTAACTTACCACTTCATACTCACAAAGTCCCTGCCAAGTTAGAAAAAACTGCTGAAGGCATTACCATTCATTTCGAAGATGGTACTAGTCACACAGCTAGCCAAGTTATCTGGGCAACAGGTCGCCGTCCAAACGTTAAGGGCTTGCAACTTGAAAAAGCTGGAGTGACTCTGAACGAACGTGGCTTTATCCAAGTGGATGAATACCAAAATACTGTTGTTGAGGGAATCTATGCTCTAGGTGATGTAACGGGTGAGAAAGAACTGACTCCAGTTGCTATCAAGGCTGGACGTACCCTATCTGAACGTCTCTTTAACGGCAAAACTACTGCTAAAATGGACTACTCAACTATTCCAACCGTTGTCTTTTCACACCCTGCTATCGGAACTGTTGGGCTAACAGAAGAGCAAGCTATAAAAGAATACGGTCAAGACCAAATCAAGGTTTACAAATCAAGCTTTACTTCTATGTACTCTGCTTGCACTTGCAACCGTCAAGAAACACGTTTCAAATTGATCACAGCTGGTTCAGAAGAAAAAGTTGTCGGACTTCATGGAATTGGCTACGGTGTTGATGAAATGATTCAAGGTTTCGCAGTTGCTATCAAAATGGGAGCAACCAAGGCAGACTTTGATGCAACTGTTGCGATTCACCCAACTGCATCTGAAGAATTTGTAACTATGCGTTAATCGAAGCAAAAAGAAGCTGATACAAATGTGTCTGCTTCTTTTTTAATGTCTTCGAATCAACAAAACAATTATCCAACTTAACCAGTAAGCAAAATCGGCCGTTACAGTTTTTGTTACCTTATTTTTAAAAATCGGTTGACAATGATTCTTCTATGAGTATAATAGTTACTATACATCAGAAAAGAGGTTAACTATTTTGAAAAAAGCTCACGTTTATGCTATCCCTGCTATTGGGGCTGCTCTCATTGCTGTTTTGGCACAAATCAGTCTTCCAATTGGACCTGTTCCCTTCACTCTGCAAAACTTTGCAATCGGCTTGATTGCTACTGTCTTTAGACCGAGGGAGGCTATACTTTCTGTTGGACTCTATCTTCTTCTAGGTGCTATCGGTCTTCCTGTCTTTGCAGGAGGTGGAGCTGGTTTTCAGGCTTTAGTTGGCCCTACTGCAGGCTATCTTTGGTTTTATCTTGTTTATTCTGGACTTACTTCCTCTCTAACCAACAGCAAGAGTAGTGTTGTCAAGATTTTTCTTGCAAACCTCTTGGGTGATACCCTTGTCTTTGTCGGCGGGATTCTCAGCTTGCATTTCCTAGCTGGAATGGCATTTGAAAAAGCTCTTGTTGTGGGGGTATTTCCCTTTATTATCCCAGACCTTGGTAAACTTCTGGCTATTAGTTTTATTAGCCGTCCCCTACTTCAACGCCTTAAAAATCAAGCTTACTTTGCTAACTAAAAAAGGATATCGAGTTGTCATGTCTCAATATCCTTTTCTTTCATTTTGAAAACTTAGTTGCCCTTAAAGGCATCCACCATTGTTTGAAATTCTTCATTGGAAAGAGTAATCCCTTTGCCCATTTTAGTATGATCTGGACTCCAAGCACGAATATCAAACTTTGCAGGAGCACCATTAAAGCTCACACGGTTGATTTCCTTGGTCCAACCTTTTTCGTTTTCAGAAAGAGTCAACAAGTGCTCTTCAATTTCAAATGTAAATTCTGCCATTTTCTTCTCCTTTTTTAGCTTTCATCTGATTATTCGTAAAATCTTGTAGATTTTAGGAAAATTTTATATAATATTGATATAAAAGAAGGGAGGCCAATATGAGACATAAATTCCAGCAAGTTCTAGATAAAATACATGACTTTTTAAATGGACATTACCAACCAGACCAGACTGAAAGCAACTCCCTTACAGCCACTATTGAAGAGGCTATCCAGAAACAAACCGCTGTTCACCTTATCTTGTCTGAGACAAGTTTTACAGGTGACATCATCAAATACGATCAACAGCGCCAGCAAATTATTGTGAAAAATTTTGCCAAAAATGTGACCCGTATTATCCGTATAAGCGATATTCAACGCCTGCGATTTGTCCCTTCAACTGTCCAAACAGCCCAAAAAAATAGATTTAAGAAAGAGTGAGATGTAGTTGCTTCATCCCACTCTTTTTTCTTAGCGAATTTGTTCAAAATGTAAATGAACCGCGATGTGATCTCCATAACCACTTCTTTCCAAGTCACGTTGTAGACGATAGGAAATGTAGTGTTCTGCAATGGTAATGTAACCTGCGCCCAGTAAACGATGTTCAACCAAAGACTGAATCATGCTGATGGTCGCACGTTCCACCTTGGCCTCTTCCAAATCCAAAACCACTTTCTTAGTGACTTGTGCAAGGTTTTGACGTAAATCATCTGTCAATACATAGACAGTCTGGGCTGCTTTTAAGATAGCTTGGTAAATCTTATCTGGATTAAATTCAGCAATTTCTCCATCACGTTTGATTACTTGCATAGGTATCTCCTTTATTCTTTGTTTTCTTTGATTTCTGCCAGCATTTTTTCTTCTTCTGCTGTCAGTTGATAATTTTCTAATAAATCCGGTCTGCGCTCGTAGGTTTTCTTTAAACTCTCATACAATCGCCACTGGCGAATCTTTTCATGGTGTCCACTCATCAGTACATCTGGCACGACCATCCCTCGATAATCATAGGGACGCGTGTACTGAGGATATTCGAGAAGGCCAGAAGAAAAGCTATCATCTTGGTGACTCGATTCCTTACCAATCACTTCTGGAATCAAGCGAACAGTCGCATCAATCATGGTCATAGCCGCCAATTCTCCACCAGTCAAGACATAATCACCGAGGGAAATCTCATCTGTCACCAAGGTCTTGATACGCTCATCATAGCCCTCGTAGTGCCCACAGATAAAGATCAGTTCCTCTTCTTTGGCCAAATCCTCAGCATAAGCCTGATCAAACTGTTTACCAGCTGGGTCGAGGAGAATGACGCGCGGATTTTTCTTTTCAATAGCGTCAAAGGCATCGAAAATGGGTTGGACTCGGAGCAACATGCCCTGACCACCTCCGTAGGGTTCGTCATCAACATGACGGGCTTTTTCAGCGTATTCTCGGAAATTATGATACTGGATATCCAAGAGCCCTTTTTCACGAGCCTTTCCGACAATTGAGTGCTCCAGTGGAGAAAACATCTCTGGAAAAAGGGTTAAAATATCAATCTTCATCGTCTAACCCTTCTAAGATTTCCACATCGACGCGGTTATTTGGAATATCAACATTGAGAACCACTGGTGGGATATAAGGCAAGAGCAAGTCACGCTTGCCTTTTCGTTTGACCACCCAGACATCGTTAGCACCTGGTTGTAGGATTTCCTTGATGGTTCCAATCAAGTTGTCATCCTCATAGACTTCCAAACCGATAATCTCGTGATAGTAAAATTCACCATCATCTAGGTCATTCAAATCCTCCTCAGCGACCTTGAGACTGTATCCCTTGTACTTTTCAATAGCATTGATATGGTACATATCTTTGAATTTAATAATGTCAAAGTTCTTCTGTTTACGGTGGCTAGCAATGGTCACTGTTTGGACAAACTGATCTTTTTCATCAAACAAGGCCAGAACAGCCCCTTTTTTAAACCGTTCTTCTGCAAAATCCGTCACAGACAAGACTCGCATCTCACCCTGCAACCCCTGCGTATTGACGATTTTCCCAACATTAAAGTAGTTCATCTTGTCTCCTATAGTCTCCTTCTTTCCATCTTATTCTGACAATTCTCGAATAATAGTCGCAATTTTTTCAGATTCAGACCACTGTAAATAATGGTGATTCCCTCCTAAAATGAGTTTAGTATTAGAAGTCCAATATTCTGATTCTCTGTACTCTTTTTCTCTATAAGCCTGACAAAAAATAAATACAGGGACATGAGATTGTATCGATAAATTCTCAAAATCTTCCTTAGTAATCTCTCCAGATATCTGAAATTCTGGATCTTGATTTTCCAACTCTGAACCTTTTTCTTGCATTATTTCCCAGATTTCTTTATTAGTTTGAGGGCTAAATGTGGCTTGAGTTAAGTTCTTAAAATAAAGTTCAGGACCACACTCCTCAATCAGCCTCATCTGCTTTTCCATTTCTGGATAAGGATTTTCTGAAAAATCAGCAAACATGACTTTTTTAGTTGTCGGTTCCATTGCTACTAAAGCCTGACACTTAATTGGTTTCTTGAGCAATTTACAAGCTAAAATTCCACTCAAACTATGTGCACAAAGTATGTATTCAGAAATCGCCAATTCTTCAAGTACTTTATAAACCGCATCTGCAAGATTATCTAGATTTTTTCCAGCTTGGTCATGAATCGGACTCCTACCTGTGTTCGGAAAATCAATTGTCAAATAACCAATTGTAGGAGGAAGTTTTTCAAGTATAAGTGAAAAATTTTCATAACTTGGTAGCAAACCTACGCCACTTAAACAAACTAGCATTTTCTTTTGCTTTTGATAAGTAACAGAGAGACTACCAATTTCTGTAGATACTTCAATCCTCTTCATAAAGAAATCCACTCGTTCTATATAATGAATTATTAAAAATCCTTACCCTTTATTTTAACACGTTCCAAGGATTTTCTCAAGTTGGAGGAAGATACATAGAGGGGTCGCTATAGTCCAAAAAGTGCTAATAGTTTCCTCTTTAATGTTAATTTATATTTGAAAGATGAGATATTCACATTCCTATTATACATATTACTATAAAATGTATACTCGCCAATTTCACCCTGACTTGTTTTCCATTTCATTCTTAAACTAGGCATATTCTCTGGTAAATTTGTATGAATCAATAAGCATGTATAATTCTTTAAATTTTTAACTGTATGCAGTTTATCATTATCAACTAAACGATTACTTTTTGAATCATAGATTAAAGAATAAAATTCTATAATTTCAATATCAACTTCCTTTGGATAAAAAATCAAATGGTTATAATGTTTATCATTTTCATCATGTTTAAACTCATATATATGATGAAATCTCGTATGCAAGGAATCAAATTCGATTGGTTTAATTACCTGAATTTCGATATTATTGATATAGGCCTTATTCTGAAAACTAATTTTTAAAATTACACCTATAAAAGTCGAAATCTGTAAAATTCGCAATAACCAATCAATGTACATTGCCCAATCTATGTTTAAAATACAATCAATGTTCATTCTTTTCCAGTCCCCCTTTAAAAAGCCTTCCAAATCACGTTCATGTTGGTACTTAATGGCTGCAGTTTTGTCTTTCTCAAAGATGGTTTTAGTGAGCTCAATATGATTAATAGCTGCGATTGCGACGGTGTAGTGAATAATATCAGCCAGTTCTTTAGCAAGTTCCTCGTTAGAATCCTGCACCCCTTCTTTTCGACCAGAGCGACCATTCAAAACTTCAGCTACTTCACCGACTTCCTCCACAAGCTTGATAAAAAGACCTTCCTCAGTCCGAGGCTGCTGGTAATGTTCCAGTAAGTAGTCTTATAATTGTCTAAACGTTAAATCCTGCATATCCTGCTCCTTGCAAAAAAAGCGAGACATTCGTCCCGCCCTTCTTATTTTTCGTCAATAACGATTCTTACTTTTTTGTCTTCAGTTGGGACAGAGTAGACAATCGTTCTTATCGCAGAAATTGTGCGACCCTTACGACCGATTACACGACCCACATCGCTTTGATCAAGATCCAAATGATATTCCAAAAATTCTGGTGTATCTTCAATCTTGATAGTTAAGGCATCTGGTTGTGAAATCAAGGGTTTCACAATCGCAATAATGAGATTTTCAATCGTATCCATCTGTCAACCTACTTTAAACTTATTTTGAGAATTTAGAATCGTGGAATTTTTTCAATACGCCTTCTTTTGAAAGGATGTTACGTACTGTATCTGAAGGTTGAGCTCCATCAGCCAACCATGCAAGAACGCGGTCTTCTTTCAAAGTTACTTGGTTTTCAGCAACAAGTGGGTTGTAAGTTCCAACTGTTTCGATGAAACGTCCGTCACGTGGTGAACGTGAATCTGCTACGTTGATACGGTAGAAAGGTTTTTTCTTAGAACCCATACGAGTCAAACGGATTTTAACTGCCATTTTTAAAGTCTCTTTTCTTATTTTTTATTTCGGTGAAATAGCTAAGCTATTTATCACATGTTCTATTATAGCAGATTTCTGGCAGGTGTCAAGAAAAAAACTTGACAGACTATAAAATTTTTAAACCATTTAGAAATTTGTTAGAAGTAGGAAATAAATGTTTGAAAGAAGCTAGCCGTGAATACTATTTTATACTCAATGAAAATCAAAGAGCAAACTAGGAAGCTAGCCACAGGCTGTACTTGAGTACGGCAAGGCAAAGCTGACGAAGTTTGAATTTGATTTTCGAAGAGTATTAGAAACATTTTATAAAGACCATCAACTCAAACCCTTCATATCGCCTGAACGAGATTTGAATACTTGGCTCCTAAATCCTAAGCCCGTTCCCAAACGAAATATCAAGGATTTTAAGAATGATATCTACTAATTAATTTATAAAATATGAATTAATAGATTCTAAATAGGGGAATAATTTAGTTCTGTAAAAATTAACTTCTACACCTACAAAGCTTATTCTGAAAGACTTTATAATAGTCTAAGAAAAAAAGTAGAGATTCATACAGTATTTAGATTTTCCAAAAATTTTTTATCATCAAATATTATTAACGAAACTATCCAAATCAAATCCGATGATTGCTTCAAAGAATACTTTAGTTGTTTGACTAGCGAGGGTTTTTATTAAAAATTTTTTTCAAATAATTACCACATTGACACATAAAATTCTTGATTTCTAAATTTAAGTGTGATATATTTATAACATAACATTTAAATGTTATATATTTATAACATGAAAAAGGAGTCTATCATGAAAAAAAGTCAAAAAATGCGTGGCCTCATTGCAATGATTGCCGTAGCTCTCTTTATTGATTTTATTGTTTTATTTGGTTCTAATCTTAGTTGGGGACCCAAGTTAGTTATTACTGGTATTTCAGTGTCAGGTCAAATTGTAGCTATTTGGAGCTGGCTACATAAGAGTCAGAAAGGTAAGGAAAAGATTATTTTTGACTTGTCTGCTAAGCTTTACACAATACTTGTGTTTGCAGCAAGCATTTTTTATACAGTAGGGATTTGGCTTGCAACCCCTAGCGTAAGTTCTGGTATTAAAGAATGGATTTTGGGAATTGGCCTCGTTATTGAAATGATTTTATTTGCTTTTTTCTGTTTGAAAAATGTCAAGGAAACTCCGGACGAACGCTTTTATGCTAATTTAGCCAAGGCAGCTAGCTTGATCTCTGTTTTTATACTAGGCGCACTGATGATCCTAGCAGTTATCATTGGGTATATGGGGTCTCTCACTCTTTACATGGGACAGATATTTTTTAGCATAGCTGCCTTGATTTGCATCTTTGCGGTTGTCTATTTTATCTTGGAACGTAGAGGATAAGCATGGCCAAAGAAAGCAAGATTATTACTAATCTCAAATCTGTTCGTGAGTCCACAGGCATGACCCAGCAGGAGTTAGCCGACCGCATCGGCATGCGACGCGAGACAATTCTGCACTTGGAAAATAATCGTTACAATCCTTCGCTGGAGATGGCTCTTAAAATTGCTCAAGTTTTTAATCTAAAAGTAGAAGACCTCTTTGAACTCAGACAGCAAGAGGAAGCATAATTCTTTTCGAGACCTAGTATTAAGTTCATTGATTAATTAGGAATTGAGTCCAAAAGAAAAAATCCTTTGAAAATGTGCTCTTTTAAAATATAGTAATTCTTTCGAATTAACGTTTACTAATTGTGATGCTTCACGAGCTTTCTTAAGATCTGGTTCCCTAAATACTTCGAGTACACTTATGGTATTGATACCCCTAAACAAGCGACTTTCTGGTTGGCTTCCTCTTAAACTGTCTTGTCACTAATATTTGAAATCCACTTCCTTTTAGGGTACAATGGTAGAAATAAATTTTTGAGAGGAACAGAATGAAAAAACTAGCAACCCTTCTTTTACTATCCACTGTAGCTCTAGCTGGATGTAGCAACATCCAACGTAGTTTGCGTGGTGATGACTATGTAGATTCTAGCTTGGCCGCTGAGGAAAGCTCCAAAGTAGCTACCCAATCTGCCAAGGAGTTAAACGATGCTTTAACAAACGAAAACGCCAATTTCCCACAACTATCTAAAGAAGTTGCTGAAGACGAGGCTGAAGTGATTCTACACACAAGTCAAGGAGATATCCGTATCAAACTCTTCCCTAAACTCGCTCCTCTAGCGGTTGAAAACTTCCTCACTCATGCCAAAGAAGGCTACTATAACGGCATTACCTTCCACCGTGTCATCGATGGCTTCATGGTTCAAACTGGAGATCCAAAAGGAGACGGTACAGGTGGTCAGTCCATCTGGCATGACAAGGATAAGACTAAAGACAAGGGAACTGGTTTCAAAAACGAGATTACTCCTTATCTCTATAACATCCGTGGCGCTCTTTCTATGGCTAATACTGGTCAACCAAACACCAACGGCAGCCAGTTCTTTATCAACCAAAACTCCACAGATACCTCTGCTAAACTCCCTACAAGCAAGTATCCAAAGAAAATCATCGAAGCCTATAAAGAAGGGGGAAACCCTAGTCTAGATGGCAAACACCCAGTCTTTGGTCAAGTAATTGACGGTATGGATGTAGTAGATAAGATTGCTAAAGCCGAAAAAGATGAGAAAGACAAACCAACAACTGCTATTACTATCGATAGCATCGAGGTGGTTAAAGACTACGATTTTAAATCTTAAAAACCAAAAAATACAGTATCCACATTCGATACTGTATTTCTTTTGTCCTCATTTTTAAGTTAAATTATTAAAATCCCATATTTGGTCCATCCAGCCTTCATAAAAGTCTGGCTCGTGGCAGACCATAAGAATAGATCCCTTGTATTCTTTGAGAGCACGTTTGAGTTCATCCTTGGCATCCACATCCAAATGGTTGGTCGGCTCGTCCAGTACTAAAACATTGTTTTCACGATTCATCAAGAGACAGAAACGAACCTTGGCTTGTTCCCCACCTGACAAAACCTGAATTTGACTTTCGATGTGTTTAGTTGTCAAACCACAACGAGCAAGGGCTGCACGAACTTCTGCTTGGTTGAGAGCTGGAAAGGCATTCCAGACAGCCTCTAGTGGTGTTTGACGATTGCCACCTTCTACTTCCTGCTCAAAGTAACCAAGTTCTAAATAATCTCCACGCTCCACTTCCCCAGCAATAGGTGGGATAATTCCTAAGAGAGACTTCAAGAGAGTTGTTTTCCCGATACCATTTGCCCCGATAATAGCAACCTTTTGATTGCGCTCAAAGGTTAGGTTTAAGGGCTTGGTCAGAGGACGGTCGTAACCAATTTGCAAATCCTTGGCTTGAAAGATAAAGCGCCCTGGTGTACGGGCCGGTTTGAAATCAAAGGATGGCTTTGGTTTCTCACTTTGCAACTCGATAATATCCATCTTATCCAATTTCTTCTGACGAGACATGGCCATATTTCGTGTTGCAACACGCGCTTTGTTTCGAGCGACAAAGTCTTTGAGGTCCGCAATCTCCTTTTGCTGACGTTCATAAGCAGCCTCTAGCTGAGATTTCTTCATGGCATAGACTTCTTGGAACTGGTAGTAGTCACCAGAGTAACGCGTCAGCTGTTGATTTTCTACATGATAGACGATATTGATAACGTCGTTTAGGAATGGAATATCGTGTGAAATAAGGACAAAGGCATTCTCATAGTTTTGGAGATAGCGTTTGAGCCAGTCAATATGCTCGGCATCCAAGTAGTTGGTCGGCTCGTCCAAAAGCAAGATATCAGGCTTTTCAAGGAGAAGTTTAGCCAAAAGCACCTTGGTTCTTTGCCCACCTGACAAAGAAGTTACATCCGTATCCATGCCAAAGTCCATGACACCAAGGGCGCGCGCTACTTCATCAATCTTAGCATCCAAGGTATAGAAATCACGACTCTCCAGACGGTCTTGAAGTTCTCCCACTTCTTCCATGAGAGCATCAACATCCGCTCCATCTTCAGCCATTTCCATATAAAGGTCATTGATACGAGCTTCTGCTTTGAACAGCTCATCAAAGGCTGTACGGAGAACATCACGCACCGACTGTCCTTCTTCCAAGACAGAATGTTGGTCTAAGTATCCAGCAGTCACATATTTGGACCACTCAACCTTCCCTTCATCTGGCAACATCTTACCAGTCACAATGCTCATAAAGGTTGATTTTCCTTCACCATTAGCACCGACCAGACCGATATGTTCTCCCTTAAGGAGGCGGAAGGACACATCTTCAAAAATTGCACGGTCACCAAAACCGTGACTCAGATTTTTAACTTCTAAAATACTCATTTTAATTCCTTATCTTGTTTTTATGTAATCGTTTATAGATGAGCCAAGCGATATAGCCACCCAAGGTATTGGTCCACAAATCATCAACCTCAAAGACGCGATTAAAATCAAAGAAAAAATCTAAGACCAACTGCGTACACTCGATTCCTAGGCTTAGAAGAAGACTGAAAAAGATCACTTTTCTTGTCTTACGCAAGTTTGGAAGGAGATAAAGGAGTTGGAAAATCAGAGGAAAAAGCAAGAAGACATTGAGGATATTTTGTAGAAAAAGCCAACATAATTGTCCTATGTCACTCACTTCACCCAGTTTCCAGAGAGAATTGAAAGGAGTCAAAAGAAAAACCAGGCGTCCAAGATGCTGAATACCTGGAGTTTCCACTCCCACGGGAGATTGTTCTTGAGGAGTAAAGCAAAAATAGACAATGCAAATGCTATAGAAAATGACTCCCCAGACCAAAATATGATTATAAGTCTTCTTCATCATTAAGGATTGACTGCTGCGACTGCTTTCTGGCGGTCACGTTTCATTGTATTGGAACGCAATTGTCCACAAGCTGCATCAATATCAGTACCATGCTCTTGACGAACAACACAGTTAACACCTTTTTTCTTAAGCGTATCATAGAAGGCCAGGACGCGCTCTTTAGGACTACGGCTATATTGGTCATGCTCACTAACTGGGTTATAAGGAATTAAGTTTACATAAGACAATTTCTTGATGTTCTTGAGCAATTCAGCCAATTCCAAGGCTTGTTCTACACCGTCATTAACTTCATTAAGCATGATATATTCAAAAGTCACACGACGATTAGTTGTCTCAATGTAGTACTCAATCGCTGCAAAGAGTTTTTCAATTGGAAAGGCACGGTTAATCTTCATGATGCTTGAACGCAACTCATTGTTAGGTGCGTGAAGGGAAACGGCAAGATTGACCTGAACACCTTCATTAGCAAAATCACGAATTTTATGGGCCAAACCTGAGGTTGAAACCGTGATGTGACGAGCACCGATGGCCATTCCCTTGTCATCGTTGATAGTACGGACGAAATTCAAGACATTGTTATAGTTATCAAAGGGCTCACCGATTCCCATGACAACGATATGGCTGACGCGTTCATCCTGACCACGCTCATCAAGGTATTTCTGAACCAGCATGATTTGCGCTACGATTTCACCGTTATTGAGGTCACGTTGTTTCTTAATCAAACCAGAGGCACAGAAGGTACAACCGATATTACAGCCGACCTGAGTGGTCACACAGACAGATAAACCGTAGTGTTGACGCATGAGTACTGTCTCAATCAGCATTCCATCTGGCAATTCAAAAAGATATTTAACTGTCCCATCAGCAGACTCTTGAACGATACGTTGTTTCAAGGGATTGACCACAAACTGGTCATTAAGCTTAGCAATCAAATCCTTGGAAAGGTTGGTCATCTCTTCAAATGACTGGACACGTTTACGGTAAAGCCATTCCCAGATTTGATCTGCACGGAATTTCTTTTCTCCCTGCTTCAAAACCCATTCCTGCATGGTTTGACGTGTTAAACTATAAATTGACGGTTTCATTTCTTCTCCTTATTCCTACTCACTTCTGACGAATGACAAAATGACGTTGCCCCTTGTCCTCTTTCTGAGAATGCTGGTCTTTCTGACGACGTCTATTTTTCTTATCTGCATTCGGTTTTCGTTTGGTTTGAGTCGGTTTCTTTCCTTTTCTAGAAGGCTGTTCTTCTTCCTTCTTACGCATTTTCTTGTCAAATGATGCTCGCTTAGGAGCTTCATTTTCTAAAACAAAATAGGCACAACCATAACTACAATACTCTAAAAGGTAGTCTTGTAAACGACTGATTTTTTCAAGTTTTTCTTCTGTTCGATTATCCTTATAAAAACCTCGTAGGCGAAGCTGTTCGTTGCTCCAGTCTCCCACTATATAATCAAACTTGGTTAAGACTTCTGAAAAACGCTGATTAAAAGCCGTCACATCAAAGGCATCCTTGATATTTTCCACCAAGGAAAAAGCTATCCCTTCCGTTTCAACCTTGTCCCCGTGTAAATGGAACTCAGGACCAGGAAACTTGTTATAGTTGTATAATTCAGGTGCAATTTCTTTTCGCATAGATATCCTTTTTCCACGATTACTTAATACTTTATTCTACCATAATTTCTAGCAGTTAGCACGTTTCTCATAAAAATGAAAAAAGTCTGACGATTTTGTCAGACTCGAATCATATAACCTAAAAAAGAGAAGAACCATTCTTCCCTCCATATACCATTATTTAGCGGCTGCGTACAATTCATCTACTTTGTTCCAGTTGATTACTGAGAAGAAAGCTTTGATGTAGTCAGGACGCACGTTGCGGTATTTCACGTAGTAAGCATGTTCCCAAACGTCCAAGCCCAAGATTGGTTTTTTACCTTCTGAGATTGGTGTGTCTTGGTTTGCTGTTGAAGTCACTTCAAGTTTCCCTTCTTTGTTGACAACCAACCATGCCCAGCCAGAACCAAAACGAGTTGTTGCTGCTGCAGTGAAGGCTGCTTGGAATTCTTCAAATGAACCAAATGTTGCATCGATTGCTGCTGCAAGTTCTGCTGAAGGAGCTGTTTTCTCAGGAGTCATCAATTCCCAGAAAAGAGCGTGGTTCAAGTGTCCACCACCGTTGTTGATAAGTGCTTGACGGATATCAGCTGGGATAGATTCTACATCAGCAAGCAAGGCTTCAAGATCTTCACCGATTTCAGGGTGTTTTTCAAGAGCTGCATTAGCATTGTTGACATAAGTTTGATGGTGTTTGTCATGGTGCAAGTGCATTGTTTCCGCATCGATGTATGGTTCCAAAGCGTCGTATGCATATGGAAGATCTGGTAAGATAATAGCCATCTGTAATACCTCTTTTTCTTTCTATATGAAAATGATAACGTAAACATTCACTTTTTTCAAGTTTTTTGCTTATAGATGAGGAAATCACTGACATACTTTCGAATAATACTCTTCGAAAATCTCTTCAAACCGCGTCAACGTCGCCTTGGACTATATATGTGACTGACTTCGTCAGTCTTATCTACAACCTCAAAGCAGTACTTTGAGCAACCTGCGTCTAGTTTCCTAGTTTGCTCTTTGATTTCCATTGAGTATAAAACAAGCAAATCAGCAAGAAACCCACGACAAGATAATACTGACGCGGGTTGTAGTTTCAAAAATAATTTCAATTTACTTGACTAGCAATCTGCAGGAGTGCCTTTTCAAAAAGGAAACCTTTTTCATAAAGACCTGTCTTAATCTGATAGTCTGTCTCAATTAAATAGGAAATAGCTTGCTTCAAAAAGCTCAAGGAAAGTCTTCGTGAATCCCTCAGCGCAAACTTGATTTGATAGGGATTCGGGGTGCGTCCTAGATAACTACCTAAACTACTTGCAATCTGCGCTTCTGTTTGCCCAGACTCCGCCAAAATCTTCACCTGAGTAAAAGTCCGAAATTGTCCTAGCATGACTGCAATCAGTTTGATTTCATCTTCACCTTGCAAGGTCAAGTCTCTAACCAAGTCGCGCGCCTGGTCCATCTTTTTAGTCAGAATAAACTGAGTTAAATCAAAAATATTGTCCTGTAAGGTCTTGGGAATAGCGTTGACAATATCCTCTTCCTCGATAACAGAATCTTCCTTATAGGACTGTAAAAAATGGAGATTTTTCTGGATTTCGCTAAATTGAAAACCCGACTTGATGAGGAGATTTTCAAAAGAATTATTAGTAAACTGCAGGCCTTGTTTCTGACTCCACTTTTGGAAATACTGGCGCAGTTCTTGTTCTTTGGCTTCTACTGCATCAAAAACCTTGGCATCACGCTTCAGTAATTTAACCAACCGTCTTTTGCTATCCAGTTTTCCTTCCGCAAAGATTATCAACTTGGTTGTTGGGGAAGGATTGTCAAGGTATTCCTCAAACGACTTGAGTTCATCATCTGTCAAAAAGCGTTTTTTAGCAGTTGTAATATCGACAAAATGATCTAATATCACGATTTTCTCATCCGCAAAGAAAGGAAGGCTGACCAACTCCAGTTCCACATCCTTGTATACTACTTCTTTCATATCAAAGTAGGCAAAGTTGAGGTCGGCAGAATCATAACCAATCTGTTTCAATACTTGACTCTTCATAACTTCAAACTGACCCTGATCTGCCCCTGTAAAAAGGCTCAGGCTCAGTAAATTTGATAAAGTCAACTTCTGACTTTCTTCAATGGCTAGCATCTTCTCTCCTTTCTTCTGATTTTTTAATGAGTTTAATCAATATAGCGCAATTTCCCACGAAAATCTTCTAGGCTTTCGTATCCTTTTTCTGCCATGATTGCTTTCAGTTCATTGGTAATACGATCAAAAGCACCAACTCCTTCTTTGTGAAGGGTGGTTCCCACCTGCACCATACTTACTCCACAGAGGATATGTTCAAAGGCATCACGACCAGTCAACACGCCACCTGTTCCGATGATTTGGATTTGAGGATTGAGACGTTGGTAGAAGGCATGAACATTAGCTAGAGCAGTCGGTTTGATATACTCACCACCAATGCCACCGAAACCATTTTTAGGACGAATAACGACAGACTCATCTTCTATATAAAGGCCGTTTCCGATAGAGTTGACGCAGTTGACAAACTTGAGCGGATACTTATTGAAAATAGCTGCCGCTTGGTCAAAGTGAACAATGTCAAAATATGGTGGCAATTTAATTCCAAGAGGTTTTGTAAAGTAGTCAAACACTTCTGCCAAAATCCGGTCTGTTGTCTCAAAATCATAGGCAATCTGAGGTTTTCCTGGAACATTTGGACAAGAGAGGTTTAGCTCAGTCAGACCACGAAAATCACTCTCTTGGACTTTTTTCAAGATAGTATGGGTTTCCTCTGGAGACATGCCGACTAGAGATAGGAAGAAAGTTCCGTTCGGCTCTTTTTCCTGCAAATCCAAAAGATAGTCCAAATAATAGTCTAAGCCATTATTTGGCAAGCCCATAGAGTTGATGGAACCAAGTGGAACATCTTGATAGCGTGGCTCAGGATTCCCCTGACGGAAGTCCAAGGTCGCTGTCTTAGTGACAAAGGTTCCTGCCGCTGAATTTTTAACCCCTTCTAGCTCCTCTATCGTCATACAAGCCACACCTGCTGCATTCATCAAACAATTATCAAACTCAAAACCAGCAATTTGCGTTTTCGTTGATACCATGATTCTGATCCTCCGGATTCCTTTTATTGCTAATATTATACCATATTTTCAGATTTTCTCTTTAATAAAATCATTTATAAGAAAAACGTTCGTTTTTTATCTACTTTCAAAAAATATGAAAAACTAAATTGAATGAATTTTTAGAAAATTTTTGTTTTTCTCTTTACAGCCAAAAAAAATTCTGCTATAATGACACACATAATTAAATTAGAATTTAAGGAGAACGATATGACATCTGCTAAAGAATATATCCAAAGCGTGTTTGAAACTGTGAAAGCTCGTAACGGGCACGAGGCTGAATTCCTCCAAGCTGTTGAAGAATTTTTCAACACTTTAGAACCTGTATTTGAAAAACACCCTGAGTATATCGAAGAAAATATCTTGGCACGTATTACTGAACCAGAGCGCGTGATTTCTTTCCGTGTTCCTTGGGTTGACCGTGATGGAAAAGTTCAAGTAAACCGTGGTTACCGTGTTCAATTCAACTCAGCTGTTGGACCATACAAAGGCGGACTTCGTTTCCACCCAACTGTAAACCAAGGGATTTTGAAATTCCTCGGATTTGAACAAATCTTTAAAAACGTCTTGACTGGACTTCCTATTGGTGGAGGTAAAGGTGGATCAGACTTCGATCCTAAAGGTAAAACAGATGCTGAAGTGATGCGCTTCTGCCAAAGCTTCATGACTGAATTGCAAAAATACATCGGCCCATCACTTGACGTACCTGCTGGTGATATCGGTGTTGGTGGACGTGAGATTGGTTACCTTTACGGTCAATACAAACGCCTTAACCAATTTGATGCTGGTGTCTTGACTGGTAAACCTCTTGGATTTGGTGGTAGCTTGATTCGTCCAGAAGCAACTGGTTACGGTTTGGTTTACTACACTGAAGAAATGCTCAAAGCTAACGGTAACAGCTTTGCTGGTAAGAAAGTTGTTATTTCAGGTTCTGGTAACGTTGCTCAATACGCTCTTCAAAAAGCAACTGAACTTGGTGCAACTGTTATCTCTGTATCTGACTCAAATGGTTACGTCATCGATGAAAATGGTATCGACTTCGATCTTTTGGTTGATGTTAAAGAAAAACGTCGCGCTCGTTTGACTGAGTATGCAGCTGAGAAAGCAACTGCTACTTATCATGAAGGTTCTGTATGGACTTACGCTGGAAACTATGACATTGCGCTTCCATGTGCTACTCAAAACGAAATCAATGGTGAAGCAGCTAAACGT
The DNA here is from genome assembly GCF_002096835.1 of Streptococcus mitis. GTDB lineage: Bacteria > Bacillota > Bacilli > Lactobacillales > Streptococcaceae > Streptococcus > Streptococcus mitis_W. Next base: position 80,715 of record NZ_NCVG01000022.1, on the reverse strand, counting down.
TTAGTAGCTCAAGGCGTTATCTGTGTATCTGAAGGTGCCAACATGCCAAGCGACCTTGATGCCATCAAAGTTTACAAAGAAAATGGTATCTTCTACGGACCTGCCAAAGCTGCCAATGCTGGTGGTGTAGCCGTTTCAGCCCTTGAAATGAGCCAAAACAGCCTTCGCCTCTCATGGACTCGTGAAGAAGTTGATGGACGTCTCAAAGATATCATGACAAACATCTTCAACACAGCTAAAACAACTTCAGAAACATACGGTCTTGATAAAAACTACCTTGCAGGAGCAAACATTGCTGCCTTTGAAAATGTAGCAAATGCTATGATTGCACAAGGTATTGTTTAAGATTCATTTGCTTAATCCTCAATCGCTTCGATTGGGGATTTTTATGTTGAATCCAAAAAACTCACCATTAACAGTGAGTTTTAACATCCGAATTTATTTTACTTTCATTAGGGCAGACGACAAACATTCAACAATCTCATCAACTGCTTCATCTATGTTTATAGTTCCTTCATCATTCAACATCATGGGAATAAGATAAGAAAAACTCAATGCTAAAATGTATCGAACAATTCTTTCATTTGACCAATTTAGAATAAGTCCTTCTTCTTTAAATTGATTTAAAACAGGGCTAATTGGTTCTATTATAGATTGAACAATAATATTTCCTAACTGGATAGAAAGATTTTTATCAATAAAAGAACGCCCCAAGAGAATTTTAACATGCATTTGATTCTCCTGAATGAAAAAGAGCCTATCTCGAACAATACTTTTTAAAAAGAAGGGAAAAGTTTCTTGATCTACTGTGAATTTTTTTTCTGAGAAATCCGCAATTACTTCTGGAATAACCTGTTCTAAAAAAGTAGATAAAATGGCTTCTAAAATACCTTCCTTTGTTTTAAAGTAACTAAAAACAGTTCCTTCTGACACTCCAGCTCGTTCGGCAATAAGGCTGGACGTTGTATTCTCAAATCCAATTTCTGAGAATAATTTTAAGCTTGATAATAATACTCGACGTTGTTTCAAGCTCAAGTTGCTAACTTCTAATGTCTGAGCATACTTTTGTTCTAAACTTTCCATCGCTAGCACCTCTCTTCTACTCTCTTACTTTTACGACTTTTTTGCCTCGACTGTGTCCCATTTTCAGACTACGATAGGCTTCTCTAACTGACTTTAGAGAAAAGTCATACACTTGATCAATTTTCAGCTGAACCTTCCCGTCTGAGACCATTTCAGCTAAAGTGCTAAAATCATCATATGTGGAATGTCTCGGACCAGTAAACTGAGCACCTTTTATCATAACATAGGGCGAAGGTACTAATGTCCCAATAGCTGTCCCTTTCAAGTCTAAACTAAAAGCCAATCTAACATAATCAGATCCATAACAATCCAAAAATTTTGTAATAGGCGTTGGACTAGCTGATAGAAGAGCCTTCTTTATATTCTCTTCGTAACTTACTGGTATGGCACCTAAAGACTTCAGATACTCTGCATTTTTCTTACTTGCTATTCCAATCACTGTCGCCCCCTTAGCAACTGCATACTGTACTGCAATACTTCCAATACCTCCTGCTGCAGCTGAAATAACAACAGTATCTCTTGAATTTAAACCGATTCTTCTAAAAGCCCCACCCACAGTTAGAGCAGCTACTCCCATAGTAGCTGCGTGAGTCATGTCGATCATCTCTGGTTTGAATACAATTTCCGATTCATTGACACAAATTTCTGTTGCTAAAGCTCCCCTCTTAGTTCCCAAACCAGGATCGCTAATCATTGTTCCAAACACCTTATCTCCTACTGAAAACCTAGTTACTTCATTTCCAACTTCTGTAATAACTCCAGAAAAATCTCTCCCCACACCTCTTGGAAATAGAGATGATTTGGATTCAAACCAACGACTTGGTTTCCTTAATTTCGTTATAAAAGATAGAAATCGAAGGGGTTTCGCTCCCTCAAAAGTTTTATAATCAATAGGATTTAAACCAACAGCATGAACTTCTACTCTCACTTGATTTACATACAAGGCTGTAGAGTCTATCTGCAGCAAATCCAAGACCTCTTCGTTACCGAAACGACTGTACTCTATTGCTTCAACAACCATTTTCTTTACTCCTTAATTTCACAAAAATTGAGTGAGCACTCATTTTTATAAATTATACTCTTAATTTGTAAGAAAATCAATATTATCGTTTGATAACGATTTATGACATGATACAAATATCCATCATTTCGATTTACCAATATGATTCTTTCAATCTAACTCTCCTCACTTTTAAAGTTTCCTTTCCCTTTTTTACCCACTAGCCAACAAAAAGAAAAACCGCTACTCCTAAGAATAGCGGTTTAATCATATTTTTAAGCTACTAATGTAGTCGCTCTATTATTTAAGAGTAACTGAAGCTCCAGCTTCTTCCAATTTAGCTTTGATTTCTTCAGCTTCTGCAGTTGCAACGCCTTCTTTAACAAGTGCTGGTGCACCGTCAACAAGTTCTTTAGCTTCTTTAAGTCCAAGACCAGTGATTTCACGTACAACTTTGATAACGCCAACTTTTTTGTCGCCTGCAGATGTCAATTCAACGTCGAATGAATCTTTAGCAGCACCAGCGTCAGCAGCACCAGCTGCAGCAACAGCTACAGGAGCAGCTGCAGTTACACCAAATTCTTCTTCGATAGCTTTTACAAGGTCGTTCAATTCAAGGATTGAAGCTTCTTTAATTTCAGCAATAATGTTTTCAATGTTCAATGCCATTGTTATTTCCTCCAAATATGTTTTTAAATGTATAATAGATTTTCGTAGCTAGGCTACGCTGCGTAGCTTAAGATTAAGCTGCGTCTTCTTTGCTTTCTGCAACCGCTTTGACTGCAAGAGCAACGTTGCGCACTGGCGCTTGAAGTACAGAAAGGAGCATAGAAAGAAGTCCTTCGCGGTTTGGAAGAGTTGCAAGTGCAAGAATCTCTTCTTTAGATGCGACAGCGCCTTCGATTGCACCACCTTTGATTTCAAGTGCTTCAGCGTTTTTAGAAAAGTCGTTCAAGATTTTCGCTGGTGCGATAACATCTTCGTTAGAAAATGCTACTGCAGATGGTCCAACAAATACTGATGCAAGTTCTTCAAGACCAGCTTTTTCAGCTGCACGACGCAAGATTGAGTTTTTAATAACTTTATACTCAACTTCGCTTCCACGAAGCTCACGACGAAGAACTGTATCTTGCTCAACTGTCAAACCACGAGCGTCTACAACGACGATAGATGCAGCAGCTTTCATTTTTTCAGCTACTACGTCAACTAGTTCCGCTTTTTTAGCAATAATTGCTTCACTCATTAGTGTGTTCACCTCCGTTATTATTTTGCTTGGGGAAATTTTTCAAAAGAAAAACGCGCCCAAACCTAGACACGAAAGTACAATACGCTTCTTTTTATATGATACGTTTTGTCCTCGGTAGGATACTTATGAGTCGAGCTCCCCTACTGTCTTAGGCAGTTTTTTCAAACCGTATATAAGTATAGCATAGTCAAAAAAAGAATGCAAGATTTTTGCAAACTTTTTTTAAAATTTTTCGTGATTTTTCTTTTACAGTTCTACTGTCAGGACTTGACCTTGCCTGACAACTTGTTCTCCGGCAATATAGACATCATCAACATCACTGGATTTGACAGCATAGACAAGGTGAGAAAGCATATTTTCTTGGGGTTGGAGATGGATTTTTCCTTGAGGTCGAATGACCAGAAAATCTGCTTGCTTGCCAACTTCCAGACTTCCTATCTGATTTTCCATCCCTAGGACCTTAGCCCCTTCGATTGTCAGAGCCTTGAGAGCTGTTTCAATTGGGAATTGACTGGCATCTCCGCTCTTCATTTTCTGTAGTAGCACTGCTGTCCGTCCTTCCTCAAACATATCAAGATTGTTATTGGAAGCAACCGAGTCTGTCGCAATTCCAACTGCTACTCCCGCTTTTTGCAGCTGGATAATTGGAGCAATTCCTGAGGCCAGTTTGAGATTACTGATAGGATTGTGGGCAATAGCCACTTGAGAAGTTGCCAAGCGTTCAATTTCTCGCTCGTTTAATTCGACCCCGTGAGCAAAGACAGACGGATGCTCTAAGTAACCCAGTTCTTCTAGAAAAGCGAGGGGGCGTTTGCCGTATCGTTTCAGGATAATTCCTGACTCCTCCTTGGTCTCCGCAACATGAATATGGATAGGAATATTCAACTCTTTTGCCATATCCAAGCTTTCTGCCAGCAAGTCTCTACTACAGCTATAGGGAGAATGTGGGGCTACCATAACCTTGAAATTTGGATTTTCATATCCTAAAATTTCCTCGATGATGGCTCGTGTTCTAGCAATAGTCTCAGCAGTTGTCTCTGCCTCAGAAGAAAAAAGGGTCGGTGAGAAATAACAACGCATCTTGGAAACTTTCACTTCTTGATAAATCCGTTCAATATCCACACCATTGGGATTATACATATCGTTGAAGGTTGTTGTCCCCGACTGGAGCATCTCTATCATAGCTTCTTTAACCGCTCTTGTAGTCATGTCGGGAGTAAATCCTGCTTCTGCAGGCCAGATATAGTCATTGAGCCATTCATGGAGATTGCTATCATCTCGAATCCCTCGCAAGCCTGTCATAGCAGAATGGGTGTGACAATTGACCAAACCAGGCATAATCCAGGCTCCCTGATAGTCTATAATCTGCTCAGCTTGCTCTAAAATCTCTGACTTCTCTTGACCAACATAGACGATTTGAGAATCCTTAACAGCTAAGATTCCATTCAGATAAACATGGAAATCTTGATCACAAGTCACGATATTTACATGCTGAAAGACTTTCATTCTAGGCTCCTTTTCTAAAAGACAATTTAAAGTGAATAATTTTTCTAGCTATTGTAACAAAAAAGTCACCCGAAGGCAACTTTTTTTGTCCATAAGATTTCAAAATAGAAAGGATTATTCAGAGCTAAAAGCTGCAGCTTGCTGCATTTGGTAATACTTGCCCTTTCGAACCATGAGTTCTTGATGATTGCCATACTCAACAATATCTCCATCCACCAAGACTAGAATCAAATCCGCATCCTGAATGGTAGACAAGCGGTGGGCAATGATAAAGCTTGTGCGCCCCTTCATGAGTTTGCCAAAGGCATCCTGAACCAGTACTTCTGTCCGTGTATCAATGGAAGAAGTCGCCTCATCTAAGATCAGAATCTTTGGAATAGCCAGAAAGACTCGGGCAATGGTCAAGAGCTGAGCCTGACCGACAGAGAGAGATTCACCTGCTTTTTCCAGTTTGGTATCGTATCCCTGTGGCAACTGTTGGATGAAAAAGTCTGCATTGGCTGCTTTGGCAGCAGCAATCACCTGCTCCCGACTGGCTTCAGGGTTACCAAAGGCAATATTGTCATGAATAGTCCCTTGCTTAAGCCAGGTTTCTTGGAGCACCATTCCAAACTGTTGTCGTAAAGAGGCACGACTATAGTCATAAATGGATTTCCCATCCAGCAAGATATCTCCTGAGTTAATGGGATAAAAACGCATAAGGAGATTAATAAGAGTTGACTTGCCAGCACCTGTCGGACCAACAATGGCCACCTTGCTACCGGCTGGGATATCGATAGATAAATCCTTAATCAAAATCTTTTCAGGATGGTAGCCAAAAGAGATCTGTTTAAAGGAAATAGCTCCCTTGACTTGGTCACTAGTCAAGACTTCCTTACCTGTTTCAGCCACCTCAGGACTATCTAAGACTCCATAAACACGCTCTGCACAAGCGAGAGCACTTTGCAACTCAGCTAGCACTGAAGAAATATCATTAAAAGGCTTGGTGTACTGTTGAACATAGTTCAAAAAAGTCACTAAGCGTCCAATGGTCAAGGTAGAGCCTATCATGATACGATAAGCTCCCACTCCAGCTAGAAGCGCATAAATGAGCGCATTTACAAAGCGAGTCGAAGGATTAACTGTTGAAGAATAAAAGATAGCTGACTGAGAATAACCTGCATAATTGGCATTAGCCTCGTGCAGCCTTTGGATAAACTCTTCCTGAGCATTAAAGGACTGGATAATGGTCTGCTGGTTCAACGATTCTTCAATTAATTGTGTCTGAATCCCCCTCGTCTCTGTTTGCTTCTGGAAGAGATGATAGGATCTCTTGGCAATAAAACGTGAAATTACCATAGACAGTGGCGTCAACAGCAAGACCAAAAGAGTCATGAGGAGATGAATTTGAATCATGGCTAGAATGCTGACTAAAATCATCAAGACACCAATGAAGAATTGGTTAAAAATCATGGTCAAGCCAGCTGCCAACTGTTCTATGTCTGTTGTCACCCGACTGACCATCTCCCCACTGCCTTGCCGATCCACAAAGGCAATCGGTAAACGATGGAGCTTATGGATGATTCGCTCTCGTAAGTCTCTGGTATAAGAGAAAATTAGGCGATTATAGAGGAGAGGATTGGCCCACTGCACAAGGGTATTTCCTATGACCACCAAGATCATTTGAATAAAAATCTGCCAAAAAACTGGTGAAGAACCAGCCACCAGGACTTGGTCAATGACCTGCCCAATCAAGATAGGAAGATAAATTGATAAGCCAACCTGGGCAATAGTTCCTAGAAAGGCTAGGAAAAGGAGGAAGGAATGGCTTGCTAAATCTTTTGCCAAACGTTTGAGCGTCTGGTTTGCAGTTTGTCGTCTCATACTAGTCCTCCTTACCATGTTGGGATGCATTGATTTCGCGATAGACTTGACTAGTTTTCATCAATTCCTCGTGCTTGCCGATAGCTAAGAGCTCACCTTTTTCCAAGAGGAGAATCTGGTCAGCCATCTGGAGTGTCGAAGTCCGTTGAGAAATCAAGATTAAGCTCGTATTTGGCAGATTTTCTCGAATTGCTTTCAAGAGCTTAGACTCGGTAATAGTGTCCAGTGCCGAGGTTGCATCATCTAGGATGAGAAATGGAGTTCGGTGCAAGACTGCTCGTGCGATGGACAGCCTTTGTTTTTGACCGCCCGAGAAATTTCGCCCTCCTTCCTCAACTAGGGCATCCAAGAGTCCTTCGTTTTCACTGACAAAATCCTTTGCTTGCGCAATCTCCAAGGCCTGCCAAAGTTCTTGGTCAGTTACTTCTTGATGTAAACCTAGAGTCAAGTTGGAGCGAATGGTTCCCTTAAAAAGTTCGACTTTTTGGGGCACATAGGCAATCCAAGACCGCCACTCCTCTAAATTACTAGGACTAGATCCATCTCGATAAGGGTAAATGCTCCCCTTGTCTGCTGGATAAAGTCCAAGAATGAGCTGCACCAAACTTGATTTACCAGAACCCGTTCCCCCAATGATACCAAGGATTTGTCCTTGAGTCATATCAAAGGAAATGCCTCTCAGAGAAGGCTGGCCCGCATCAGGATAGGTAAAGGTCAGTTCTTGAACTTGTAAAACCTGATCACTGGTAGCTTGCTTTTGTTCTAATTCTGAATGGATGTCTTCTGGAGCTTCGGCAAAGACTTCCTCAATTCGCTTAGCTGAGATATAGGACTGGTTGAGAGAATTGATCAGCATGGCTAGCTTGACCAATTCCACCAAGATCTGCAATAGATAATTGATAAGAGCAATGAGAGCACCTTGACTGAGCAATCCTCCTTGAATAGAAATATAGCCTTGACAGATAATGACTAGGAGAGTTCCATTTACAATCAGATAGGTCAGGGGTGTTAATAAACTGGACCAGAAACCCGTCTTTTCTTGTAAACTTGCATAAACTTGGTTAAGGGTCTGAAAAATCTGTAACTCTCGTTTTTCTTGTCCAAAAGCCCGAATAACCCGCATCCCTTGTAATTGCTGGCGCGTTTCCTGAACCAGCTGGTCCGTTTTCTTTCTCAGACTGCTGTAGAGAGGATTGACTAGTCTAGAGAGCCCTACAATAACAATGGCCAAAATGACAACCATGACCAAGAACCATAAAGTCAGCTCAGCTGAGATTCGATAAGCCATAAAAATGGCACCAAAAACGATAATGGGCGCTCGCAAAAAGAGACGCAGGAATTGATTGATACCAGTCTGAATCTGGTAGGTATCCGAAGTCAAGCGAGTGACCAAACTAGAAGTTGTCAGACGGTCTCTGCTGTCCTTGGGCAAGGAAAGAATATGTCGATAGAGGTCGTTTGTCAATTCCTTGGCAAAACCCACCGCAGCCTTAGCTGAGTAAAACTGAGCTACCAAGGCCACTACCACACCAATTACTGCAAAGATAAGGAGCAGACCAATCTGCATCCATAGATGACCTTGATCTCTCTGGGGCAAGGATTGGTCAACAATCCCAGCAATCACCATGGGAACCAAGAGCTCAAACACAGCTTCTAAAAGCTTGAACAAGGGGGCTAAAATCGATTCCTTGATGTAGGGTTTGAAGTAAGATAATAGGTGTTTCATAAATCCCTTCTATTCGTATTCTGAAAATGAAGAAAGTGGGAAGTACCCACCCTCTCTGTTTTATTTATTTAAGTATGGCAATAGAAAACCATATCCTGCCTCTTCCATATCATCCTTGGCTACAAAACGCAAGGAAGCAGAATTAATACAGTAACGAAGGCCACCTAACTCACTTGGGCCATCTGTGAAAACATGACCCAAGTGAGCATTGCCCGACCGAGAACGAACCTCAATTCGCTCCATTCCATGGCTGAGATCCTTGTAATAATGAATCAATTCCTTGGAAATCGGACGGCTAAAACTTGGCCAACCACATCCTGAGGCAAACTTATCCTTGGCAAAAAAGAGGGGCTCACCTGTCGTAATGTCTACATAAATTCCTTCTTCAAAAGTTTGGTCATAGATATTGGTAAATGGAGCCTCTGTAGCAGCTTCTTGGGTAACACGATAGGATTCTTCAGATAAACTGCCCTTTAACACCTCTTGACTAGGCTTTTCATAGTTAGAGGCATCAATCAATGGCTTATCAGCATCGGTCACATCGATATGACAGTAACCTGAAGGATTTTTCTTGAGATAGTCTTGGTGATAGTCTTCAGCCAAAATGTAGTGGCGAAGTTTCTCCACCTCTACTGCAATCTTTCGACCCAGCATGCGCTCCTGCTCCTGCACCACTGTGTAGATAGCTGGCAAGTCTGTTTCATCTTGGTAATATATCCCAGTTCGATATTGGCGACCACGGTCATTCCCTTGTTGATTGATTGACAAGGGATCGATGACTCGGAAATAATAAAGTAAAATCTCTCTGAGTGATACTGTCTTCTCATCGTAAATCACTTGAACTGTTTCTGCATGGTCTGTTTCCTTGAGCAGCTGGTAATTGGTCGTTTCGACTTGTCCATTAGCATAGCCAACACTGGTTGCTAGCACTCCCGAAATGCGTGAAAAATATTCCTCTAAGCCCCAAAAACAACCGCCTGCTAGATAAATTTCTGCCATCTTTATTTCTCCTTTATCAAGTTTTTAACTAATACTCTTCGAAAATCTCTTCAAACTACGTCAGCTTACATCTGCAACCTCAAAACAGTATTTTGAGCTAACTTCGTCAGTTCTATCCACAACCTCAAAACAGTATTTTGAGCAGCCTGCGACTAGCTTCCTAGTTTGCTCTTTGATTTCCATTGAGTATAAACTTCTTTTCAAAAAAAGGATAGGAAGCCCTCTGGTCGAGAGTTTCCCCATCCTATCATCTATTCTTTATTTTGCTTCGACACGGACACCTTGGGTATCAACTTTCAAGTCATGAAGTTTTCCTTTGAAAGGTTGCTTTTCCAATTCTGCCTTAATCGCCGGCATCTTGTCATGAGAAGCCAAGACCATAACTGTCGGTCCAGCACCAGAAAGGTAGGTTGCATAGGCACCATTTTCTTTGGCTACTTGCTTAATCGTCGCAAATTCTCTCACCAAGTCCTGACGGTAACGTTCGTGGAAGAGGTCTCCCTCGATTGCTTGCCCAGCGGTCACCATGTCTCCTGCCAACAAGGCCGCAACCGCCACATTGGCGATAGAACTAGCAGCAACAGCTTCTTTGTAGGACAATTTTTTAGGCAAGACACCACGGCTGTCTCGAGTACGCAATTCATAGTTTGGAATGTAGGCTAGAAAATCACATTCTGGGAAGTCTGCTACGATAGCAGAAACTTGCCCTTCAACGGAACTTGCAATAACGAGATTACCATAAATGGCTGGAGCCACATTGTCAGGATGGCCTTCAATCTTAGTCGCTAACTGCAATTTTTCATGATCAGACAAGTTGAGCTGGCCCAGTTGGTTGGCTAGTTCAATCCCAGCTACAATAACCGAGCTGGAAGAACCCAAACCACGCGCCAAGGGAACATCACTAGTCATTTTCAAACGTCTTGGTTGCAGGTCTGGTACAATTTGCAAAGCGATTTTGAGCAAGAGATTACGCTCGTCATGTGGAATCCATTTGCCAATCTGGTGTTCAATCAACCACTCATCTCGTTCTTCACAGACCTCAATTTGAAGATACTTGGTTACAGCTACACCGACCGAGTCAAAACCTGGCCCGATATTGGCACTGGTTGCAGGTACAATAATCTTCATCTTATTCTCCTAGCACCTTGAAGGTATTCAAGAGGTCGAATTCTGAAACCTTCTTCAATTCAGCTGAGACATTTTCAAGCTGGGCTTTATTAATCTTGTGTGTGATGATAACAACACGCGCCTTGTCACCATCTTTTCCATCTTGGAGAATTTGCTTGAAGGAAATATCTTGGGCATTAAAGATTTCAGCCAACTTCAAGACCTGACCTTTTGAGTCTGGAGCCAAGATTGAGAAGTAGTAATTTGCTTTAACATCCTCAGGATTTGCCAAGACCAAGTCACGGCTGTATTCGTTGAAATCTTTGCCAATGGTACCATCATTCAAGCGACGAACAATACGGACAATATCCGCCACCACACTTGTTGCTGTTGGTTTTTGACCAGCACCTGGTCCATAGTACATAGACTCACCAATACCGATAGATTCTACAAAGACAGCGTTCATTACGCCATTCACACTAGCAAGTGGGTGTGCTTTAGGTAGGAAGGTTGGAGTTACTTCTGCAGCAATTCCTGAAGGAGTTTCCTCAATAGAACCAACCAATTTCACTACATAGCCAAGATCTTGTGCTACAGCTACGTCTTCTGGTGTAATGTTGCGGATTCCCTTGTGGACTACATCGTCAAAAGCGACCTTCATGCCAAAAGCAAATTGGCTCAAAATCACCATCTTGTAGGCTGCATCAATCCCATCTACGTCATTTGTAGGGTCACTTTCTGCAAATCCTAGACGTTGCGCTTCCGCAAGAGCATCATCGTAAGACCAGCCTTCTTCGACCATCTTGGTCATCATGAAGTTAGAAGTTCCGTTGACTACTCCAAGCACGCGCGTGATTTTATCAGAAGCCAACGAATTTGCTAGAGTACGAAGAATTGGAATCCCACCAGCTACTGCTGCTTCATAGTAAAGTGCTACCTTATTAGCTTTAGCGATTTCTAACAATTCTGCACCATGGACAGCCAAAAGGTCCTTGTTAGCAGTAACAACATGTTTTCCAGCTTCCAAGGCACGAGTGATAAAGGTTTTAGCTGGTTCGATACGCCCCATCAATTCCACTACGATCGTAATGTCTTGGTCTGATAAAATGTCATCCACATTGGTTACAAAGTTAAAGTCATTCCCTGCTGCAAGCAAGCGATTCTTTTCATCTTCATCCTTGACCAATACCTTAGCAACTTCAATCTCTGAATGTGCTGATTGATTGATTTTTTCTCCATTTTCCTTTAGGAGGAAAGGCACACCACTTGCAACGGTACCAAATCCTAGTAAAGCAATTTTAACTGTCATGTTTGTCTCCTCGAAATTTTCTAATATAGCCATTATAACAGAATTTTGTGAAAATTCCTATTATAGTAAATCACTATTTCAATCTAGAAAAGAAAAAACGAATCAGACGATTCGCTCTTCTCAAAATCTAGAAATAGCTTTCCAGAAAGGATTATCCAATCTTTTGCAGATTAAGTACTGCATCGTGATTCATCAAGACTTGACCATACTCTTGCAAGACTGAACGACTGATATCACTATCGTCCGCAAACTCGCGCATACGGGCCAACAGCCAAGCTGGATATGGACTTGGATGATTTTCAATATCCACTAAAATGGTCAAATAATAGCGCTCATTCATCTTGTAGAGTTCAGAAGTTTCCATCTCAAAAGTCACTGTCTTGGCAAAAGCCACCAAATCAGCTAATTTTGCGAAAGAAAGGATGTAATAGATGTAGGGCTCTTTCTTGCTCTCAACTTCTTGTTCAGCCTGCTCCTGCTCTTCTTCCTTGGCTTCGACTTGCTCTAGAGATTGAATGGCTTCGATATCATCCTTAGTTTTGTCCGCGATACTTTTTTCCAGGGTTTTGATAAATTCATCTGGCGACATTTGAGCCAATTCTTCCATGTCTGGCAAATCCGATAAATCTTCAAAATCTAGATTTTGGTCAATCTTTGATTTGGTTACAAAGACATCGACCTTATCAGGTTTTGGAGTCACACGGAAGCTCAACATACCTGTATCTAGGAAGCTATCAGGCATCTCTAACTCATCCAAGATAGCATAAAAGAACTCTTCTGTTTTTTCTTGAGGAACGAGAAAGTCAGCAATCTCCATGCCTCGATCCATCAAATCTTCTAAAGACATCGTGATTTTTAAAGTTGTATCACTGATTTGTTTCATTTTCATTGCTAGTAACCTCATACTTTCAGTTCTATCTATTATACTAGATTTTTAAGATTTTATCAAAAGAATGAAGCGAGAATGTGATATAATACTAGAGACCATTTTACAATACAAGAAAGAAAGTACAATGAAAAATATAAAAGTTAATGCACTGGCTAGCTTGCTAGTCAATGTTCTCAATATCGTTTTTCCGCTAATAACCAATCCCTATCTGACGCGGATTCTCAGCAAATCCAACTACGGTTATTTCAATACTGCCAATACCTGGGCTAGCTTTGTCATTCCTTTAGCCGCCTTTGGAATATACAACTATGGGATTCGTGCTATCAGTAATGTCAAGGACGATAAGAATAAAATCAACTATGTCTTTTCTAAGTTGTTTTATATTTCTGTTTTCACTTCTATCCTGACAACTGGTATCTACTTCCTTATTATCTTTTTTGACACCAGCATTGAAAATCTTAAAGTTCTCTACTATATCTTAGGTGCACAGGCACTCTTCCAATTCCTCAATATCGAATGGATGAACGAAGCTTATGAAAACTATGCCTTCATCCTATATAAGACCTTAATTATCCGGATTTCTATGTTAGTTGGAATCTTCACCTTTGTAAAAACAGCAGATGATATTGTTCCTTATGCCATTGTCATGAGTGCCACCACTATTCTAAATTATCTACTTAGTTTTCTTTGGATCAAGAGAAAAGTTTCATTCGTTAATATTAGTTTTGTGGAATTAACCAAAGAATCTAAGTCTCTCTTTACTATGCTGCTATTAGCAAATTCCAGTATGCTCTATGGCCTGCTCGATAGAATATTCATAACCAATGGACCTGATGAAAACTACATTTCTTATTATGCGATCGCTTCCAACATCGTTATGTTAATTGCTGGTGTCCTAGGTGGAGCTATAAACGTAAGTGTTCCACGTCTCAGCTACTATCTTGGAAAAAAAGATTACAATTCCTATAGAACTCTTGTGAATCAAACAGCATCATTTTTCTATTTCCTCATAATTCCAACAAGTATTGGAATTATGATTTTAGGAAGTTATGCAACCGTTATTTATTCTTCTGAAAAATATCTTGAGGCGGGAATCATTACTAGCATTTTTGCTTTTCGAAGTGTTATCTGGGCCATTGAGTTGATTCTGGGTAGACAAATTATATTTATTAATAATCACGAAAATCGTCTAACTGCCTTTTACTTTATTGGTGGTGGATTAAATTTCCTACTCAACTGCTTCTTGTATTTCAATAATATATTTTCACCAGTATACTATCTCGTCACTACTATAAGTGCAGAAATCATAGTCGTTCTACTTGAAATTCACTTTATCAAAAAATATCAGTTACTTAAATTGAAAGAAATTTTCACATTTCTTATGCGCTATAGCATTGTCTCACTAGGATTTATTCCCATTTACCTAACTTTTAAAACGCTCTTTCAAATAACGTCTTATACAGTAACTTTGAACATGATTTTCATGGTTCTCTCTACCATTGTAGGTTGTACTATTTACTACCTCTTAACACTCTTTATCACAAAAGATAAAACACTCCACTATGCCCTAAATCTTATACTAAGTAAGATTAAAAAAACAACCAACTAATCATTATTGTTATTAGTAAATTTTCAATAAAAGCGACTTCTTTTGGCTCTTTGTCAACTGTAGTGGGTTGATGAAAAGTTATAATCTGGAGAGGACCAACTTGGTTCTCTCTTTTTTGATGTTCAAAGCGATGAGGATTCTAGTTTTAATTGAAGTTTTTAAAGTTCCGGAAGCCAAAAGTATTGCACTTGATGACCTTAATGATGTTATTAGTAGCCTCTAGTTTCGCGTTTGAGTAGTGCAGCTCCAGTGCGTTCATGATTTTGTCCTTATCTTTCAAAAAGGTTTTAAAAACAGTTTGAAAAATAGGATTTACACAAGAAATCGTTTCTTCAATCAATTCAAAAAAATGGTTTGTTTATTTCTCTTGGGAATGAAACAGTAATAGTTGATAGAGTTCATACTTCTCTCTATGTTCTTGAGAGTATGCAGGGAGCTTTTCGAGAATCTCATTATTAGTCCAGTGTGAGCGAAAAGTAGGGCGATAAAATCGTTTATCACTCAGTTTACGACTATCCTGCTGGATGAGCTTCCAGTAGTGCTTGACAGCCTTGTATTCATGGGATTTTCTATCGAATTGGTTCATGATTTGAACACGGACACGACTCATAGCATGTACGAGATGTTGTACAATGTGAAAGCGATCAAGTACAATTTTTTCATTTGGGAAAAACTGTTGAGCTATTCAGAAGACTTGAAACACCACTACAATGTCTATCAGCTCTTACTTTTTCACTTTCAGAATAAGGAATTTTTGGGACTTATTGAGGACAAGCTAAAACAGGTTCATACTCTTTTTCAGACTGTCTTTAAAACCTTTCTTAAGGACAAAGAGAAGATTGTCAACGCACTCCAATTACCTTATTCCAACGCTAAATTAGAAGCGACCAATAATCTCATCAAACTTATCAAACGAAATACTTTTGGTTTTCGGAACTTTTACAAATTCAAAAAACGGATTTTTATCGTTCTGAATATCAAAAAAGAAAGGACGAAATGTGTCCTTTCTCGATTTTAGTTTTTCTTCAACCCACTACAAATAGCATAGAGCTGACAATTCAAGGTCATACTTTCCTTTAATTTGACATAATCTACAAATTATATGTGGCCACACCTAGAACATTTTTGTTTAGGTTTTTAATTACTTGAAGCTGTTCTTCAAAGTTTTTATATCTAGTTATACCATACTCTTCTACAAATAAAATGTTGTCAGAATCTAATACAGACTTAATGTTATTTATATTTCCAATGACAATATTTTCTGGCAAGGCTTTAGAATATTGCTTAGAAAATTTATCAAAAACATTTTTATTCGTTGCTATCACTAATAAGTTCTTATTTCCATTCTTATATTGTATAACATCTTTAAAATTAGCTACAGTATCTAATTTCACTACAAAATCTACACCATATTTTTCATAATCTCCGGCTCTATTAATTGTTGGATTAAAGATATACGCTGCTACGTTAACAAATATTACTAAAAACAGAGCCCCAATTCCGAGTATAATCACACGAATGAATAAAGTAACTTTATTTACTCCAGATTCTATGTCATTTTTTTCAAGTTCTTTTGAATAAACTGTCTCCAATTTTTCAATTGTGACACCAGAGTATGTCTGTTTATATTTATCAATCAAATAATCCAATTTCTGTTCAATAATATCATTCGCCAATTTACTTGGTGTTAATATTTTTACTGTAATTCCCACATTATTTAATAAGGAATTTACTTCTATCTTTTTGTTCCAAAAATCAAAATTTGAGTTTTTAAGTGTAACCTCAGATGTCATTAATTCTGACGCAATTTTTTTCATATCTGATTCTGATTGGTCATTGAACAAATAAGCTCCATTTAAATTGGCTTGAATCAAACGTCCATAGAAATCACTATATCCTCCAATCGTGTTACTATTAGGAGTTTTAGTTTCAACTTCTGGCGCTATGATTTTATACGAAAGATAACTAGAATAATTACTAGTATCCTTTACAACAGACTTTGTTGTAAGTACTTTATAAGAGTATGGAATAGCTAAACAAAGAAATAAAACTATTAGTGAAACTAGATTTAATACTCTTCTCTTATAAATATTTGCAAATAAATCTGCAATCGAATAATTATCAAACATTATATATCTCCTTTATTATTAACTGTGTATTTTACTTTTCTTTCTATTAGGGTTGCTGCAAAAAATATAACAAAAACAATTCCCCAATATTGCAATGTAACTAGATTAAAGAAACTCTCTGTAAAGCCTCCTCTCGGCATAAAGAATAGATTATTTAAAATTAATAAGGTAATACCGAATAATAGTACTCCGGATTTATAAGCTGATTTTATCATAAATATGAAACCTATCCCCATTAGAATACTCAACAGAAATAGTCCAAGCATTCCATAATCAGTATACATTTCCATTATATAGCTTCCACCTATGCCATGACCTGCCAAATAATCCTGTTTCAAAACAATATACGAAATATTGTGAGCGTATCTGTCACTTTCAAGAGCTAATTCTAGACTATTATTAGCACTAGTAAAGGGAGTTCCACCAAATAAAATTCCTAAATTCCCTCTGGTGATATACTCAATTATAGGACTAAATGTATAATTTCTAAACTCTTTTATCGGTAAATTACTTCCATACAAGTATCCTCTGGCTAAAACACCAAAACTTGTACCTTGTTTGTAGATAAAATCCATCAATAACTCAGCTATACTCATATTCCCAATACCTTGTCCATCACGGGCATAATTCAAGAAGCCCATAATAAGCATCATGGTAGGTGTCCCTATATAGAGCATAGATTTTTCTTTTACACCTATCCAAACACCTTTTTCTGTCTGATTTCTCATAAAAAAATAAACAAATGAAAAAATCAAACTTAGTACAAATGGATTTCTTGTTCCTATTAAAAGATTGAATACATTTGCAGTAACAAAGAGGCCTAACACTATTGTAGAATGGCGTTTATTTGGTTTTGTAGCTAGATATATACACATAGCATAAACTACAAATGTAGACAAGATATAGGTAAAATAAGGTAACTCACTTTTGAAATCAGCATAATATTCATAATATGAAACATTTAATCTGTACATTAATCTTTCGATTATTCTTACTAAGTAAAATGGATACGAGAACAAAAATACTGATAACGATACTTTCCGTACACTATCTATAAATCGCTTATTTTTGAGGGCTTTAATCTCTTCTTTCAATTTGTTTTCTCTTTTAGAAACTAAAAGACCTCCTATAGTTATGCCAATAATAGAAACAATAACAGCCAAAAATGAAAATCTATAGACATCTTCCTGATAAGTATTTATTAGTCCATATTTAAAATAATCGATTGTTGGTCTAGAAACCAAAAAAAGAAATATTGTAATGTAAAAAATAAGATGGATTATATAGTACTTTATATTGTTAAAACAATATAAAGTACTACTAACAATAAGCATAACTAAAGTTAACAATAAGGTTACAATTGAATCATCATATATATATAAAATTCCTAAAAAAATAGTTACAGTATAGCTAAATAGCGTAATTAAATAATACACTCTTTTCCAATCTAATATCAAATACTCACCTCATTCCTCTACACGGTAATTAAAAAACATCCCCAGTAGAAACAATACGTTTCTTAAAATTATATAGGTACTCTGATAATTCTAACTCTATCATTTCTACTTCCTCCCTGTATTTATCATCTCTATTGTAAACTTGTAAATTATTCACAGAAATGGCTGGATTGAAATACTTAAACTTTGTTTTGTGATGGGTAGAGTCTATACCAATAAAATTTTCTATATCTTGTTTTGTTTTCTCGTAATTTAAAACTAAATCTTCAAAATTTAATCTTAATGTTAAAGTCTCTGTTTTTTTCTCATTTTTTCTCATCATTTTGTAATAATTACAAAATGTCTTAACATCTGTTGGGTATGGCACCTCTTGATTTCTTGGCTTCCAAAAGTATTTATTCATGATAAATACATCTCTGGGATCTCTTGAAACAATTATTGGAAGCAATCCATCAATTTTATAATTATCTATTAAATTAAGATTATGAGGTAATAAAAGTTGGTCTAGTACTATATTCTCTTCTGTATCGGATATTTGTTTTATAACATCAACAATAAACTGTCTACTTTTTTCATAAAAGTCATCCGAAGATACCATACTCATTTCTAATTGTACTTGTTTTAATTTTGCAGTTTTTTTAAATATAACTCTCTTTATAATTCTTATAAACCAAGCTATTTTTGATGGTTTTTGATAATAGTACCATATCCCACGATATTTACTAGTTATTATCGAATCTAAGTAACTATCTACTATATTAAGGAAATTTTTGGATATTTTATGTTTATAATTAGCAATACCCCAACCACCATAAATATATAATTTTTTCATAAGTTTTCTGAAACTCTTTACCGCTTCATCACTTCTTATAGAATTGTTATTATATAGCAATTTGTATTCTAAATCAAACAATCCATCGGGAGCATGTAAAAAAACATACTCAAAGTCTGAGTTCTTAGTGTTAATTCCATCATATTCTCTTAATAAATCTGTCACAGCTGAAGAGCCACTCCCCATATAACTCATAGGAATTATTATTTTATCCATAATTTGTTCACCTATAGTTCATTAATTATTTTTTTGATACTGACAATCTGTTTATCTAAGGAATATTTATCAACATACTTCTTACATACTTCCGAATTAATGAATCTATCTTCCTTCTTTTTACTAAGCTCTTCTATAAGATAGTTACAAATTTCTTCATTATCATCAGAAACAAATCCACATTTTTGATTATTATATAATTCTTTCGTCCCTCCTACAGGAGTACTAATAAATCCCTTTCCTAACGCTAACGCTTCCACCAAAACTGTAGGAAACCCTTCTGCTTCTGATAATAAAACAACATAAGATGCTTTTTTTATGTATGGATATGGATTGTCAACATATCCTAACATAAATACATTTTTTTCTAAATGATTGTCAACTACAAATTTACTAACGTATTCCTCTAAATCACCTTTCCCTAATAAATATAATTTTTTATCAGGTATTTTCTCAACCACATTCTTAAAAACTTCTAACAATCTCTTAATCCCTTTGGCTTCCTCTATACGTCCTAAATAAATGAGACTGTCCTCTTCAAATTTAATATTTACATCATCAAGAGATTTAGTGTGAATTTTTTGAAAATCGTATCCATTATATACTAGCTCTATGTTTTTAGCATATTCAGGATAAATTTCTTTGATAGACTCTGATGTTTTTTCTGATATACTTATTATTTTGTTAACATGTTTTAATTTTTTACCTTGTCTAATTCTAGAAAATTTATGGTTTTTTAGATTATAGATTGTTCCATGATTCCAAGATATTGTTTTCACATCATTACTAAGTAAGTAAACTGGATATAAATAATTAAAAGCTATTTCATAATCATATTTTTTACTCGTTACTAGATATCTAAATAATTTTGGGAAAAACAAAAATAGGTTCCACTTAATTTTATTAAAAAAACTGGAATTTTCTAGGTTTTTGAATATAGGTTTTAGTACATTGACTTTTCTAGTGTTACTTTCTCCAATACCACGATGATTTATCTCTAAAACATCAATATCATACTCATCACTTAATCCATTGGAAATGTTTTCCAAAATTTTTTCGGCTCCGCCCCCCAAACTAAAAGACCATGTGATAAATAAAATTTTCTTTTTACTCATATTTCACCTATTTCAATAACTTTTTCACTATACTTTTTTGATTAAATTTAATTAAATACATAAGTAATTTTCTCTTCAATGGTTGACTCTTTAAATACTGATTGTGTATCCAATTAGGATATTTTTTATTTATTTTTTCAAGGTACTCTTTTAATAGGGGAGATTTTTTATCAATTCTTAAAATATTAGCGTATCCACCATACAACATATGGTACCAGTTATAATATTCTAACTCTTCTTTATATTCCCCTGGATAATTTTCTGTATAATAGGCTTCTACACTGTTTAACATTACTTCTATATCTCTTATTTTATTAATAGGAGTTCCGCCACGCATAATAGAACCTTCTGTTAAATAATATTTGTATATGCTAAAATTAAAATATTTAGCCCTACTTACATTAGGCCATAATTTTGCCACAAACTCAAAATCTTCATATAAATAACCACTTTTAAAGGTTAGTTTAGTTCTTCTTAAAAATTCTAAATCATATATATAATGCCAGACAGCATTCGTCAGAGTGAAAAGTTTCTTTTCTTTATTAGGAATAAGTATAGTATTTTCTTGTATTCCCATACTTATAGTCTCTAATTTACTGTAATCATATCCTACTCGATAATCAAATATATTTACTTCTTCTAGTTTTTGATTAGCTATAAATTCTATTGCTCCTTCATCTATCTCATCATCTACATCAACAAACCATAGATAATCTCCACTAGCCTCTTCTAAAATTACTTTTCTTACATGAGCAATTCCTGCATTATCTTGAGTTACAACTTTTATAAATGATAATTTATCACTATATTCTTTTAATATTGTTTTACTATTATCTTTTGAACCATCGTTTACTATTAACAATTCTAACTCTATGTTTTCTTTTGCTTTCTCATACTCTTTGAGTATAGAATCTATACAGCGGGATATATATTTTTCTCCGTTGTATACTGGTATGCCTATCGTTAATTTCATTCTTTTTTTCCTATTATTTCTTTTATAAACGAATATACTCTCTTAGAATTCTGATCATCGTGTATTCTAAAAAACTTTTCAATTTTTTCTTTGTATCTATCTTCCAAGATCCACTTATTATTAAATTGTTTTTGAATATCTGATATTAATTCATCTAGGGTATCTATTGATTTTCCGAAGCCATCTTTATAGTCATAGTATCCTTCTTCGTACTGACCCTCCCTAAATTTTTTATAATCAAATTGATAAAACAAAACTGGCTTTCTCATATAAGCAAAATCCATAAATACACTTGAATAATCTGTAATTAAGAAAGCTGACTCTTTTAATAGTTCTTGTATATCATATTTTTTCCAATCTGCCAATATTATATTATCCGAATAAGTTTTAAATTCTTGTAGATTGTTTTGCATATTCCTATGCGGATAAAAAATTAAAGTTAAGTCATTCACTTCTAAAAAAGCTTTTAGGTCCTTATTCAATAAAAACTCATTCCATTTTTTAAAATATTCACTTTCTGTAAAAGTACTACCTTCATTAAAGTTAGTTCTAGCTTTAGTATTTAAGTTCAACCATTCTCTCCATGTAGGCATTACAAGAATTTGATTATTTTTTACAATGGTATTATGGAGGTTGTCAAATCTAGGAAAACCTAAATATTGTACATATCCACTAGGGTAACCAAACTTTTCCTTTATTTCTTTGTACTCTTGTTCTGCTCCACATATAAAGCCACGCATCTTTGTATTTTCATAATATAGCCATTTAGCATCAGAAACCGTTATTCCATGTTGTAAAAATACTTTATTGGTTTTTAATCCTAAATATACTTCCATAAAATTAAATACAGCTGGATTAGGATTTCCTGCTTTCTGTGTACTTACATTTACTCCCGCACTAAGATAATAAACCCAGTGTTTAAAAGACCAATACTGGATACATTCTCCTAACTCTTTGACTTTATGAGCATCAGGAGATTTCAAATCAATAACATATATTACATTTTCCTCTGGGTGATTTTTTCTAATATATTTAAACAACCAATATCCATTATCTCTAGCTTCTTTTTCACTTTCGCATATTAGTATTAGATTCTTATTCTTGCGTCTGAAGAATAGAGAAATAACATAGGCTATAGGAAAAATAAATATAAGCGAAATAATATCTCTTATAGAAATTAATCTTAGTTTTTCTACAAAATTTCTATTCATCTGTATACCTCCTTAGAATCTTTGTGAAGTTTGATCAAACTTTCCACCTTGTTTGCTTTTTTCATTTAATAAACTGTTGATAGTTGTGATATTATTTGCAGGGTATTGCTTTCATGGACAAAGTAACAGGTGTGATTTATAATCCTGCTGATAAGGTTTGATATAGGTTGTTTCCTTGTCACGAATGGTAATAAAAAGATTACGATCGACAAAATCCTTGTTACTCTTTGACAAGAAATAACGCTCATCTGCATAACGAGGCCATATTTCTGCTAATTTCTCATAATCCTTACGAGGCATAAAAAAGTCTAGGTCGTCGTCCCAAGGAATAAACCCCTTGTTTCGAAGGGCACCAATAGCACCTCCTCCACAGAGATAACAAAGCAAATCATGTTCCTTGCAAAAAGCCACAAAATATTCAGCCATCTCCAGACTTCGAGCCTGAATTGCTTTTAAATCAGTCATATTGTTCATTATTCTTTCTATCGTATCGTTCCATTATACCACAAATAAGGTGTGAAAATCTATTGCAGACTGTAAAAAATCAAAGCTTGACTGCTAGATAAATAGCCTTCAAACTTTGATTTTTCTGTCTTATCTTATCTCATTCCCATTTGAGCGAGCTTGGTTTGATATTTATTTTGATCAACTTGGAGAGCTAAACCTCCATAGACATCATAGGCATCGACCCAATCACCTAGTTCTGGAACTGTTAATCTCTCAATACCATTTTGCGCTCCGTCTAGGAAGGATAAGCCATTGGTCAATAAGAAACTATAAGGAACATTCGTAGAGGTCATGCCAAAGACCTTACCAAGTGCTTCTGATCCAGTAAAGAGTTTGGTTGGATCCTTGAGTTGTTGCAGAACAGCTGCCAATACTTGCTGTTGTCTCTTTGTACGACCATAATCACCTTCGTCATCATCACGGAAGCGAGCATAGTTTAGCAAGGTTGAACCATTCATCTGCTGTTTCCCAACTTTAATCGTCTGGGTTGGAGACTCTGTTTCCGTAGCGTGTAAATCATCTCCCACGGTAGCTTCGGTTAAAGGTTGACCTTCTAAGGTTGAGAATTTAGCATCAATCGTCACCCCATCAGGGAATAGAGTGTCAATAGCAGTTGCGAAGGCCTGGAAGTCTACCAAGGCGTAGTACTTAATGTCCAAGTCAAAATTATCTTTTAGGACTTTCCGAACCATTTCAGCCCCTTTTTGGCCTTCTTGTTCCCCTAGTTCATAGGCCACATTTAACTTATTATCAGACTGCTTTCTACCGTTAATGACTTGGCTATAACCGTCTATATAAACCAAATTGTCACGCATAAAGCTGACTAGCTTAATTTTCTTATCTGAGCCACCAACATTTAGTACCATAATCGAGTCCGTTCTCGTCTCAGCACTATTTTGGCCAATCCGTCCATCCGTCCCCATAATCAAAATATTGACCCCATCCTTGGTATCTTGACCATGAAAAACTTCTACTTGAGCTGCCTTAGCATTGGCAGGTCTGTTTGGATCAGCATTTGAATAACCTTTTAGGAACATAAAAATCATGCCAAAACCGACACAGGCTAGAAGGGCAAGCAATCCTGCAAAAATGCGCCCCCAACGAATCTTACGTTTTTTGGACTTAACCTTTGGAAGAGAATTGATTTTCTGGTATCTCTCAGAACGACTACGGCTATTATAAGAAGGAATCGAAGTATTAGCACTTGTCTTTCTATAATCCTCTGCCAATTCCTGACTTTCTGAGGGAGCATCACTACTTTCCCTATTTAATTTGTCTTGCAAGTAAGCAAACTCTTTTTTCTCTCGCTCATTGAGATAATGAATATTCTTAAAGAGATAGTCATAGCGCAACTGCTCGTGATGGCTTAAGGGATTTTCTTTACTCATCTTCTCTCCTTTCCATGGTCTGATATTGGATAAATAGGATAGGCTCCCAGTACTTTATACTGGATTCCAATCGCTTCTAATTCTTTTTGGGCAAAGTTAACCAAGTCCCTATCGGCATAATCAACATCGATAATGAAAAAGTATTCACCCAGTGCTGTCTTGAGTGGACGGCTTTCAATTTTTGTCAGGTCAATTCCTCTCCAAGCAAAGGTCGACAGGGCCTTGTAAAGTGCGCCGGGAAGATTGTCCGGTAAAGTCAATGCCAAACTCATTTTTTTAGTTTGTGCTTGCAAAGGAATACCAGGCTTTTCAGCTCCCAAAACCCAGAAACGTGTGAAATTGGCTTCCATTTCCTGAATATCTTCAGCAATCAGTTCTAAGCCATATTCTTCAGCAGAACTTCTTGGTGCAATGGCTGCATAAGGCTGGTCTGGATGTTCGGAAATAAAGCGGGCCGCATAAGCTGTACTAGCTGTTACCTCGATTTGGGCCTCTGGATATTGTTCCTCGATGAATTTCTTTCCTTGAGCCAAAGCCTGAGGATGAGAAAAAATCTTTTCAATCTTAGTGTGACCTGGCACCACCATCAACTGCTGATGAATAGGCTGAACGATTTCTGCCACTGCTTGAATGCGAGCCTGATGAAAAAGGTAGTCCAAGGTTTCATGCACACTACCCTCTATAGAATTTTCAACTGGCACTACAGAATAGTCCACCAAACCTTGCTCATAGGCCTTGATGACATCCGTAATATTGGCGAAAGCCTGCAATTCCTCATGAGGAAAAGCAGTCTGCACAACGTGGTGTGAAAATGATCCCTTGGGACCTAGATAAGCAATTTTCATCTCAGTTCCTCTATAATTTCCTCTGGGCTTAGCTTGGTCACATCCAAAACCCGACTGGCCACTTCCTCATACCAAGCCTGTCTTTCTTGAAAAATAGCTGCAAGTTCTTCCTTGCTATTATTTAGAAAAAGCGGACGCTGATTGTCCTTATCAGCTGCGATACGGTGGTAGAGGGTTTCAAAATCAGCTTTCAGGTAGATATTATCAGAATTTGTCTTTAGTAAGTCACGATTTCGTTGAGAAATAACCACTCCTCCACCAGTTGACACAACCTGGTCTGTTTGTAGTAACTCCGCTAGAACTTCTGACTCTATCTGACGAAAGGCCACTTCGCCCTTTTCAGCGAAAAATTCCGTAATGGACATACCTAAGCGTTTCTCAATCAGAGCATCCATATCAAGGTAATTAGAGTCCAATCCTCTAGCAATTGTGGATTTACCAGCACCCATAAATCCTAGTAATACCTTAGCCATGAATCAAGCTCTCCAAATCATCAAAGAAGCTAGGATAGCTGGTATTGATGGCTTCAGCACGGTCAAGCTCCACTTCTCCATCTGCAACCAAGAGGGCCGCGATAGCCGTCATCATACCGATACGGTGGTCTCCAAAAGTATTGACTCTAGCACCGTGAAGGGCTGATTTTCCTTTAATAATCATTCCATCTGCTGTAGGTGTGATATCTGCTCCCATATTATTTAAGGCGTCTGCCACAACCTGAATGCGGTCTGTTTCTTTGACTTTAAGCTCCTCAGCATCCTTGATAACTGTTACACCATGTGCTTGGGTAGCAAGAAGAGCAATAATGGGCAATTCATCAATCAAGCGTGGAATCAAGGCACCGCCAATCTCTGTTCCTTTCAAGTCAGAAGACTCAACAATCAAGGTAGCGGATTTAGAGACTGAATCAATTTCAGTTACTTCTAATTTTCCACCCATGGCACGAATGACATCGATGATACCTGTACGCGTTTCGTTAATACCTACATTCTTAAGCACCACACGAGAGTTTGGAACAATCAAACCAGCAACTAACCAAAAGGCTGCACTGGAAATATCTCCTGGAACAACCACCTTTTGTCCTGACAATTTTTGTGGTCCTTGAACTGTGATTTTCTTGCCGTCCACACTTAAATGACCACCAAATTGTTGTAACATATCTTCCGTATGATTACGAGTGCACTCTTTTTCGATAATAACTGACTGCCCCTTAGCCTGCAAGGCCGCAAACATCAAGGATGACTTGACTTGGGCAGAGGCAATCGGCAACTCATAATGAATAGGTGTTAAATTTTTAGTTCCTTTTAAGTGAAGGGGAGGCAGGTCTCGCTCAGTTTGCCCTGAAATGCTGACGCCCATTTTTTTCAATGGAATCGTCACACGGTCCATAGGACGTTTGGAAAGACTATCATCACCGAACATCTCTACTCCAAAGTCTGCACCAGCAAGAACGCCTGAAATCAGGCGAATCGAGGTTCCAGAATTTCCCATATCCAAAGCATTTTGCGGTGCTTTTAAGCCATCCATGCCTACACCTTGAATAGTAATAACCCCATCTTTATCCTCAATTTCAACACCAAGGTCACGAAAAACCTGCATGGTCGAAAGAACGTCTTCACCTCGCAGAATATCATAAACCTTGGTCTCACCCTCAGCCAAACTTCCAAAGATAATAGAACGGTGACTGATAGACTTGTCACCTGGAACTCGGATACTGCCATGTAAGTGGCGAATGTTTGTTTTTAGTTTCATACTAGACCTCATACTTGCAATACTTTTACCTATTTTATCATAAAAAGCCAGAAATTCCTTAAAAATTTCTGACTTTATGATAGTTATTTTCTTATTTTAGCAATTCTGAAACTGGTTCGAAAACAATTTTTTCAATGTCAGAAAGGTAAATGGCCAATTGTTGTTGCTTGGTAAAGAATTCTGACAAGAGGCTATTTCCTTGAATCTGCTTGCCAAAACCTTCCATCTTCTCTTGGAAGGAAGCGTCCGGCATTTGACCTGTCTGTGCCAGTCTTTGAATTTCCTCTTGGAAGGCAACATATTCTGTAAAAACTTTACTTGCCTCAGCATCTGCTGAAATAGCATCTTTAGCTGCTTTAACAGCCTTGTATTCTGGTAGTTCGCGAAGACCGCGACTGAGTTCGTTTGCACTATCGTAAATATTTGACATGATTTTCTCCTTATTCATTTCTTTTAAAATTACTAGTCACTCTGTGGTCTTTATTATTGTGCAATCACTTTTATATGACCTCTTGAATGTCCATTGCTTAATTCCTTATCTGGTATATACTCTATCTTCAAAGTTCCTAAATTAGAGCCTATTTTTATTTCATTTGACATAAGATTATCAAAATAGTTATCTATCTCATCATCGGATAAGGATGATTCAATCGATTTAACAATATCATGAAATACTTCTTTCATTCCTGCAACACCAGATTCACTATTTTCATTTGTCTGATTTATTGTTACATTGATTTTATCAGTATCATTTGCATGTAAAAGTTCCAAGTAGTATCCGTAGCTTGATGCGAAATATTTTATCTTTATGTTTCCTTTTTTGATATTTTCTAATGGGCTATTAGAATTTTTATTGTAGCTATTGATAAACTCATTAATAATTCTATCGTCTACATACTTTGAATTGGTTTTCTCTGAACTTGTTTCCTTCTTGGAAGATTCGTTTTTTGTCTCAACACTTTCTTCTGAAGTAGTTTTCACATCTTTTTTAACAGCGTAAGCTCTAAGTAAGATAAAAGAAATAAAGATAACACCAAATATGAATCTAAGCTCTATTTTAGGCATGATTTTCTCCTTATTTGATGACGACTGTATAGTCGGTATTTTCTGTTATGAGGTGCTCGGCTCGTTCCAAGTCTTGAGCATTTTTAAATGAAATTTGTAGAATCCCGTGAATATCCTCACGGTTTTCCTCATTGATGTGAATATTAACCAAGGAAGTTCCACGTAGCAGTTCCAAAATCCGCAGGATAACATCTTCTTCATCGGGAACGTCGACATAGAGGTCATAAGAGCTATCCACGCCGCCACGCTTATGAATTTCCATGGCCTGCCGTTGCTCACGCGCTTGGTTGAAAAAGTTCCAAATCTGCTCTTCATCTCCCTTGCTGATAGCTTGTCCAACCTCATCTAAACGTTCCTTGAAATCCTCAATGCGGTCTAGAATAGTCTCACGATTGGACAAGAGAATGGACGTCCACATACCTGGCTCGCTTTCTGCAATCCGAGTCATATCTCGAAAACCACCTGCCGCAAAGCGCCTTGCCATCTCATGTTCTTGAGCATAGACCGCGGTCTGTTCCATGAGACTAGAAGCCAGAATATGAGGAAAATGGCTAATCTGAGAAGTCACTCGATCATGCTCCTTGGCATCAATCTCGATAAAGCGAGAATGAAGACCTGAAAGCAAATCCTTCATTTCCTCAAGCGTGTCAGGACCTGTCAGGCTCGAAGGTGTAAAGATATAATAGGCATTTTCAAAGAGATTAACATCCGCAGAAGCAGCCCCTGTCTTATGACTACCAGCCATGGGATGGGCCCCGACAAAGCGAACAGATTTGCCAGCCAAATACTGCTCCGCTGCATCCACAATGGCTGACTTGGTCGAACCAGCATCTGAAATAATCACGCCTTCTTTCAAGTCCAAGTTGGCCAATTCCTTAATGAAAGCAATGGTTTGTTTGATTGGCAAGCTGAGAATGATGATATCTGCCAAAGGAGCAAAACTGGCAAAATCATCTGTTGCACGGTCAATCATGCCTTCTTTCAAGGCGATATCTCTCGAGGCTTGACTGCGATTGTAACCTAAAATTTCATAATCTGGATGATCGCGTTTGATGCCAAGTGCCATAGAGGCACCGATCAACCCAAGACCTGCGATATAGATTGTTTTTGCCATAGGAACTCCTTAATAGTTCTTTGTATAGTCTCGATGTTTGGCCACTGCTTCTTTTAATTCCTCTAGATTATCTGATGAGAATTTTTCAAGGATTTCTTGTGCCAGAACCGTTGCCACAACGGCTTCCATAACTACACCAGCTGCTGGAAGAGCAGTAGGATCACTTCTTTCCACCGTTGCTTTATAGGGTTCATGGGTTTCAATATCCACACTCATTAGTGGTTTGTAGAGAGTAGGAATGGGCTTCATAACTCCACGAACAACGATAGGCTGGCCATTGGTCATACCACCTTCAAAGCCACCCAGATTATTAGTACGACGAGTATAGCCGTCTTCTTTAGACCAGAGAATTTCATCCATAACTTGGCTGCCTTTACGATAACCAGCTTCAAAACCA
The DNA here is from genome assembly GCF_002096835.1 of Streptococcus mitis. GTDB lineage: Bacteria > Bacillota > Bacilli > Lactobacillales > Streptococcaceae > Streptococcus > Streptococcus mitis_W. The sequence continues at coordinate 51,380 of NZ_NCVG01000022.1, read as the reverse complement.
AGACCAAATTCTACCCCTTTAAAGGCATTGATAGAGACAACTGCCTGAGCCAATCGCGCATCCAATTTTCTATCCCATTGGACATAGGAACCAAGACCAACTGGAACACCTCCGACGACTGTCTCCACAACCCCACCGATGGTATCACCGTCACGCTTGATTTGGTCAATATAGTCCTTGATTTCCTGCTCTCTTTCTTGGTTGACAATAGAAACTTCAGACTGGGCAGCTCTTTCCTTAATTTCAGCAACTGTGAGATTCTCAGGAACATCGATTTCCTTACCACCAAAGACCACGACATGGTTGGCAATCTCCATATCCAGCTCAGCCAAGAGGCGTTTAGCTACAGCCCCGACTGCCACTCGCATGGTGGTTTCACGAGCTGATGAACGCTCCAAAGAATTTCGCAAATCATCAAAACGGTACTTGATACCCCCAACCAAGTCGGCATGACCTGGACGTGGATGGGTGATTTTTCGTTTGCTTTTAAGGCGGTCTTCAATGTCCTCCGCAGACATGATATCCAGCCATTTCTGATGGTCCTTATTGACGACATCCATTGTAATAGGAGCCCCTGTCGTCTTCCCATGGCGAACGCCAGAAGTAAAGATAACTTGGTCGCTCTCAATCTTCATACGACCACCACGACCGTAGCCACCCTGACGGCGCTTAAGGTCCTCATTGATGTCCTCAGCTGTCAAAGGAAGTCCAGCTGGAATTCCTTCAATGATAGCCGTCAGACGGGGACCGTGTGATTCTCCTGCAGTTAAATATCTCATACACTCTCCTTATTTTACCAAGTAGTCTTTCATTTCTTCCAGAGAAACTGGGTGGATAGTCGCTGAACCAAACTCTGGCACCAAGACTAATTTCAGAGTATTACCACGCGCTTTCTTGTCATGAGTCAAAGCCTGATAAAGCTTGTCAACATCCCAGTTTTCATAATCAACAGGCAAGCCAAATTTCTGACACATAGCTGTAATGGACTGAGTTATACCAACTGGCATGAGACCTTTTTCCTCAGCAACCTTGGAAATCTGTACCATGCCCATGGCCACAGCTTCTCCATGCATGACCTTTCCATAACCAGCCGTTGCTTCAATGGCATGGCCAATAGTGTGGCCAAAATTGAGGTAAAGGCGTACACCATTGTCCAACTCATCCTCAACTACCATCTTGCGCTTGACCTGACAAGAATGTTCAATCAAGGTCTCCGCATGTTCCAGAATGCTCTCCACAGAACCATCCAGTTTTGTCAAAAGAGCCCACAGTTCTGGATCCTCAATCAAGCCATACTTAATGACCTCACCCATTCCTTCAATCAACTCTCTTTTTCCAAGCGTTTCAAGAACAAGTGGGTCAATCAGAACCCCGTCTGGTTGGGCAAAGGTCCCCACCATATTTTTAGCAAATGGAGTGTTAACGCCTGTCTTTCCACCAATAGAAGAATCCACCTGGGCTGTCAAGCTAGTCGGTATCTGAACAAAGTGAATGCCCCGCATATAGGTAGAGGCTACAAAACCAGCCAAGTCCCCAACGACACCACCCCCGAGAGCCACGATTCCATCGCTACGAGTCAAACCCTGCTTAACTAAAAATTCATAGACTTTCTGAACAGTTGTCAGATTTTTCCGTTCTTCGCCTTCTAAAAAGTCAAAAACAGCTACCCGAAAACCAGCATCTTCTAGGCTGAGTTTGACCTTCTCCGCATAGAGAGAGGCTACATGGTTGTCTGTTACGATAACCACTTTTTGTGGTTGCCAAAGTTCTCGCAACCATTGACCAGCCTGAGCCAGACAGCCTTTTTCAATTTGAATATCATAAGGATGATGAGGAATATCGATTCTGATTTTCATAGGAGAATCTCCTTTTCTTTATTGGTATTTTTCTGTTAAGGACCGCCAAATCTCTTCCGTCGGCATTTCCTTGCCTGTCCACAGTTGAAAAGCTTCTGCAGCTTGATAAAGCAACATTCCCAGACCATTAACCGCTGGATTGCCCTGACTTTTAGCCCATTTCAAAAATGGTGTTTCAAAGGGTTGGTAAATGATATCTGCTACTAAGAGAGTTTCTGGTAAGACTATGTTGTCAGGAACTGGAGACGATTGGCCATCCATGCCCACACTGGTGGCATTGACCAGTAAATCCGACTCAGCAATCCTTGCTTGCAGTTCAGAAACATCTTCTAAAGCATACAAGTCCACCTTAAAGCCTGTCTGCTCCTGTAACTTGTCTAGGTAAGGTCTTGTTTTTTCCATCGAAACCGAACGAACAAAAACCGAAATCTGGCTGACGCCATCCAAAATAGCTTGTGCCAGAATGGACTTGGCCGCACCACCAGCACCCAGCAGAGTCATCTTTTTACCTGTAATTGTAAAAGAAGGCAAGCTCTTAAAAAATCCCTTGCCATCTGTATTATATCCAATTAAATTACCATTCTCATTGACAACCGTATTAACCGCACCAATCAATCGCGCTTCATCGCTCAATTCATCTAAATAAGAAATCACCTGCTCCTTATAGGGCATGGACAGGTTGATGCCAAACATCTGGTAGCGACGAATATTGGCTACTGTTTCTGCCAAATCACCCGCTTCAATCTCCCAAGCCACGTAAGCACCATTGGTAGCTGTCGCCTCAAAGGCACTATTGTGGATAAAGGGGGAAATAGAATGCTTAATAGGATTGGCAACAACGGCAGCTAAACGTGTATAGCCATCAAGCTTCATCCAAAATCTCCCGAATTTTTTTCATGTTAGCTAAGGAAATCTGACCAGGAGCACTAGCTTCATCTAGACTAGCAAAGGACCAGCTAGAACCCGTCACATCCGCAGTGATACGAGAAACCTTGCCCACCTTACCCATAGAAATGGTCACATATTCCTGATCAGGATTGAGGGTTTTAAAGCCTCGTGTATAGTTCATCAAGTCTAGCACATCCTGCTCCGTGTGAGCCATCACCGCAACCTTAACAAGTTTTGGATTTAAGCTCGTCAACTCTGACAAGATTTCCATCATGTTTTCAGGTGTTTCTTGGAAATTGTGGTAACTCAAAACGAGATTTGGGAAGTCCAACATTTCCTCAAAAACATCCTTGTAGCTGTAATACTCAAAATCAATATAGTCTGGTTGATAGAGTTGCGCCACTTCCTTGATTAGATGGATATATTCTTCTGGAGAAAGGTCGATTTCTCCCCCTTCAGAGCGAGTTCTCAGCGTGAAAACCAACTCACGGCCAGCGAATTTTTCAAAAATAGCTGGAGCTACCTGCAAAATCGCTTCCTTAGGCAGATAGTCGGCACGCCATTCAATGATGTCGGCATCTAGGTACTTCGTGGCATCCAGAGCCTGAGCCTCCTCTAAACTTCTTGGCATTACTGAAACGATTAATTTCATTTACTAACCTTCATACTAATCACCTTGAGGTAATTACTACTTTCATCTTTTTTATTATATGCAAAATCTGCTGGAAGACCGTATTTATTTAAAATCTGGTAACTTCTTCCTGCAAAGCCTTTATCAATTTGTTCTGTAAATTTCTGGCGGGATACATTGGCAGCATTGGTGCTGGCAATAATAATACCGCCCGGATTTAAAATCTCAAGACTTTGGGATATCAACTTATGATAATCCTTAGCTACAGAAAATGTTTGTTTTTTGTTCCGAGCAAAGCTAGGCGGATCTAGGACAATCACATCGTAGGTCAAGCCTTTTCGCTTAGCATACTTGAAATACTCAAAGACATCCATGACTATAAAACGATGGTCGTCTGTGCTGATTCCATTTGCCTGAAAATGCGCTTGAGACAATTCTAGTGAACGTTTAGCTAGGTCAACCGAAGTAGTCTGGCTTGCTCCTCCCATGGCCGCAGCTACTGAAAAGGCTGCTGTGTAGGAAAACATATTGAGCAAGGATTTACCCATAGCCAGTCCATCCACTAAACTACCGCGAACTTCATGCTGGTCTAGGAAAATCCCTGTCATCAAGCCATCGTTCATAAAGACTTGATACAAGACACCATTTTCCAAAACAGTGAAGAAGTCAGGTGCTTCTTGACCATAAACATGGACAGATTCATAGTCCAAACCCTTAAAGCGGATCTTCTCATAGGTCCCTAAAACCTCAGGAAAAACCTGTCTAAAGGCTTCTGAGATGGTCTGACGAATCTGATAAACATAAGAGTTATACCAAGAAAAAACAGCATAGTCGCCATAAAGATCCACTGTCAGACCCCCAAAGCCATCTCCCTCTTGGTTGAAGAGACGAAAGGCAGTTGTCAAATCATCTTGATAGTAGGCGCTTCTCTTTTCTTTAGCTTGTCTAAACAGCGTTTCAAAGAAAGCTTGATTGAAGGTCACCTTGTCTTTGCTAACAAACCAGCCAAAGCCCTTGTTTTGCTGAGAAAGGTAGGCAGTCCCAAGAAAGATTCCTTCCTGACTCTGCACTTCTACTTCCTGATCCTTGAGATTGACATTCTCAAGATCACTGGCTTCTAGTAAAACAAGCCCCTTTGAAAGCTTTTTTTCAACCCGTTTGTTGACTCTTATTCTATTCATAGTCACTATTATAGCAAATTTTGTGACAATTCTCAAAAAAGAAACTACCCTTGCTTTTTTACTCTAGTTTTAAAAAATGGTATACTAATACTAATAAAAACTTAGGAAGTAATTGTGTGAGAATCAATTTTAACAAAATCCAAAAAGCCATGGGTACCAGACTGGGTTTTGTCCTAACCCTTTTAATCCTCTATTGGCTCAAAACCTTATTAGCCTATACCGTTGACTTCAATTTAGATATTCAAGTGGGCAAGCTGCAAGGGAATTACCTTGCCTTTATTGCTTTTTTCAATCCCCTTCCCTTGGGATTGCTCCTGCTGGCTCTAGCCCTCTATGCTCGCTCAACCAAGGCCTTTTACAGTCTTAGTATAGCTATTTACAGCCTTTTATTCATTTGGCTCTATTCCAATGTCTTTTACTATCGAGAATTTAGCGACTTTATCACGGCTAATACCATGAAGGTCGCCAGCAAGGTGTCTGTTGGTACTGCAGAACTAGAGTTACTACGCTTTTGGGATTTCATCTATTTTATGGATTTCCCATTGCTGGCTTATCTTCTCTATAAGAAGCTCATCCAGTTGGATAGGAGACCTTTCAAATTCCGCTCCAGTGTTGCCATCACTGCTCTCTCGGCCCTGCTCTTTTCAGCTAACCTTTTCTTGGCTGAAATTGAGCGTCCCGATCTCCTGTCACGAGGATTTTCTAATTATTATATTGTTCGTGCCCTTAGTTTGCCAGCCTTTTTAGGTTATAGTGCCAACCAATCCTACAGTGCCAACAAAGAACGTGCCAAGGCCTCTGAGACTGATCTTCAACCTATCACAGACTATATTCAAGAACATGCTGCTAAGCCCAATCCAGACTATTTTGGCCTTGCCAAAGGGAAAAATGTGATTTATCTCCACTTAGAGAGTTTTCAGCAGTTCCTACTGGACTATAAACTCAACATAGATGGAACTGATCATGAAGTCACTCCCTTCCTTAATTCCCTCTACCATTCGCAATCAACCCTAGCCTTTTCGAATATCTTTAACCAAGTCAAGGCTGGTAAAACCTCAGATGCAGAAACCATGCTAGAGACCGGTTTATTCGGCCTTAACCAAGGTTCCTTTATGGTCAACTATGGAGGTACCAACACCCAGCAAGCTGCGCCTTTTATCCTATCAAAAAACGGCTATCAATCTAGTGCTGTCTTTCACGGTAATATCGGGACCTTCTGGAACCGAAATACAACCTACAAACAATGGGGCTACCAATACTTCTTTGACGCATCCTATTTTACTAAGCAAGACAGTAGCAACTCTTTCCAATATGGTTTAAATGATAAAATCATGATGAAAGATTCTATCCAATATCTGGAGCACCTGCAACAGCCTTTTTATGCCAAGTATATCACGGTATCCAATCACTATCCCTATGCTAGCAATCTGACAGGCAATGAGCTTGGTTTCCCCTTGGCTAAAACCAAAGATGAAACAATCAATGGCTACTTCCAAACCGCCAACTATCTGGACAGTGCCATCAAGGCCTTCTTTGACTATCTCAAAGAAAGTGGCCTCTATGAAAAATCCATCATCGTCATCTACGGAGACCATTATGGCATTTCCAACTCCCGCAATCCTGACCTAGCACCTTTGATTGGAAAGACTTCTGAGAACTGGTCGAATTACGACAATGCCATGTTGCAACGAGTGCCTTTTATGGTGGTCATGCCTGGCTATGAAAAAGGACAAATCATCAATACCTACGGTGGACAAATCGATATCTTACCGACTCTCGAACACCTCCTTGGTATTGAGTCCAATTCCTTCCTTCAAGTCGGACAAGATCTACTATCACCAGATCATCAAGAAATCGTTGCCTTTCGGACTGCCAATTCCTTCGTCACACCAAAATACACCAGTTATGACGGACGAACCTACTATACTGAAAGTGGTCTTGAAATCAGCAATCTTGATGAACAAGCTCAAACTGAACTAGAACTCGTTCGGCAGGCAGCCAGCCAACAGCTAAAAATCAGCGACCAGATTCAAACTGGCGATTTGATACGTTTCTATCAAAAAGATCATCTTGGAACAGTTGATACAGAAAGTATTTCTTACCTCAATTCTTTACCAATTCTGCAAAAGATTGAGCAGGAAAAAGGAAGTCAATCAACTAGTCTCTTTAGCCAACGAAAAGGTAAAACCAGTACTGACCTTTTCAAGGCACCAAGTTACCAAGAACTCCACCCCGAGTCTGCAGAAACTGAATCAAAATCACAATAAAAGATGCTCTTCCATCGTGGAGGAGCATTTCTTTTTATCAACGAAAATCAAAGAGCAAACTAGCCTCAGTTTAACTTTGAGATTGTAGGTAGAGAGGTGTATCAGCAATATATGTCTATCAAATTTAGCGACGAAGATAGTAGAAGAAATATAAGGATATAAATCAGCTTCAGCAGATATCTGGAAAATTTGATTTTATAGAAAAGCCTTCCGTTACAAACTCAATATACTATCAATAAATAATATTATAGAAGCAACAATAATTATAATTTCACCTATCTGCATAATTCTATTTCGAACTCTAAATATATGTTCTATCAAAAATACTTGAAAAAGACACATTATAGGAATTAACGTTTTTGAAATTGAAAAATATCCAAATAAATAAACTATAAACAACAAAAATAGAACTATGTTATATTTCTTATTCAAAACATTCCTCCCTATATATTTTTGATTACCAATCTTAATCATTTATAACTACATTCTAACAAACTATATAAGCGTTTGTCGAATTGAATTTATCAAGCAAGCGACAAACTATCTCATCTTTTTTCTATTTCTGCTAATATCCGTGATAGATAGTAATGATAGCTAAATATAGCAAGAGCTAGCAAGAGGATAAGAGCTCCTACTCCCAAGCTAATGGCAAGGATAGGGGAGAGAGACCGAACCAAGAATATGCTCCCTATTACAAGGGCCATTAAGATTGCACTATAAACCAAAATCAAAACAATTGCTACTATACGATTTGAACGGTTCACCAAGTCCATAATGTTACTCCAATTGGTTGACAAATTTTTAACGTCCTTAAAGTAATGGTGGCAAGAAAGGATGACACTGGCAAGGGTCCAGACTACAAGAAGGTAAATCATCGAAAGGATGGGCAAGCCTAAATATAGAGAAAGACCAAGTAAAGTCAGAACTGGTAAAAAGGACTGGACAGCAAATATAATCCAAAATTTCACTTTCACATAACGAGCAAAATCAAAGGGTAAACTCTTAAGAAAATCAACATTTTCCCTCTCTAAGGATAAGGCAATTGAATGCAGGCTGGTGATATTGTTATTGACAACAGATATAAAAAGAGCTATAAAAAACAAGGGTAACCAGTATGGAGGATGAATGTCTGGAACTATCTGAGAATCTCGGATGTTGGAAATCAGACCAATCATCATGAGATAAGGAAGAAAAGCACTTGTAAAAAGCACTGTAATCACGCCAGTCCCCTGTCCCAAAAGGGTGAGGTGGTAGCGTAAAACCATGCGGAAAAATCCCTTTTTAGTAGTTGAAATTCTCTCCTTACTGCGACGTTCTTTCTTGACCTTCTCCTCACTGTTAAGCAGGATAACGTCATAAAAACGAGGAAAAACCTTCTTTTTGCTCAAGTAAAGCAAGAAGAGAGTTAGTCCTATCCAAGCGAGCAGACCCAGGATGGATTCTGTCGAAAAAGGCTCCACTGCTATTTTGTAAAAGAGATGAATAGGATAAAGGAGAAATGGAATGTCTCTAACTTTGTCAACAATACGTCCAGAAGTCGACTGTAGAAAGAAGACAAATATTAAAGGTATGAGAACTCCTATCCCAATCATCACATTCGAAAAAATAGACTGATACTTTCTGAAGACCCTAGTCTGAGCCAAGAAATGTACTGCCACTACCATCACTAAAGTAACAGAGACAAATAATAAGGTCAAGGACAGTAGCATCAAAGGCAAGCCTAGCCAAAGAGAAGGTGCTAGCCTAATATAGAGGACTAGAAAATAAGCTAGGATTGGTACAATTCCAGGCAGAGCTGGCAAGAGGACAGACAGTCCTTTAGCGATTATAATCTCTGATTCTTTAAAGGCATATGGCCTATAGGAGACCAGGTCCTTACTCTCATAAAAGACATTGTAAAAAGCTGTTAAAGAAGTTGAAAAGGCAATCACTAGTAAAATAGCAACCATGAAGCTAAAATAAACAGGCATTTCCTCAAAAGGAAAACGAAAGGCTATATTTATAAACATGAAAAGCATCAAGAGACTAGAAAAAATGTAAGAACTTAGGACTCTAGCGGAAACATTTACTTTTTTCCCAGGATTCTTAGCCTGCTTCTTTCGTAGATTAGCCAGATTAGCTTCTTGAGATGAATAGAGGATATTGATATCAACTAATTTTTTAATGACCTTGAGACGCATCTGAAACCTCCTCTTTTCTACCGGCAAGGCTAAGATAGATACTTTCCAAAGACTGGTCTGGGTGGTCTTTTCTCAAGTCCTCTACGCTACCACAATAAATCAAATGCCCTTTTTTCAAAATAGCAATCCGATCACAGACTTGCTCAGCTACCTCAAGGACATGGGTTGAAAACAAGACCGTCTTGCCTTTTTGCGCATGCTCCTTCATCATTTGCTTCAAATCAAAGGCAGCCTGGGGATCCAAACCAGTCAAAGGTTCGTCCAAAACCCAAATATCAGGATCAGACAAGAGTGCTCCGATGACAAAGACTTTCTGACGCATTCCGTGAGAAAGGGTTTCAATAACCTGATAACGATTTTCAGCAAAATCAAAAACACTTAATAGCCTAGCTAGACTAGCCTCCAAGCCAGAGCTAGTCAGATCATAGGATGAGGCAATCAATTCCCAAAATTCATTGGCCGTTAAGCGTAAAAATAAGTCAGGCGAGTCTGCTACGTAGCCAATCTTTCGTTTGATCGCCAAGCGATTTTCCGATAAATCCTGACCGTCTACCAAAATACGACCACTGCTGGGCGAAATGATACTGACTAAGGATTTTATGGTGGTCGATTTTCCAGCCCCATTATGGCCAATCAAACCCATAATCTCCCCATTGTCAATCTGCAGATTGAGATTGCTCAAGGCCTCTTTATCACCATACAACTTACTAACATTTTGAAATTCAATCATGGGATGACTCCTATATTTATGTTCTTTATATTGTTATATTAGCACTTTGGTACAGATTTATCAACACTTTTGATAAAATAGTCGAAAATATTTTTTAGATTTGCGCAAACGTTTGCGTAACCTAGAACTTTATGATAGAATAAAGAACAAGATTGACAAGTAAGAGGAAACATCATGCAAAATCAAACACTCATGCAATACTTTGAATGGTATCTGCCCCACGACGGCCAGCACTGGACGCGTCTAGCTGAAGATGCTCCACACCTAGCTGATCTCGGTATCAGCCACGTCTGGATGCCACCAGCTTTCAAGGCTACCAATGAAAAAGATGTAGGTTATGGGGTCTATGACTTATTCGACCTAGGAGAGTTTAATCAAAAAGGTACTGTCCGCACCAAGTATGGTTTTAAAGAAGACTATCTTCAAGCCATTCAAGCTCTAAAAGCACAGGGAATTCAACCTATGGCCGATGTGGTCCTCAATCACAAGGCTGCTGCTGATCACATGGAAGCCTTTCAGGTTATCGAAGTGGATCCTGTAGACCGTACAGTTGAACTTGGAGAACCCTTCACCATCAATGGCTGGACTAGTTTTACCTTCGATGGTCGCCAAGATACCTACAATGACTTCCACTGGCACTGGTACCACTTCACCGGTACAGACTATGATGCCAAACGCCGTAAATCTGGGATTTATCTGATCCAAGGGGACAATAAGGGTTGGGCAAATGAGGAATTGGTCGATAATGAAAACGGTAACTATGACTACCTCATGTATGCCGACCTAGACTTTAAACATCCTGAAGTCATCCAAAATATCTATGACTGGGCTGACTGGTTCATGGAAACGACTGGTGTAGCTGGTTTCCGCTTGGATGCCGTTAAACACATTGACTCCTTCTTTATGCGTAATTTCATCCGCGATATGAAGGAAAAATACGGTGAGGATTTCTATGTTTTTGGTGAATTTTGGAATCCTGACAAGGAAGCCAATCTAGACTATCTTGAAAAAACGGAAGAACGCTTTGACCTTGTTGATGTTCGACTCCACCAGAATCTCTTTGAAGCTAGTCAAGCTGGCGCAAACTATGACCTTCGTGGTATTTTCACAGATAGCTTGGTTGAGCTCAAACCTGACAAGGCTGTAACCTTTGTCGACAACCACGATACCCAACGAGGACAGGCCCTTGAGTCTACTGTTGAAGAATGGTTCAAGCCAGCAGCCTATGCCCTCATTCTGTTACGCCAAGATGGCCTTCCATGTGTCTTTTACGGTGACTACTATGGGATTTCAGGGCAGTATGCTCAACAAGATTTCAAAGAAGTCCTCGACCGCCTCCTAACCATCCGAAAAGACTTGGCCTACGGAGAACAAAATGACTACTTTGATGATGCTAACTGTATCGGTTGGGTACGTTCAGGTGCTGAAAATCAATCCCCAATCGCAGTATTGATTTCAAATGACCAAGAAAACAGCAAATCAATGTTTGTCGGCCAAGAATGGGCTAATCAAACCTTTGTAGATTTACTTGAAAACCACCAAGGTCAAGTTACAATTGATGAGGAAGGTTATGGACAATTTCTAGTCTCAGCTGCTTCGGTAAGTGTCTGGGCAGCCAATACAATCTAATAGTTCATAATAATCAAGTCAGGTCCAAACGGATTTGGCTTTTTTGTAGTCAAAAAAGACCTACCCACCAAATGGATAGATCTTTATTGTCTTACAATTTACCTGCTACTGAATCCAACAATTCTTGGATCTTAGCTTGGTTGCTTCCTCCTGCCATGGCCATGTCTGGTTTACCACCACCACGTCCATCGACGATTGGTGCCAATTCTTTAACAAGGTTTCCTGCATGAAGGTCTTTTGTCTTGCTTGCTACAAGGACATTGACTTTGTCACCGATAGCAGCAACTAGGACAAGAAGATCAGAGTAGTCTTTTTGTTTCCAGTTATCTGCAAAAGTACGAAGGGCACCAGCGTCAGATACAGATACTTGGCTAGCAATGTAACGGTGACCGTTGACTTCCTTCACATCCTTGAAGATATCGCCCGCGGCTGCAGCTGCGGCTTTTTCTTTCAACTCGGCATTTTCTTTTTGAAGTTGACGAAGTTGTTCTTGAAGTCCTTCTACCTTATGAGGTACTTCCTTGACTTGTGGTGCTTTCAAGGTTGCTGCGACAGCTTTAAGAGCATCCTCTTGTTCACGGTAGGCTTCAAAGGCTTCCTTACCAGTCACTGCCAAGATACGGCGAGTTCCTGATCCAATCCCTTCTTCTTTGACAATCTTGAAGAGTCCAATCTCAGAAGTGTTGCCAACGTGGGTACCACCACAAAGCTCGATAGAGTAGTCACCGATAGTAACAACACGGACTTCTTTTCCGTATTTCTCACCAAAGAGGGCCATAGCTCCCATTTCTTTAGCAGTGTCAATATCCGTTTCAACTGTCTTAACTTCAAGAGCTTCCCAGATTTTCTCGTTGACTTGCTGTTCAATGGCACGCAATTCTTCAGCAGTCACAGCTTGGAAATGAGTAAAGTCAAAGCGAAGGAATTCGACTTCGTTAAGAGATCCTGCTTGTGTTGCATGGTTTCCAAGGATATTATGAAGGGCAGCGTGAAGCAAGTGAGTCGCAGTGTGGTTTTTCATAACACGGTGACGACGATTTGTATCAATTGCTAAGATATATTCTTGGTTCAAAGCAAGTGGTGCAAGGACTTCAACTGTATGAAGAGCTTGTCCGTTTGGTGCTTTTTGAACATTGGTCACAGTAGCCACGACCTTACCTGACTCATCCAAGATTTGTCCGTGGTCAGCGACCTGTCCACCCATTTCAGCGTAGAATGGTGTTTCTGCAAAGATAAGAGAGGCAGTTCCTTCTGATACAGCTTCTACTTCTGCATTGTCAGACACGATAGCCACCAATTTAGAAGACAATTGGCTAGCATTGTAGTTGAAGACACTTTCTACAGTGATGTTTTGAAGAGTTTCATTTTGCATACCCATTGAGCCACCCTTGACAGCTGAGGCACGCGCGCGTTCTTGCTGTTCTTTCATGGCTGCTTCAAATCCTTCACGGTCTACAGTCATCCCAGCTTCTTCAGCGATTTCTTCAGTCAATTCAACTGGGAATCCATAAGTGTCGTAAAGTTTAAATACATCTGAACCAGCAATGACAGATTGACCTTTTTCTTTCAAGTCAGCTACAATGCCTTGAGCAAAGTGTTGACCTGAGTGAAGGGTACGAGCAAATGATTCTTCTTCGCTCTTAACAATTTTTTCGATAAAGTCACGTTTTTCAAGCACTTCTGGGTAGTAGCTTTCCATGATTTTTCCAACGGTTGGAACGAGTTTGTAAAGGAAAGGCTCGTTGATTCCCAATTTTTGACCATGCATAGAAGCACGACGGAGAAGACGACGAAGGACGTAACCACGACCTTCATTTCCAGGAAGGGCACCATCACCGATAGCAAATGAAAGTGAACGGATGTGGTCAGCGATGACCTTAAAGCTCATGTTATCGCCATCTTGGTCATAAACCTTACCAGACAATTTCTCCACTTCACGAATGATTGGCATGAAGAGGTCCGTTTCAAAGTTAGTCTTAGCACCTTGGATAACCGCTACCAAACGCTCCAAACCAGCGCCCGTATCAATGTTCTTGTGTGGCAATTCCTTGTATTCGCTACGAGGAACAGCAGGATCCGCATTAAATTGTGACAAAACGATGTTCCAGATTTCGATATAACGGTCGTTTTCGATATCTTCTGCAAGAAGACGTAGACCGATATTTTCTGGGTCAAATGCTTCTCCACGGTCAAAGAAAATCTCTGTATCGGGTCCAGAAGGCCCAGCACCGATTTCCCAGAAGTTGTCCTCGATTGGAATCAAGTGACTTGGATCCACTCCCACTTCAATCCAGCGGTTGTATGAATCTTTATCGTCTGGATAGTAGGTCATGTAAAGTTTTTCAGCAGGGAAGTCAAACCACTCAGGGCTTGTCAAAAGCTCATAAGCCCAAGTGATAGCTTCATCACGGAAGTAATCTCCGATAGAGAAGTTCCCCAACATTTCAAACATGGTATGGTGACGCGCAGTCTTCCCTACGTTTTCAATATCGTTGGTACGGATAGCCTTTTGGGCATTGGTAATACGTGGATTTTCAGGGATAATAGTTCCGTCAAAGTATTTCTTAAGGGTTGCTACCCCAGAGTTGATCCACAAAAGTGTTGGATCATTTACAGGAACCAAGCTCACTGATGGTTCTACTGAGTGACCTTTGGTCGCCCAGAAATCAAGCCACATTTGGCGCACTTGTGCACTAGATAGTTGTTTCATATTGTCTCCTTATTTACTTGTTTAATGTGATTGGCTTTCCAGCATTTCCACATAGTCAATCGCGACACAGAGGGAAATGACTAGGTCTGCATAAGCGTCCTCCTGAACCGTTACGCTATAGGTAGAGGTCAAATGGAAGAGTTCCTTCTTAATTTCCGCAATCAGCTGATCGCGATCATCCAGCAATTTGAAATTTAAATCCCAGATATTGCCCTCGACACGAAGACCCAGATTATCAAACTCATACTTATCTCGCCAGAAGGTCAACTTCTTGCGAATGACAAAACTCGAGCCATCCCGAAGCTGAATCTCAAAACGAGGAAGCAAGGTCAAGATTTCTTTACTGATCTGACTGACTTGTTCACCAGTCGCATCATAGATGGTAAAAGTTTTGGGAATCTTAAAAAATGATCCCTCTACCTGATAGGCGATTTCTCCCCTGTCATCCTTGATAGCGAAGCGTTCGCCTCCAAGACGAAACTTTTGTTTGACAAGAAATGTTTTCATCAACACCTCCAAAAATCAAAAGACAAGCTCATATCACGAAGGGCGAAAAACCGCGGTACCACCTTCATTCAATGAACTTGTCATTCTCTTATTCTTATGCAATTGTTAAATTGAGTAGCATGACTTCCTAGCTTAGATGGCTCGCAGCACCGCCATTTCTCTGGACTAAGACTACTGAAAATCAATTCTCAACTTTCTTATTATATCGTTTTTTTAATCTTGCGTCAACTGGAAATGATTCCTATTTAAATAACCCATTCCCTACATATCAGATTACTTTTTCAGAACATATTTTTTCTTACTGCCATTTTTCTTTTTATCCCAACTTTTATCCCAAAGTTTTGAATTGTTAAAGATAGCTTCGAAAATATTTACAAATATAAAGAACCCTATCACCAAATGTATGGAATCAGTTGTTAGGTATTGTCGATCCAAACCATCCTTTAGAGAGAATAGTATAACAGTTTGCTGAACAGTCAAAAAGGATGGCCAATAAAATTTTTTGAAAAAAGTAGATATTTTCATTATTTATTACCGCTTTCTGTAAGGTTAAACTTAGTATACTACTGAGAAAGAAAATAAGCAACTATCATAGAAAAAGATACCGTTACGAAAATTGCCTTTTATTTTTTAAAAAACGAACCAGCTTGACTGATTCGTTTCGTGACTGCTAACTCCTACTTCCGATACATTTTAAATTGTAGGAAGAGGTCGCTATATTTTCCTGTCCATTTATGGTCAAATTTCTCATAAACCTCTAGGTGTTTCATGGTTTCAGCATCAGGATAGAAGGCCTTGTCTTCTTTTTTCTCCTCTGGGAGTAGTTCCTTTGCTGGTAGGTTTGGTGTTGAATAGCCGACATACTCTGCATTTTTGAGAGCATTTTCAGGTTTCAACATAAAGTTGACAAAGGCATAGGCTGCATCTTGGTTTTTGACGGTTTTGGGAATAACCATATTGTCAAACCAAAGGTTGCTGGCTTCTGTCGGTACCACATAGCGTAGATTTTCGTTTTTTTCTAGCATTTGGCTGGCTTCACCAGAGAAGGTCACGCCGATAGCAGCGTTGTTCTGAATCATGTAGCCCTTCATCTCGTCCGCCACAATAGCCTTGATATTTGGAGTCAGTTTATAGAGCTTATCTACTGTTTCTTCCAACTGCTGGCTATCCTTGGAGTTAAGGCTGTAGCCAAGGGAATTGAGTCCCAGTCCCAGCACCTCACGCGCTCCATCAAAGAGCATGATAGAATTCTTATACTCTGGCTTCCAGAGGTCATCCCAATGTTCAGGCGCCTCATCTACCATGGTTTCATTGTAGACAATTCCCAAGGTTCCCCAGAAATAAGGAATGGAGAATTTATTGCCTGGGTCAAAGGACTGGTTGAGGAACTCTGGTCCGATATTTTCAAGACCTTCAAGTTTTGAATAATCAAGTGGTACCAAGAGGTCTTCGTCCTTCATCTTGTTAATCATGTATTCACTAGGAATGGCAATATCGTAGGTCGTTCCACCCTGCTTGATCTTGGTATACATGGCTTCGTTGGAATCAAAGGTCTCATACTGGACTTGGATGCCTGTTTCTTCTGTGAACTGAGTCAGGAGTTCAGGATCGATATAGTCCCCCCAGTTGTAGATAACCAATTTTTGACTATCTCGGCTATTGATTTTACTATCTAAATGCGTCGCAATTCCCCACAAGACGAGAATAATGGCTACAATTCCTGCTAAAAATGAATAGAGTTTTTTCATGCTTGCTCCTCCTTCTCACGTGAGATAAAGTAATATCCAACAACTAGGATAATACTAAAGAGAAAGACGAGGGCAGACAGGGCATTGATTTCTAGCGAAATTCCCTTACGAGCACGAGAGTAAATCTCGACTGACAGGGTTGAAAAGCCATTTCCCGTTACAAAGAAGGTCACGGCAAAGTCATCCAGCGAATAGGTGAAGGCCATAAAATAACCTGCAATGATAGACGGTGTCAGGTAAGGAAGCATGATTTCCTTGAACATCTGAAATTGACTGGCACCAAGGTCATAGGCCGCATGAATCATGTCGCTGTTCATTTCCTTGAGACGAGGCAAGACCATCAAGACCACGATAGGAATGGAGAAGGCCACGTGACTAGAGAGAACGGTCAAAAAGCCAAGTGAAAACTTGAGTTGGGTAAAGAGAATCAAGAAGCTGGCACCAATCATAACGTCAGGCGCAACCATGAGGATATTATTGAGTGATAGAAAGGCTTCTTGGTATTTCTTACGAGACTGGTAGATGTAAATGGCACCGAAAGTCCCGATAATGGTCGCAATCAAGGCCGACAGAAAGGCCAAGAAAAAGGTCTGAGTCACAATCAACATGAGGCGACCATCGCCAAACATAGTTTTAAAATGGCTCAAGCTAAAGCCTGTAAAGCTATTCATGTCGTTGCCTGCATTAAAGGCATAGCCAATCAAGTAAAAAATGGGCAGGTAGAGGACAAGAAAGACCAGTCCCAGATAAAGGTTGGCAAATTTTTTCATCGTTCTCTCCTTTCCTTGGTCACCCACATGGTGATGAACATGGTCAGGATGAGAATCACACCGATGGTTGAACCCATACCGTAGTTGTCATTGGTTAGGAAGTTCTGCTCAATGGCTGTACCAAGAGTGATAACGCGGTTCCCACCAATCAAACGGGTCAGCATGAAGAGACTCAAACTTGGAATAAAGACAGACTGAACCCCACTTCTCACACCGTTCATCGATAGAGGAAAGATGACATGACGGAAGGTCTCCCACTTGGTCGCACCCAAGTCATAGCTGGCATTGATGAGATTGTTATCCATATCGTCCAAGACATTGAAAATCGGCAAAATCATAAAAGGAAGCTCGATGTAGCTTGCGACAAAGATAAAGGAGAAATCGGTAAAGAGCAACTGTTGCGAACCGATTCCGATAAATTCCAAGAATTGGTTAATAGAGCCATTTTGACCAAAAATCCCGATAAAGGCATAGGCTTTAAGGAGCAAATTGATCCATGTCGGCAGGATAATCAGCATAAGCCAGAGTTGACGGTGCTTGAGACGGGTCAAAAAGAGGGCTGTCGGATAGCTGATAAGCAAGGTCACAAAGGTCACAATTCCTGCATAAAGCACAGAGTTAAAGCTCATTTTGAGATAGGTCAAGTTTTGTGACGCAAAGTAGGATTTATAGTTTTCTAAGCTAAACTGGCCTTCAATGTTGAAAAAAGATTGTCCGAAAATCAAGACCAAGGGTGCCAATACAAAGAGAGCAATCCAGAGCATGTAGGGCACTACAAAGAGTTTAGAGCTTGTTTTCTTCATCTCTTTCCTCCTCTATTGCATTGATCAGACCTGCTTCTTGCTCTTCGATTTCCACGTACTCCTCGATACGAGCATCAAACTCTTCTTCTGTTTCGTTGAGACGCATGATATGGATGTCTTCTGGTTCAAAGTCCAGACCGATTTCCTCGCCCACAATGGCCTTACGAGTTGAGTGGATCATCCATTCATTTCCGAGTTCGTCATAGGCGATAATTTCGTAGTGAACCCCACGGAAGAGCTGGGTATCCACCTTAACTTGGAGCTTGCCTTCTTCAGGAAGGGTGATGCGCAAGTCCTCTGGACGAATGACAACCTCGACAGGTTCATTTGGCTTCATCCCCCCATCGACCGCTTCAAAGCGTTTGCCGTTAAATTCAACCAAGTAGTCCTCAATCATGGTACCTGGCAAGATATTCGACTCACCGATAAAGGTGGCAACAAAGTGGTTAATTGGCTCATCGTAGATATCCACAGGTGTTCCAGACTGGACAATCTCGCCATCATTCATAACGAAAATCCAGTCACTCATGGCCAGAGCTTCTTCCTGATCGTGGGTGACAAATACGAAGGTAATGCCCAATCGTTGTTGCAGTTCACGCAGTTCGTACTGCATATCTGTTCGTAATTTCAAGTCTAACGCTGATAAAGGCTCATCCAACAAGACCACACGGGGTTGGTTGATGATGGCACGGGCAATTGCCACACGCTGACGTTGTCCTCCAGAAAGTTTTCGGATGGAACGCTTTTCATACCCTTCCAACTGAACCATCTTGAGAACTTCTGCTACACGCTGCTCGATTTCTTTCTTATCAATTTTACGCAAGCGAAGTGGAAAGGCAACATTTTCAAACACATTCATATGTGGAAACAAGGCATAGGATTGGAAAACGGTATGGACATCTCGTTTGTTGGTTGGGATGTCATTGATACGGACACCGTCCAGCAAAATATCTCCTGTCGTCGCATCCAGTAAACCTGCAATGATGTTAAGGATAGTTGATTTCCCTGAACCAGATGCGCCTAGAAGAGTGTAGAATTTCCCTTCTTCCAACTCAAAGTTGATGTCTTTGAGAACCTTGGTGTTGCTGTCTTCAAAAACTTTAGAGACGTTTTTGAATTCAATAATTGGTTTTTTCAATTGTCATTTATTCCTTCTTTTTCATAGATTAACAGATCAGGGCTCTGTCAGACCGCTACTACCTCGTGTAGGAGATTGAACTGCCTACATTCTTCTGCACTGACGATAGGCTTTCACCCCCTTTCCATGACATAGCAGCAGCTTTTAAACTACAGCTTCCTACTTGCTTTCACCTAAAATACGGACCTCTCTCTCAAGAGTAACGCCAGAGTGTTCCTTGACTTTTTCAATCACAGACTCAATCAAGTCTTCGTAGTCTTTGGCCGTTCCATCTGCGACATTGATCATAAAACCTGCGTGTTTTTCTGAGACTTCTACTCCACCAATACGATAGCCTTTCAAGCCAGCTTCTGAAATTAATTGACCTGCAAAATGACCTACTGGACGCTTAAAGACCGAACCACAAGATGGATATTCTAAAGGTTGCTTGAGTTCACGTAGATACGTCAAACGATCCATTTCTTGCTTGATAACCTGATGGCTTCCTGGAGCAAGGGCAAATTTAGCTGACAAGACAACTGCACCAGACTCTTGAATAGCTGAATGGCGGTAACCAAAAGCCAAATCCTTGACAGACAGGGTCTCAATTTCTCCATCCTTGGTCAAGACCTTACAAGACTGCAAGATGTGGGCAATCTCGCCACCATAGGCACCTGCATTCATAAAGACAGCACCGCCGACGCTCCCCGGAATGCCACAAGCAAACTCAAAACCCGTCAAACTATGACGAAGGGCAATGCGAGTTGTCTCAATCAAGTTAGCACCAGCTTCTGCTTCAATAGTATAGCCATCAACAGAAACATTATTGAGCTTGTCACACAAGATGACAAATCCACGAATCCCACCATCACGAACGATGATGTTGCTGGCATTCCCAAGAACCATCCAAGGGATATTTTCTTGATTGGCAAATTTAACAACGCGAGCCAACTCAAAACGATTTCGTGGAAAGACCAGATAATCAGCCTCTCCACCTACTTTTGTATAACTATAGCTATGCAAGGGTTCCTTGAAACGGATATCAATCCCTTCTAAGATTTCAAGCATTTTTTCTTTTACTGACATGACACTCTTCCTTTTACAAAATTCATTCCATTATACCATTTTTAAGACCATTTGACGACCCTAAAAAAATCTTGAGCTTATTTTAAACAAAAAAAGAGGTTTCCCCTCTTTTTATGATTTTTTGCAAAAGATAGCCTTTGTTCCATAGGCAACCAGAACAAGTTCAAGTGCTAGGACAACTTCAACCAAGACTGGATTGGTCAACCAACCAACTTGGGCAAGAGATGGTGCCAGGTCAAAGAAGGCATGTAGTCCATAGGCCACTAGGAGATAAATCCATTTCTTCTGGCGAACAGCTTGGTAAACCCAAACAGTCAATAGTAATTGGAAACCTAGGGCCAAGATTCGTTCAAAACCAAGCAAATAAATCTGCCAGACTGATAGCGACTGAATAGTTTTCAACATATTTTCAGACAGCAATTGCATAACCTGTGGATTCTGAGTTTGAACTGCTGAGAGAACGATGTAGAGATTAATCAAACTAGTAAGACCTAGGAAAATCAACTCTAAGCCACCATGCCCCAATCCATAAGCCAAGGCATCTGCCTTTTCCAAACTTCTCTTTTTCTCCAACCATTTGAAGAAAATAAGACGAGCAGTTTCCTCAAAAAATGCTGCCATGGCTAGGCCATAGATGATATAGACAAGAGGATGGTCTTGCAAGAGGGCAATACTGCCGTCTTTTTGAGGATGCAAAACCAAGATATGCACCAATTTTTCCAAAATCTGTGAAGAGACAAAGAAGGCAACAGCCCCCAAGCCCAAGACAGCTATATTAAACTGGTATTTCTTTTTGGCATACCAAATACTTCCTATCAAGAAAGCCAGCAACAGCACCATGGTAATGATAATATGAATGGTCATTTTCTTCTCCTATTCCGCCTTTTCAATATCTTTTTTCATCTCGTCAACATTAAACTTAGCAAACAAGTATTGACGGTCTTGGACTGGGAAACGTTGATCCAATTGATCAACAGCTCCTACCTCGATAATCCCTTCCTTGATGACAAAGTCCATGACATGCCCACCGAAGGTCAAATCATCCGAGATGAAGTGCAGATGGTAGCCTGCGACACTGACTCCATGGAAAATCTCTGGCGTCCAGAAACCAACGATAGTTCCCGCCACATTGTCACGACTATATTCAGGTTGATGGGTTGCGACCTCAGCAAATTTGGTATCTGGTGTCGACTTGGGAATCATGCGCACATGCATATGTGAAAATTCCCCACGAATCTTGATAGAGCGGAAAAGATTTTCCCCATCATAATAAGACTCGATTCGCTCTTCCAATTCCTTGTCTGTCATCTCAAAGCGCTGGCGGAAAATGACCTCTGCCTGATGCGGTACTACTGCTGCATAAGGAATAAGGGCATCTGGTGATACTTCCACAATTTCTGGCTGATCTCCTGAGCCTTTGGCCTGGTAGGCCTTGCCATCCAATACAATCAATTCCCCATCAATAGAATCCAAGGTTCCCAAACCAAGGTCACCATGCTCTAGCAATTCTCCTACTGTCATGGTACCACCATAAAGGCCTGCCATCAAGGCTCCAAGGGTATTGTATTGAAATAATTTCACTGGTTCCTGCACGTTCTTATCCATTCACTTTCTTATCTGTTATTCTATAAATCTTACTCCTAAGTATACCACATTTGGCCTTAGATGTGAACGAGAGAAACACCCTAGACATTGCCAAGAAAGAAAAAAAAAGGTACAATGTAACAAAATCAAGGGAGGTCTGGAATGAAGAAACAAAGCAAGTACCAAGAGGTTGTTTCCTATCTGAAAAACGGTATCGAGTCTGGACGTTTTCAAACGGGAAGCCGCCTGCCTTCTATCCGTCAACTTAGCCTTGACTTTCACTGTAGCAAGGACACCATTCAACGCGCCCTGCTGGAATTACGGCACGAACAATATCTCTATGCCAAGCCCCAGAGTGGTTACTATGTCCTAGAACAAGGGCAACATCAGGACCTAGAAATCGAGGTTACCGATGAACACGCCAGTGCCTATGACGATTTCCGACTCTGTGTCAATGAAACCTTGATTGGCCGGGAAAACTACCTCTTCAACTACTATGATAACCAAGAAGGATTAGAAGACCTAAGACAGTCCATTCACCAACTGCTCTTTGACCAAGCCCTCTACTGCAAGGCTGACCAACTGGTACTGACTTCTGGAACCCAACAAGCCCTTTTTATCCTTTCTCAAATTTCCTTTCCTAGCCAAGCCAAGGAAATCTTGGTGGAACAGCCGACCTACCATCGGATGAATCGTCTCTTGATTGCTCAGAGGTTAGACTATCAAACGATTGAACGAGGCATTGATGGGATTGATTTGGAGGAGCTGGAGCGCCATTTCAAGACAGGAAAAATTAAGTTTTTCTACACAATTCCTCGCTTTCACTATCCTTTAGGCCATTCCTATTCAGAGCAGGAAAAACGAGCTATTCTTGACTTAGCTGCTAAGTATGGTGTTTATATCGTAGAGGACGACTATCTGGGGGATTTGGACTCTAAAAAGGGCCAGACCTTCCACTATCTGGATACAGAGGAGCGCGTCATTTATATCAAGTCCTTCTCAACCAGCCTCTTTCCAGCCCTGCGGATTACGGCACTCATTCTGCCAAATGCTATCAAAGAAGCCTTTGTGGCCTACAAAAATATCCTAGACTACGACAGCAACCTCATCATGCAAAAGGCCCTGTCACTCTATATTGACAGTCAATTATTTGAAAAAAATCGGCTAGCTCGCTTATCCAATCAGGAAGCTTACCAAAAACAAATCGAGAAAAGCTTAACTAAAACACCTTGTCCCCTTCCTCACTTTCCGCTTCATGATGGTTTATTACTAGACCTGAGACAGTATCCTAAAATCGCCAGTCTCAAACACAGTCAACTGAAATTGGACTTCTTTGAGAAGGCTTACTTGGATGCCTGCCCTTATGAATTTGCCAAGGTGTCCTTAGAAAATCTGGAAAAGGTTTTAAACTATTTAAAAGCAGAATTGGACTGACTTCCAACTCTGCTTTTTTCTTATACTCTTCGAAAATCAAATTCAAACCACGTCAGCGTCGCCTTACCGTACTCAAGTACAGCTTGCGGCTAGCTTCCTAGTTTGCTCTTTGATTTTCATTGAGTATTATTCTTCAACTTCTGTTAAGGTTGCTGCCTTTTCAAGATATTTTTGGTAGGTACCGTCATCCTTGAGTTTTTGGATGACCTTGTCCACCACTTCTTTCAAATCAGCACTATTTTTTCTAAGGGCCACTGCATTAGCTTCGCCATCCTTCATCTTCAAGCTGACAGTTGCGACAGCTAGGTCTGCATTTTTAGCAGCATAGCTAAGGGCAACAGGCTCATCCATGTGAACAGCATCAACTTTTCCAGCCTGCAATTCATTAACTGCTTCACCCATATTGGTTAGGGAAGTTAATTGAGCTTTTGGCAATTGTTCCTTGACCATAGATTCTGGAACAGTCCCTTTTTGGGCTGCAATATTAGCACTTTCTAAGCTAGTTAAATCCTTGTATTTTTCTACATCAGACTTACGAACCAAGAAACTAATCTTGTTTTCATAGTAAGGGATTGAAAAATCAAAAACTTCTTTTCTCTCGTCAGTAGCGCTAATTCCTGCAACTGCTAGGTCAGCCTTACCAGTTTGAAGACTGGTCAAGACATTGTCAAAACTCATGCTTGAAATTTCCAACTTCACCCCAAGTTCATCAGCGATAGCTTGGGCCATATCAATATCAGCACCGACTACCTGGTTTTTTCCGTCAACTAAAGACTGAAATTCAAAAGGTGCATAGTCAGGACTGGTCGCCACAACTAATTTCCCCTTTTGCTTAATGGCTTCAACAGCTGACTGAGAACCATTCGAACCTGACTGGCAAGCTACTAAGAAGAAACTTGCAAGAAAACTACATAAAACAAATATCCATTTTTTTGATTTCATAAATAAACAACCTCTCTGTTAATTTTGTATAATTATAACGCTATCCAAGTTGCTTGTCAAGTGTTTTTTGAATTTTTATCTTAAAAATATTTTTTTAATTCAAGAAAAGGAGCTATCAGTTGATTTCAAGCTCCTTTTTATACAGAATGAATCTATTTTATAGTTCGACAATCTTACCTGTTTCAAAGTAAACAACCCATTCACAGATATTCTTGGCATAGTCTCCAATGCGTTCCAAGAAGGCAATCACTTGGAAATAATCACGTCCTGTAACGATGGCATCTGGATTTTTCTTGATTTCTTCTGTAGCCAAGTCACGAATGCTATCAAAGTAATGGTTGATTTTTTCGTCCATAGCTGCTACTTCATAGGCCTGATCAACTGAACCATTGAGATAGAGTTCAAGGGCTGCTTCAACGAAGTTCTTGACATCGCGACCCATTCTCTTGATTTCTTCTTCAACAGCTGGGATGCGTTGCTCCCCCTTCATACGAATTGCCGCCTTGGCAATGGAAACGGCATGGTCACCCATACGTTCCAAGTCAGATACAGCCTTCAAGACTGTCAAAACAGTACGCAAATCTTGAGAAACGGGTTGTTGAAGGGCAATCATTTCAAATGATTTCTTCTCCAATTTCACTTCGTATTCGTTTACTTCTGCATCGTCTTCGATGACTTCTTTGGCCAAATCACGGTCGTGCGTAACAAAGGCACGTACCGTACGATTGATTTGGGATAGCACTTCTTGTCCCATAGCATAGAACTGGTTGTGCAATTTCTCTAAATCTTCCTCAAATTGAGAACGTAACATCATTTATCTCCTTATCCAAATTTTCCTGAAATATAGTCTTCTGTTTCCTTGTGTTGTGGGTTGAGGAACATCTTCTTGGTATCGTTAAACTCAATCAAATCTCCATCTAGGAAAAATCCTGTCTTGTCAGAAATACGAGAGGCTTGTTGCATAGAACGCGTAACCAAGAGCATGGTGTATTTATCTTTTAGACCATACAAGGTTTCTTCAATCTTACCAGCTGAGATAGGGTCCAAGGCCGAAGTCGGTTCATCCAAGAGAATGATTTTAGGACTAGTTGCCAAGACACGAGCAACACAGACACGTTGCTGTTGTCCACCTGAAAGCCCGATAGCTGAATCATGCAGGCGATCCTTGACCTCATCCCAGATAGAAGCCCGTTGCAAGGCTTTTTCTACCGCCTCGTCCAGAACCTGTTTGTCCTTAACTCCATTGATACGAAGCCCGTAAACAACATTTTCGTAGATAGACATAGGGAAGGGGTTGGGCTGTTGGAAAACCATACCGATTTCTTTACGCAATTCAACTGTATCTGTACGAGGACTATAGATGTTGTGGCCATTATAAACTACTGAACCAGTTGTAGTCACCTCTGGGTTAAGGTCTCCCATGCGGTTGATTGCCTTGAGGAGGGTTGATTTCCCTGATCCAGATGGACCAATCAAGGCTGTAATTTCCTTAGGTTGGAAAGATAGGGAAACACTATTCAAGGCCTTCTTTTGATTGTAGTAAACCGACAGGTCTGACACCTGTAAAATCGCTTCTGTCATACTGTTTCCTTTCTATCCAAAGTGTCCTGTTACGTAGTCATTGGTTGACTGTAGTTTGGCATTTTGGAAAATATTAGAGGTCTTATCATATTCGATCAGGTCACCCAAGTAGAAAAATCCTGTGTAATCACTAGCACGCGCAGCCTGCTGCATACTGTGGGTCACGATGATGATGGTAAAGTCCTTCTTCAATTCCAACATGGTTTCTTCCAGTTGGGCTGTCGCAATCGGATCCAAGGCAGACGCTGGTTCATCCATCAATAGGATATCTGGTTTAACAGAAATAGCACGAGCGATACAGAGACGTTGCTGCTGACCACCTGATAGTGTCAAGGCCGACTTGTGCAAATCGTCCTTGACCTGGTCCCAAAGGGCAGCCTGACGGAGAGAGGTTTCCACAATTTCATCCAAGACTTGCTTGTCCTTAACTCCTGCACGTTCATGGGCAAAAGTGATGTTACGGTAGATAGACTTGGCAAAGGGATTTGGTCGTTGGAAGACCATTCCAATATGCTTACGCATCTCATAAACATTGATTTCTGGGCGGTTGACATCAATCCCTTGATAGAGAATTTGACCTGTTACCTTAGCAATATCAATGGTATCATTCATGCGATTGAGACTGCGGAGGTAGGTTGATTTTCCTGAACCAGAAGGGCCAATTAAGGCCGTAATTTTATTTTTTTCAAATTGCATATCGATGCCCTTGATGGATTCATTTTTACCGTAGTAAACATGTAAATCCTTAGTAGAGAGGGCCACTTTCTCTTCAGGAAAGGTGATGATATGCTTTTCATCCCAATTATATTTTGACATGGCTTCTCCTTTAGGCAGCGGTTAATTTCTTATGTAGGTAGCTTCCGAGTTTGCGGGCTCCAAAGTTAAAAATGAGGATAAAGATGAGGAGCACAGCTGCAGAACCTGCTGATACGATTGTGCCATCAGGAATGGTTCCTTCACTATTGACTTTCCAGATGTGGACAGCCAAGGTTTCTGCTTGACGGAAGATAGAGATTGGGCTAGTTACACTGAGAATATTCCAGTTAGACCAGTCAAGAGCTGGAGCGGATTGTCCTGCAGTATAGATCAAAGCAGCCGCCTCACCAAAAATACGACCAGAAGCTAAGACGACCCCAGTCACAATACCTGGAAGAGCTTCTGGAATGACCACATGGACCACTGTCTCCCAACGAGAAATCCCAAGGGCCAAACCAGCCTCACGTTGCGTATGGTGAACGTGTTTCAAGCTGTCCTCAACATTTCGAGTCATCTGAGGCAAGTTAAAGACTGTCAAGGCCAAGGCACCTGAAATAATTGAAAATCCATACTCAAACTGAACTACAAAGATCAAGTAACCAAAGAGACCCACAACCACTGATGGCAGTGAAGACAAGATTTCAATACAGGTTCTGACAAAATTGGTCACAGGACCTTTTTTAGCATATTCAGCTAGGAAAATCCCAGCCCCCATAGACAAGGGAACAGAGATAATCAAGGTAATAACCAAAAGGAAGAAGGAATTATAGAGCTGAATTCCAATCCCTCCGCCTGCTTGGTAAGAAGATGATTTGCCAGTCAAGAAAGACCAAGAGATGTGGGGCAAACCACGAACCAAGATATAAAGAATCAAGGATGCCAAGATGGCAACGATAATTCCTGCAATCGAGTAGAGGACAGCTGTTGCAATTTTATCTAATTTCTTAGCGTGCATAGTTTTTCTTTCCTCTTTCTTTCGTAATCAATTTAATCACACTGTTGAAGGCCAAACTCATCAAAAGCAAGACTAAGGCCAGTGACCAGAGAACGTTATTGTCAACGGTTCCCATAACAGTATTTCCGATACCCATGGTCAAAACAGAGGTCAAGGTCGCAGCAGGTGTTGTTAGTGAAGTTGGGACTACGGCTGAGTTTCCGACCACCATCTGAATGGCTAGAGCTTCACCAAAGGCACGCGCCATCCCAAAGACCACTGCTGTAAAAATCCCTGAACGCGCTGCCTTCAAGGTCACGCGCCAGATGGTTTGCCAGCGAGTGGCCCCCATAGCCAAACTAGCTTCACGATAATGACGAGGCACCGCACGCAAGCTATCGGTTGTCATAAAGGTTACCGTCGGTAAAATCATGACAAAGAGAACAAAAATCCCTGACAGAATCCCAAAACCAGTTCCACCAAAGATACTACGGACAAAAGGAACTACGACCTGCAAACCAATAAATCCATACACAACTGAAGGAATCCCGACCAGCAATTCAATGGCTGGTTGCAAGATTCTAGCACCTTTTGGTGAGACCTCCGTCATAAAGACTGCCGCACCAATGGCAAAAGGAGTTGCGATAAGTGCTGATAGGATTGTGACAATAAAGGAACCCAAAATCATAGGAAGGGCACCAAATTGTTTACCTGAAGGATTCCAAGTTTGGCCAAAGAGGAAATCAAAGATATTAACCCCATTTACAAAGAAGGTAGACAAACCTTTTTGGGCTACGAAAATCAAAATCATAGCCACGATGATAACAATCAAAGACAGACAGGCAAAGGTCAAGCCTTTTCCTAATTTCTCTAGACGAGAGTTCTTTGAGGGAGAAAGTAATTTTTTAGCTAATTCTTCTTGATTCATTAGTGACTCCCTTCTAGTGCTGTCACCGTTCCTACAGCATCTTTTTCAACCTTCATTTCCTTGACAGAAATATAGCCCATTCCCTTAACGATTCCACTTTGCGCTTCATCAGAGAGGACAAAGTTGAGGAATTCTGCCACCAATTCATTTGGTTGACCTAAGGTGTACATGTGCTCATAAGACCACAAAGGCCAGTTATTGGTCGTAACATTTTCTGCAATCGGCTCAAAGCCATTCAACTTCATGCGTTTCACCGAGTCATCCACATAGGCAAAGGCTAGGTAAGAAATAGCTCCTGGTGTCTGGGAAACAATGTTTTTGACCATCCCATTTGAATCCTGTTCTTGACTCTGCACGGCAGATTGACCATCCATGATAACACTATCAAAGGTTGCACGCGAACCAGAACTTGCCGCGCGGTTGATAATGGAAATGGCTAGGTCTTTCCCACCGACCTCTTTCCAGTTGGTTACTTGACCTTTGAAGATGCTACGGAGTTGTTCAGTTGTCAGATTTTCAACGTCGACTTCCTTGTTTACAATCACTGCCAAGCCCGCTACAGCAACCTTATGGTCTACTAGAGCGGGTGCGTTGATACCGTCTTTTTCCTCGGCAAATACGTCTGAATTTCCTACATCAACGGCTCCAGATTGAACCTGAGACAAACCTGTACCAGATCCTCCACCTTGGACGTTGACTGTTTTTCCAACGTGCATAGAGCCAAATTCATCTGCTGCTGCCTCGACCAAAGGCTGAAGAGCCGTTGAACCAACAGCTGTCATGGATTCCCCACGATCAATCCAGCTAGCACATCCCGCCAAAGAACCTGCCAGCAAAAGAGCCGCAAGGGATAGAGCGAGTTTTTTCCTTTTTTTCACTGTTTTTCTCCTTGAAAATAATGGTGAATGCTGTGAATTTTTTCAACTATTTATTTATGTTTTTCTTTTTTTAAATCAGGAGTCTACTGAAGTTCTGAGCTTGGTTTTACTTGAAATTTGCTCAGTTACCTTTTCCACCAATTTTGACTTAAAATGAAAGACAATTTGAAAAAAATCCATACTTCCACTATAACATAGACAAGCTACTTTGACTAGCATTTTCACTTGAATCTGAGGCCTTTTGGAAAATAATTTTTCAAAACATTTCCAGTCACCTTAGCAAAGCCCAAGCCATTGCCTTGAACCAAAACTTGGTACCAACCATTTGGCAGACTTTCCGCCAGCTGAACGGTTTCTCCAGCGGCATACTTTACAAACGCTTCTTGGTCAATTTCAACCGACTGCTTGACCTGACTCGGTTTCAAGGCTAGACCAAGAGCAAAACTAGGCTCAAAGCGTTTCTTCTTAAAAGTTCCCAGATGCAGGCCATTCCGAGCAATCTTGAGCTTCCCTAAATCTGGCAAAAGTTCTGGCAGGAGATAGAGTTGGTCCCCAAAAGTCTGCAAGATACCCCTTAGATTGATTTTCAAATGTTTTTGGGCAAATTCCTGCCACAAAGTAACTTGTTCTCGGCTGAGATTGCTCTTACTTGCCTTAAATTTAGGGGCGGGATTTTCACCCTTAAACTGTAGATGGGCGACAAACTGACCCTCTCCCTTAAAATGATGAGGGTACATACGAGCCGTTTCTGGCAGGTCAATACCAGCTACCATTCCATTGATATGCTCTACTGGCAACAAATAAAAATCATACTCCTCCAGTAGCCAATTGACAATCTCTTCGTTTTCCTCGGGGGCCCAGGTACAGGTTGAATAAACCAAGCGACCACCTTCAGCTAGCATGGTTACTGCATCTACTAGAATTTCTCTTTGCAAGCTAGCACATTGACTCGGATAATCTAAGCTCCAATAGTCCATAGCATCTGGTTGCTTACGGAACATTCCTTCTCCTGAGCAAGGTGCATCAAGGACAATGAGGTCAAAATAGCCTTTAAAGACCTTGGCCAAACGGTCAGCAGATTCATTGGTCACCACAACATTTGTCGCTCCAAATCGCTCCATATTTTCTACTAAAATCTTAGCCCGTTTGCTTGAAATTTCATTGGAAACAAGGAGACCCTCCCCTGCTAGATAGGCTGCCAGCTGAGTTGATTTTCCACCCGGTGCAGCAGCCAAATCCAAGACTTTCATACCAGGACTGGGCTGGGCTACCTGCGCTACCATCTGGGCAGCGGGTTCTTGCGAATAAACCAAGCCAGTAGCATGCTCAGGAGACTTTCCTGAAACCTTTCCATAGTGACCCCAAGGGGTTTGAGGGATGGCATCAGGAAAGGAAACCAGCGCTTCTTTTAAAGGATTGACCCGAAAGGCCGAAACCGCTTCCTCCTCAAAAGAGGCAAGAAAATCTCTTGCCTCGTCTCCTAGTATCTCTTTATATTTTTCAACAAATCCTTCTGGAAATTGCATTTAAGTTTTTTTCCTTTCGTAAATATAGGACTGGATTTCCTCCTGCATCTCAAGAGGTAGCATCATGACCGGCTGTCTGCTTTTAAAATCAAGCACTTGACCAGATAGGGTCACAACTCGATAGCCCAGACTTTCCCCTAAAATACTAGCCGCAGCATAATCCCATGGTTGCAGATAAGTGATATAGGTCAACAAACGCCCTGATAAAATCTTGGCAAAACTAATGGCCGCACTCCCATAGACACGAACACCAAGAACAGCTCGACTCAAATCAGCCAAGCCCCATTCATTGGTTTCCAGCATACCACTATTCCCTGCAATGAGAAAATCTCCAAGTGGTTTTGCTT
Organism: Streptococcus mitis; assembly: GCF_002096835.1. Classification (GTDB taxonomy): domain Bacteria; phylum Bacillota; class Bacilli; order Lactobacillales; family Streptococcaceae; genus Streptococcus; species Streptococcus mitis_W. The sequence continues at coordinate 20,367 of NZ_NCVG01000022.1, read as the reverse complement.
TAAAGGGAGCTAGGGGTTTATCATTTAGACAAACTGGAAATTCCCCACCACCGTGATAACAATCTCCTTTGACCACATCATAAATCAGGCCAAACTGTCCCTGACCATTTTCAAAATAAGCCACCATAACAGCAAAATCTTCCTGCTGGGCTACAAAATTATTGGTCCCATCAATGGGATCAATAACCCAAACCTTGCCTTCTTGAGCCGAAGCTCGCAGACAACCTTCTTCAGCACAAATCTTATCCTCAGGATAACGAGACAAAATCTCACCAACCAATAGCTCCTGAACTTCTTTGTCCAGTCTGGTCACCAAATCTGTTGGAGAGGTCTTAGTCTCAACACACAAGTCTTCCTGCATGTGGTCAAGGATATACTGGCCTGCTTTCTTAATTAGCTCTTTAGCAAACTCAAATTTACTTTCCAAGAGAAATCTTTCCTTCCCCTTTTTCCTTAGCCGCCTGAACTGCTCGGTAAAGCGAATAACCACTCACTGTTTCAAACTCTCGTCCCAAACGTTTCTCTTCGCTCTTACTTGGCACAACCGCTTTGAATCCCTTATAGGAGTCCAGTAACTTTTGAGCCTCTACCTTGCCTTCATAGGCAGCTTCAACATCATTAAAAAAAGAAAGCACTGAAGCAAGTTCTTCAGTGCTCCACGACAAATCTAGTGGGTAACTATACTGTTTGTTCATTAACTAACACCAGCTCTCATTCTTGCTTCTTTTAGTTCTTGTTTACGGTAACTACGAGGGAGAAAAGCACGAATCTCATCTTCATTAAAACCAATCTGCATGCGTTTGGCATCGATAATAATGGGACGACGCAAAAGACTAGGATACTGCTCAATTAAATGAAGCAATTCCGATACCGAGATACTCTCTACATCAATATTCAATTTTTGAAAAATTTTTGAACGAGTTGAAATGATGTCATCAGTACCATTTTCGGTCAAGGAAAGGATGTGTTGTAATTCTTTTCTTGTTAAAGGATTGGTCATAATATTGTGTTCCTCAAAGGGCACCTTATGTTTTTCTAACCAGGCCTTTGCCTTACGACATGAAGTACAGCTCGGTGATAGAAATAGTGTAATCATGCTTTTCTCTTCTTATCTATACTTTGCTATTTCTATTATACACAAAAATAAAGCGCTTGACTAGAGATTTTTAGAAAAAAAGCCTATTTTTCAATAAAAATAGACTGTTTGCGAACGATTAATACATTTCTGATTTAGTTAATTCACTCTTAACGATGGTTTTAAATGATATACAATTTTATATATACAAATTAAAAACATCTTTCATTTCACTTCCTACGACTTTTCAGGTACAGAAAACCAAAGAAGCTCTCATAGAGGGCGAAAAAGAGGAGGAAGGCATGTAGGAAGAAGGTCTCTGGTAAAATCAGAATCACTGGATCCTTGGCTGGGTCAAAAAGCCAGGTATCATCTCCCACAAAGAGAATTTGATGGAAAAGGGTAAAGAACTGGTCAAAACCAATCAATACTCCCCCAAGCCCAATCAGCAAAGGCAAAACCACTAAAGCCAAAAGCCCTTTACTAAATAGAGACAAGAAGCCCTTTTTCACAATCCCTTTGACAAAGAAATAGAAACTTGGCAGTGTCACTAGAGCAACTAGCTGCACCAAGTGAAAGAGATTCTTCACCACCGCAAAGTGATGTAGCCCAGATGCTGACGAACGAAAATCAGGCATCTGCAAGTCCTGACTAAAAGGATTGGTCAGGTAATTCATCAAGATATGAAAGTTGTACTGAATAGTTTCTGGTTTTAAATAGACCCTATCTGTTAAGTTAAGCCACTGAATTTCCAGAGGATAAAAAATCCAAGCCAAATAAATGGTCAAAAGGATTGAGAGGGAGAGGAGAAAGAGCATAGAGCTCCAAAAGGTCAGTTTAGTTTTCATCAAAATTCCACTCCGCAAGACTAGAAACCACATGAGTTGGTGCGATTGGCAGGTCTGCTACTTCTTCTGCCTTGGTAAAACCTGTCGTCACCAAGAGCGTTGGAATGCCATTGTCAATCCCTGCCCGGATATCAGTTAGGTAGTTATCTCCGACCATGATTAATTCTTCACGTTCCAAACCTAAGTGCTCAACTGCCTTGTCCATAATGATGGCATTTGGCTTCCCTATATAAACAGGCTTCACTCGTGTTGCTACTTCAAGCAGGGTAATCAGTGAACCAGCACCTGGCAAAAGACCGCGCTCTGTCGGGATGTTGAGGTCAGGGTTGGTTCCGATAAAGTGAGCACCCTTTTGAATGGCAAGAGTTGCTGTCGCAAATTTTTCATAATCAACTTGCCAGTCCAGGCCTACTACCACATAGGCAGGATTTCCCTTATCTTCGACATAACCAGCCGCCTTGATGGCTTCCTTGAGACCTGCTTCTCCAATAACATATGCCGTCTTTTCAAGCCCCAAGTCATTCATATAATCGATAGTTGCCAAAGTCGCTGTGTAGACGGTCGATAGGGGCGTATCGATATTAAAATTCTGAGCCAACATTTCTTGAACGCTCTCCGGAGTACGGGTTGTATTATTGGTCACAAAGAGATAGGGAATGTCCCGCTTTTGCAATTCATGGACAAAAGCCTCCCCCGCTGAGATTCGGTCTTTGCCCTTATAAATGGTTCCGTCTAAATCAATTAAATAGCCTTTATATTTCATCTATTTCTCCCTAATTCTTTTTTATTTCTTGCCAAGTGATGATAGCTTGGGCATTGGTAGCACCGTCGCTTGTAATCTCATGCTTGCTTTCCAGTCCAGACCATTCAACAGCCGATGTAATCACCCCACCTGGTCGAACTTCCTTGACATACTTGAGGTTGATTTTCTTGGGAATATATTGGGTCAAAAAGTCCGCTCCCATGACCTCAAAAATCCAGTCCAGATATTTACTGTTATTGACATGGCCATTCATATCCAAGTCGTAAAACCGAACATGGTAATCCTTGCTGATTGGCTCTTCTAGATTTGCATACTTTGGACCGCGGATAAGCTTTTTATCAAAATCAGACTGGTAAGGAGCCACAATCTCAGGTTCGACAGCATGGACTTTTCGACTGTCTCGATCCATGAGAACAAAGGTCGCCAACATGCGAATGATTTCTTGACCTGCTTCATCATAAATGGTAAAGCGACGGTAGCAAAAGAGTCGATTGTAGCTTAAAGCTTCCGTTTCGATGGTGATTTCTTCCGCAAAACGAGGCAAACGAACCACCTCAATATCATAGTCTGTGATAATCCAGACCAGATTATAGTCTTCCAAAATGGCCTTATCACTAACTCCCAGTTCAATCGACTGCATCCCTGAAACTTGCAGAGACAGCAAAATCACATCTGGAAGCTTGATATGACCGTTCATATCAGCCATATCAAAAGGAATTTTCATTTTCATTTGATAAGTTAAGCCCATCATTCTACTCCAAAATAAATCGTTCTGCTACAGTGTCTCCCAAAAAGAGACCTCTTTTTGTCATGCGAACTCGGTCTCCCTCTATTTGCATGAGACCTTGTTGAACCAAGTCTCTGACAATTTCTCCATAAAGTCCATCAAAAGACCGTCCAAATTTTTTTTCAAATCGCGCCATGGAGACCCCTGATTTCTTGCGAAGGCCCAGGAACATTTCTTCTTCCATTTGCTCTTTTTGACTCAGGTGTTCTTCTGTGATACGTGCATTGCCTTCTTTAACTGCACTGAGATAATGACGAATGGGACCATGATTTTTATAGCGCACGCCATTGACATAACCAGATGCCCCAGCACCGATGCCATAGTACTCAGCATTGTCCCAGTACATGAGATTGTGGCGACTTTCAAAACCAGGCTTGGAGAAATTGGAAATCTCATAATGCTCAAAACCAGATTTCTCCAGCTCCGCGATGATGTACTCAAACATCTCAGCCTCCAATTCCTCCTTAGGTAGAGGCAATTTTCCTCGTCGCATACGGTTCATAAAGACCGTATGATTTTCTAAAATCAAACTATACAAACTCATATGAGGAATATCCAGCCCAATAGCCTTAGCCACATTGTCCTTGACCTGCTCCATGGTCTGACCAGGCAGCGCATAAATCAAATCGATAGAGATATTATCAAAACCAGCCAGTTTCAGGCGGTCGATATTTTCATAAATATCCTTCTCCAAATGACTGCGCCCAATCTTTTTCAGCATCTTGTCATCAAAGGTCTGCACACCTAGTGAAACACGATTGACAGCCGAGTTCTTCAAAACCGCAATCTTATCCGCATCCAAGTCGCCGGGATTGGCTTCAATGGTCAACTCTTCCAAGGCAGACAAGTCCAAATTTTTAGTCAAGCCCTTCAATAACACCTCCAGTTGAGAAGCTGACAAAGCTGTCGGTGTGCCACCACCGATATAGAGGGTTCTCAACTTTTGAATATCATAAGATTGAAACTCTTCTAACAGATGTTCCAAATAACTATCTACTGGCTGATTCTTGATAAAAACTTTTGAAAAGTCACAATAATAACAAATCTGGGTACAAAATGGGATGTGCACATAGGCTGACGTTGGTTTTTTCTGCATAGTAATTATTATACCACAAAAGCGAACAATACTTAGAATTCCCTTCAACAAAATCCTAGCATTGTCCGCTTTCTTTATCTAAACATTCTTTGTATTTTATGACTAACACGGTTCCCAGAATTAATCTAGTTTATCTTTACAATACAAAAGAATGAATGTTCATTTGACTAAATTTTTAGTCTTCTTTTTTCTTGCGAGCTACAAGTCCAAATCCACTCAATAGTCCAAGAAGTCCTAGAGAGGCAAGAGTCGCATTTGATTCTGTTCCTGTATTTGGCAATACATTTTGAGAATCATTTGATTCAGCTCCATTATTCATAGTAGTCTTAGTATCTACCTGATCTGCATTCGGAGTAACCGTTACAGTGACTGGGATTTCTTCCGTTGAGCCATCTGGATAACGTACAATGACCTTACCGGTAATCTTATCACCTGGTTTCGCTCCTTCTGGAATAGTTACCGTTACTTTTCCATCTTTGTCGACTGTAATTCCTGGCGTATTACTTTGGAACTTAGTTCCTGATGGAATTTTCTTACCATCTTTTTCTTTCAATGGTAATTCAACAGTGCCACCTGGTTTGCCATTTTCTTTGTCGTACTCTGGTGTGTAGATGTCTTTGTCTTGGTTTGTGACTGTTACTTCTACTGGTACAGTATCTGTTGAACCGTCTGGATAAGTTACCGTGATTTCGCCTGTAATCTTATCACCTGGTTTCGCTCCTTCTGGAATAGTTACCGTTACTTTACCATCTTTGTCGACTGTAATTCCTGGGGTATTACTTTCGAACTTAGTTCCTGATGGAATTTTCTTACCATCTTTTTCTTTCAATGGTAATTCAACAGTGCCACCTGGTTTGCCATTTTCTTTGTCGTACTCTGGTGTGTAGATGTCTTTGTCTTGGTTTGTGACTGTTACTTCTACTGGTACAGTATCTGTTGAACCGTCTGGATAAGTTACCGTGATTTCTCCTGTAATCTTATCACCTGGTTTCGCTCCTTCTGGAATGGTTACTGTTACTTTACCATCTTTGTCGACTGTGATTCCTGGCGTATTACTTTCGAACTTAGTTCCTTCTGGAATTGTCTTACCAGCTTCTTCTTTTAATGGTATTTCTACCTTAGTTCCTGGTTTGCCATTTTCTTTGTCGTACTCTGGTGTGTAGATGTCTTTGTCTTGGTTTGTAACTGTTACTTCTACTGGAACGATATCTTTTGAGCCATCTGGATAAGTTACTGTGATTTCTCCTGTAATCTTATCACCTGGTTTCGCTCCTTCTGGAATAGTTACCGTTACTTTTCCATCTTTGTCGACTGTGATTCCTGGCGTATTACTTTCGAACTTAGTTCCTGATGGAATTTTCTTACCAGCTTTTTCTTTCAATGGTAATTCAACAGTGCCACCTGGTTTGCCATTTTCTTTGTCGTACTCTGGTGTGTAGATGTCTTTGTCTTGGTTTGTGACTGTTACTTCTACTGGTACAGTATCTGTTGAACCGTCTGGATAAGTTACTGTGATTTCTCCTGTAATCTTATCACCTGGTTTCGCTCCTTCTGGAATAGTTACTGTTACTTTTCCATCTTTGTCGACTGTGATTCCTGGCGTATTACTTTCGAACTTAGTTCCTTCTGGAATTGTCTTACCAGCTTCTTCTTTTAATGGTATTTCTACCTTAGTTCCTGGTTTGCCATTTTCTTTGTCGTACTCTGGTGTGTAGATGTCTTTGTCTGGAGTTGTTACCGTTACTTTAACTGGTACCTCTTCTTTTGATCCATCTGGATACGTTACTTTAATCGTACCTGGGATTTCATCTCCTGGTTCCTTGTCTTCTGGAATTATTACAGTAACTTTACCTTTATCGTCAACCGTGATTCCTGGTGTTAAGCTTTCGAACTTCGTTCCTTCTGGAATTGTCTTACCAGTTTCTTCTGTTACTGGTACTTCAACCTTAGCTCCTGGAATTCCATTTCCATCATCATACTTAGGATTGTATTTATCCGCTTGTTCTTGAACTTTAATTGTAATCGTTTGTGTCGTTACATTGCCGTCCTTATCATGCGCTTTGATGGTTACAGTATAGTCACCTTTAGGTGCTGTTGGTGTTCCTGTAATTTGTCCATTTGCATAAGTTAATCCTTCTGGTAAATCTGTTACTTCTACTGGATTTTCTTCACGTAACCCACGTCCACCTTCATTATCCGCAACTGTTACTGGAATTGGGGTGATTGGTTCGTTTTTCGTTACCGTTGCACCTTCAGCTGTAATTGTTGGTCCTGTTACATCTTTTACAGTGACTGGTACAGTTACTTCTTCACTTGATCCATCTGGATACGTTACTGTTATTACCGCATTTCCTGCGTTGCCAGCTGTTGCCGTTGAATTCGGTTTACTTTGAACCGTTAATGTTCCGGGTCCATAATTTTTTACTTTTGCTTTTACTGCATCATCTGTAATTGGCTGACCTTGGTTTACTGTTAAGCCTTCAGCTGTTGGATTATGCTTATCTTTTTGTTCTTGAACTTTAATAGTTATTGTTGTTGTAGTCGAATTACCTTTTTTATCAAACGCTTTAATTGTTACAGGGTAATCGCCTGCTGGAGCTGTTGGTGTTCCTGTGATTTTTTCATCTTTGAAAGTTAATCCATTTGGTAATCCTTCTACTACGATTGGATTATCATCACGTAAACCAACTCCACCTGGGTTATCCTCAGCTGTTACTAAAATTGGCTTAATTGGTTCATTTTTCGTTACTGTTGCTCCATTGGCTGTAATAGTTGGACCTTCTGTATCTGGTACTGAAGCGTCACGTACTGTTACCGGTACATTTACATCTTCACTTGAACCATCTGGATACGTTACTGTTACTACTGCATCTTCTGGGTTTCCTACAACTGCTGTTGTTGGTTTACTCTTAACTATTAGTTGCGTTGCTGGTGCGTAATCTTTCACCTTAGCGATAACTTCTGAATCTTCGATAACGTGATTTTGATCAACTGTTAATCTTTCTCCTCTTGGATTATGAGCATCCGCTTGTTCTTGAACTTTAATCGTAATGTTCGTTGTAGTTGAGTTACCGTTCTTATCATGCGCTGTAATCGTTACAGGGTAATCTCCTTTTCCTGCTGTTGGCGTTCCTGTGATTCGATTATTCGCATACGTTAATCCTGTTGGTAATCCTGTTACTTCTATTGGATTCTTATCACGTAACCCTACTCCGCCTGGATTATCCACAGCTGTTACTGAAATTGGAGTAATTGGTTCATTTTTCGTTACCGTTGCTCCATTTGCTGTGATCGTTGGACCAACTGTATCACGTGCTGTCACCGTAAAGTTGAAGTTTACTGGATCTGCATTATTTCCATCATTATCTGCAGCGTTAAATGTAATCGTATTTTGTTTACCGATATCTTCTGCTGAAGTTGTAATTGAAATACGAACAACTTTTTCTGTTTCAGTTGTTTTTACTGGTGTTGAAGTTGCTTTACCTGCATTCATTCGACCAAAGTATTTATCTAAGAAATCTTTAGCATTCAATGTAACAGAAGTATTATCTTTTGCTGTTACTATAAATTCTACTTTTTCACCTTCAACGACTGTTTGACTTGACGGTGTAATCGTTAATGTTGGTTTTTGAGCATCTTTTGCATTTTGTTTAGCTACTGGACTCTCAAGAACCACATTGTTATCAATTGTCTTAGACACTTTTGCAGTTACTTCTTTTCCATCCGCTACTTCAAGGTCAGCGATTTTCACAACGCCTTGAGGTGTCACAGATACTTTATCCGTTGTTTTGCCATTTACAGTCCAGTTATTTCCTGTTTTTGTAACTTTTACAGTTTCAGGAGCTGTTTTTCCTGTTGGAGTATAAGTCAATGTAATCGTATCTATATCTTGTGGGGTGTTGCTATTTGGACGTTTTGGTGGTGTAATTTCCACGCTACCATCTTTGTTAGCCACTACGCTAGGTGCTGTCGGTGTTACCGCAAGAACTACTTGACGTTTAATTTCAGCTGGGGCAAATATTGGTCTAGTTGTACTATTTGTATCTGTATAAGCAGTTGGGAATTTTGCTACCGCATTTCTTGTATATTTACCTGAATTGTCTAATGTAGTACCTTCATCTAACTTATCTCCAGATTTCCATGTCCATACCATACCTTGAGGTAAATAACTGTTTCCACGATCTCTTTGATCATTACTATCTACTACTTTAAGGTAGTTGTGAGCATCAACATTTGTACGGCTGTTTTGTACATTTAATGTTGAGCCTACAGGAACTTTTGCGATACCATCTTCAAGGTTCTTAGTTGTAATATCCACAACACGGTACTTGAATTTCAAGTCACGACTATCTGCTGGACTACTTCCCTCTACATGAAGGGTTCCGATATGTTCTCCTAATGTTTGAGTATCTACCACACTTCCCGAAGATAAACGAGTTGTATATTTCTTATCTTCTGAACTTCCATCTTTACCTGTTTGAGCTGCAAAACTAGAAGGTCTTACTCCACCTGGAAGATTTCCTACTGTTACTTTTGAGATTGTTCCTGAGTTATCCCATACCTTAAGTTCAGGGTTAAATTCAGCACCACGATACACTGTGAAAATTGGTGTATTTGCTGTTTCTGTTAAAGTAACACCGTTTAATGTAGCTTGTGGCTTTTGAACATCTTTTGCAGTTGCTTTAGCTGGATCTGAATCAGCACCATTTCCATTCTTCGTAACTGCAGTAACTTCTGTTAAGTCTTTTACTTTATTAGCTGGGATTGTGATTTCCCCTGTATTTGGATCAATTCGAACATCTGTATTATTCACAGTCCATTTGCCGTTTGCTCCTTTAGTTCCTTCAGCTGTTTTAGGTTTGTTATCTTCACCTGTAAAGCTTACTTTGATTTTATCTACTTTTTTTGCATCTTGTGGTTTTGCAGTTACATCCCCATTATCCTTAGCTGTGGCTACTGGTGTCTGAGCTTTGTCATCTACAACATGCACGGGAGCATCTACAATAAATGTTCCACGTTCTGGAATAATAACCTCTACTTTACCGTACACAGGTTGATTTGGTGCTGTAGGTTTTGATACATCCGGATCTTTAAACCAACGATAAGTTGTACCCGCAGGTAATTCTTTTGGATTCGCAATACTATTGTAAGCGTCTGGAATAACTCCTACTTTAGTACTTTGTTCCTTAGCTTTTGGTTTTATGTTATATTTAGCGACTTCTTCAGGTTTGAGTGGTAAGGTACCGATAATGGCATTTTTTCCTTCTTGATATCGAGGCCAACCAAGGTCTGTATATCCACCATATGCTAGGTATGGATCATTTGCTAAACGTTTTTTAATCTCAGCAAGCATCGGATTACTTTTATCTTTATTATTCCAATCTGACATAATACTTTGATCTAGCTCATTACCTTCAAGAATTTTTGTTTTGAAAGTGATAATCGTACGTTGACCTTTTACTACGTTCATTTTGTCTTCAATAACACCTCTACCAAGGTTGTAAATAAGACCGCCTTTTGTAATACCGTACATATCTTTTACACGAGAAGCAGCATCTGGATTACGATTGGTACCATCTTGTCTAGAATCACGATAAATATTTCTCCACCAGTTATTATCTGGATGAGCATAATCCATCCAAGAACCTAAATTCTCCGTATAAGAAGCTCCTGAACGACGCTCTCCATTTTTAACATACGCACGATAATTAGAGTTTTCATGTTCCCAAGCTGTTGCATTGGCATATTCCTTATGAGATGTCTGAGTACCATCTTGATATTTTGTATAAGTAAAGTCATACGGATCTCCTACAGTACGAGGAATCGTAAGTGAAATTTTCTTAGACAATCCTGCCTGAGCATTTGCCGCTGGACCTGAATCTAACATCCAGTAATAATATTTATTTCCATCTTTTTCAATACGCTCTTCACGATACACACGAATATTGTCATACGCTTTATCAGCAGTCCCCCTACTTACGAAAGCATATTGTTTCGTATCTGGTGAATATACGTCACGCTCTGAATAGTTAATCATTGGGTTTTTATTCCAACCAACCCCGAAGTCAGTTACTCTTGTTTCACGAACGTTACTTGTTCCAGAGCCTACTACTTTTCCATTCTTTTTAACTACTGCAGTAATAGTAGCATCTTTTACCATTAAGTTCTTATCAACATTAACTGTAAAGTAACCATTTGATTGTGATTTTGTTGTGTATTTTCTTCCACCAATAGATATTTCAACATCAGCTTCTGTTGCAGTATATCCATCGACTTGAGCAATACCAGCTAAACTATCGTTAAATGACACTGTGTCTACTTGACTTACTGTAGTATTATAAACACTTTGACCATTGACTACTAATTCAACTTTATCTCCCACTTTAATACCTGGTGCGTTTAATTTAAAAGCTCCAGTATCATCTAGTTTAGACGTAAGTATCTTTTGGCCATTTCTCTTAATCTCAATTGTTGAAGATGGTGTTGCATATCCTGTGATAAATCCAGAGTCCGCTACAACAATTCCAAGACTCCCTTGTTTAGTCGTCTTATCAATTGGTGCGGATCTTAGATCAGAACCTTGACCCATATTTTGACCATTACGTGGATCATGAGAACCTGAAGTCAAACGCATAGTAGCAATTTTAACAGAGTTAAACATTCTCTTCACACGTTTTGTCATTTCTTCAACTTCGTTCAGAGAAACTGTTGTATTTTCAAGGACTCCTTGAGCCACTCCTAATAGTTCATTGGCGTTTTCAATAACTTCTTTGCTTGTCTCGTGCTTAGGCAATTCCAAAACAGCTGCCTGTAATTGATCAACAGATACTTTCAAAGAATCTTTTTTAGCTGATACATTTTGGTTCTCTTCGCTTGCTCGTACCTCTGGAGAAGATGCGTTCGCTAGGTTGTCAGCCGGCTTCTCAGTTTTATCTACTTGTTTATCTACTTGAACCTCAGTTGATTCTGTAGTAGCTGATACGACTGTCACATCTTTAGACAAGAGTTCTACAAGCTCGTCAATATCCTTTTGAGCTAGCTCAGAACTTTCTAGGGCTTCTTTCCCTTTTTGCAGTCTGTCTTTAACAGACGATACTACTGACTCGTCAAGGTTTAATTTAGTTGAAAGAAGAGAATTTAATTGTTCAACTACTTTTCTCAACTTAGTTTTATCAACTGTAGGCGCTTGATTTCCCAAAGATTTATTTACTTCATCTACTTTGTTTCCAGTAGGTTCCGCAAGACCTTGAGGCGACTTGGCCTCATCTTTAGGACTTACTACACCCGCAGTAGATTTTGGAGTGTTTTCAACTACACTATCAGCACTAGCAACGCGCGCACCCAAAAACATCAGCGCTGCAACAGCAACTGAAGCGGCACCGAAACTGTATTTACGAATAGAAAAGCGCAAAACTTTTTCACGTTGCTGTCGATTTACTTTATATGAATTCGATTTGTGTTCCATTTGTCCTCCTAAAGGCAACATAATATAGAAAAAGCAACCTTTATAACTTCAACTCCTAAAAAAGAGTTAAGCTATAAAAATTACTATGATGACCGCTATTAGCAAATAACATCACAGCTATCACAGCTATCACAGCTATCACAGCTATCACAGCTATCACAGCTCGATTATACCATTTTTAATATATTTACACAACAAAAAACAAACTTCTTCCGTCAATAAAAGTTGGAAATTTTTAATTATCCATAAAATGTCAATATGTTATGCTGTTTTGAATAAAAAAGAGAGGTTCACCTCTCTCAAATCTAGATTTTTTCGAGAATACAACAACAGCCTTGCACCTCTTGAAATGAGGAACAAGGCCGTTGTTTAATATTTCATTGTCCACTTAACAATGAATCATTCATATTTTGACTAAATTTTTAGTCTTCTTTTTTCTTTCCAAGAGCAAGTCCGAGACCACTTAACATGCCAAGAAGTCCTAAAGATGCAAGAGTCTCATTCGATTCTGTTCCTGTATTTGGTAATACAGTTTGAGAATTACTTGATTTAACTCCATTATCAATAGCATCTGGAGTATCTTCATGATTTGCATTCGGAGCAACTTCATCTGGAATTGGAGTTGTTGGTGTAGCTGTATCGTAACCAGAATCTCCATTAGCATCAGGTGTGACTGGCGCAACTGGAATTGGAGTTGTTAGCGCAGATGTATCGGGACCAGTATTTCCATTAGTATCAGGTGTAACTGGAATTGTATTTATGTTTGAACTTACTTTTCTGAAAATGTGGGTAATTACTGGTTCATTTTCAGCTATCACAGTCCGTACAAATTCATATCCAGGAATTAATCCATGTTCCGCATCCTTCTCATTGCCTGTCTTAACGGATGGTTTCAATACATTTCCATCTTCATCAATCCATCGAACCTCAATCATTAGCTCTGACAACTCAATTGAATCTGGTAATACACCATTTTCAAAAATTGTTACTTTAGGTGGAGTTACTGGAATTGTATTTGGATTTGTACTTCCACTTGCTTTTCTGAAAATGTAAGTCATTACTGGTTCATTTTCATCAATCACAGTTCGTACAAATTCATATCCTGAAATTGATCCATGTTCCGCATCCTTTTCATTGCCTGTCTTAAGGGATGGTTTCAATACATTTCCATCTTCATCAATCCATCGAACCTCAATCAGTAGCTCTGGCAATTCAATTGAATCCGGTAATACACCATTTTCAAAAATTGTTACTTTAGGTGGAGTTGTTGCATTAGGAACTTCCACAGCTGGTTTACCTGGATTAGTAGTCGTACCTGTACCTAGTTTTTCTACGTCTGGTAGATCACTGTTCGGTACTTTACCTTTACCATCTGCGTCTGGGACTTCTACCTTAGTTCCTGGTGCGTATATTGAGCCATCTTGTTTCTTCGGTGTTGCTGTATCATCACCTGTCTTAGGATCTTGTTCTAACTCTACTTTTGCTTCTTTCGATTTCCCATCAGTTCGAACTGTTATAGGAGTTACCTTACCCGTTTTTGGATCAACTTCATAAGTTGTAGTGTTGATAACTTCACGACCTTCAGGATCTTTAGAGCGTTCAACCTTAGTTTTTGCTCCTACTTTAACGATTGTCTTACCTGCCGGGGTGACGACTGGATTACCAAGGTATTCTGTGATATGACCGTCCTTTGGATCTACATCGTAAGTGGTTGTAGTAACTGCTTTACCTTTTTCACCCTCAGTACGCTGATCTGGTGTACCGAAGTCTTTTTCAACATCTTTAATGTATTCCACTTCTGGTTCAATAGGAGTTTCTACGACTTTGTCTTTGGCACCAACTTTAACGACTTTTGGTACCATTTCTGTTCTACTAACAACCGGTGTCCCATCCGTTACTGTACCGTTAGTTTCATTAACAAGTGTTGATGTTATTGTTACTATCTTACCTTCAGATCCATTATTAGTAACCGTAGTATTTCCTACATCTTTGGTTTTATCTGCTTCATACCGTGTTGTTACCGGAATTATTTTGGTTACGACTTTGGATTTGACGCCATTTGGACTGACAATGTCTTGCCTAACGGTTGGAATAAGGTCTCCTGTACTTTCATTCACTTCGTAAGTTGTAGTCTTCTTAGCAACATCATCGACTTCTTTGAGGTATTCAACCTCATCCTTAGCTGGAACTTTGACAACTGTCGGTTTTGATGGAACTACTACTGCCGGTTCTTCATGTGGAATGAGGCTACCATCTGTAGCATTAACCGTGTAGGTGGTGGTTACTGTACTTGTTCCTAACGTACCAGCTGATGTGATTTTTACTTCACCTTTGGCTCTTGTGGCGTCTTTCTCGTAACGAATACTTGGCTCTATTGGCATAACGACAACCTTAGCCTTGGCTCCATCTTTCTTGAACACTTCCTTTTTCTCTGTTGGGGTAAGGACACCTGTGTTTGGATTGACTGCGTAAGTTGTAGTATTCTTAACAATATCATAGCCTTCTTTGAGGTATTCAACCTCATCCTTAGCTGGCACTTTGACCACTGTAGGAGTTGAAGGTTTGATAACTGGTTGACCTTCATGTGGAATAAGGCTGCCATCTGTAGCATTAACTGTATAGGTTGTGGTTACTGTTCTAGTGCCTGAAATACCAGCTACTGTGATTTTTACTTCACCTTTGGCTCTTGTAGCGTCTTTCTCGTAACGAATACTTGGCTGTATTGACGTAACGACAACCTTAGCCTTGGCTCCATCTTTCTTGAACACTTCATCAAGTGTATTTTTTGTAATCTGACCTGTATCTGGGTCTTTCATACTAACAGTTGTTGACTTAATGATGTCATCTCCGCGTTTACTATATACAGCAGTTTCTCCAACTTTTTCTAAAGATTTAACTGTTGTAATTTTTTTATCTTGATAACCTGTTTCATCTAAGGAAATTCGTTTCCCAGATATAAACTCTGATCGTCTATTAATCATATCGGCTTCAAAATAAGAACGTGAACTATGACCTCCACTTGTTGGCCCAACATTGATAACAACATCACTATCATTGCTGACACCTTTTCTTATCGTCGAATCATTATCAACAATATAATGAGTCATTTTACCAGACTTAGCTATTTTTTTGCTATCTAAACCTTTTTGCCAAAATTCACGACCAGAAACCAAACTCGTCACTACTTTTGGGGCATTAAATGTTGTTCCTTTTTTTAATACATTATTATAAAAGTTTCTATAAGCCAACTGTTCTTTAGGAGACATGACTCTGCTGTCAGAATATGCCAACTCATAGGCTTCAACCATTGCCCGTTGTACTAAATATCCTCCTAAAGAATGTCCTGTTAAATAAAGATTGGTAATGCTCTTATCTTTAGCTAGTTCGCGCATGATATTTTCTGCATCGATCCCTTGTTGAGGATTTCTTCCTGTTCCAAGTGTTATATCAGCTCCTATATCTTTGGCATCACTTGTTCCACGAAAGGCTAATACTTGTGCAGTTCCATTTGGTAAATATAAGAAATCACTCTTAGTTTCATACAAGACAGCATCTAGTCCACTAGAGGTATGGTAACTTTTCTTCCTTTCCCAATAAGGCCCCAATTCCTTATTCATCATCATATACTCATAACGTGGTCTACTGTCACCATTCTTTTTATATAACTCTGACTCTGTTAAGGGTCTCTTATGATCCAGCACTCTATCAATATAATTATCATCACGGTAGGACAATTCCATGAACATAATCATATCGCGCTCACTGACATTCCATTTTAATTTTTCATCTGGCTTTTCTTTACTGTCAATAATACCATCACCATCAGTATCTTCTAACATAGGATGACTATTGTAGCCTACATACTTTTTCCCGCCTTTTTCATAAATATAAAGTTCATCTTTATCCTTCAAGTAATCATCATCTGTATAAGCTTCTGGACTTAACTTAGGGCCGTTTAGTAACAAACTGTCAAGCTTATTACCTTCTGAACCGATTACTCCTGCTTTGATTTTTTTAGCATCTTCCTCAGTCAATTCATATTTTTTTATCTCGGAAGGATTTGATGCTGCTCTCACCGCTGGAGTGCTTGATCTGTCTTCACCTACCACGGAAGCCCTTGTGGTCAAGCTATTATTGCCCATCTCCCCAGATGTCTTAAGTTCTGTAGTTCTTGTAGATATTATTGGAGTATCTTTTGGGGCTGGACTGGAAATAGAACCTCGATTCTCTGGTGAACTTTGAGACTCTTGTTTTTTCTCCACAGTAGGGGTCGAATTCTCCCTTTCAGAATTAGCCCCTATCTCTGTTGCCAAATTATTTTCCGTAGAAGCCAGCACTCTCTGGTATGGTGTAAACAAGGTAATTCCTATTAATACTGAAGCCACTCCAACAGAAAACTTTCGAATCGAAAAACGTTGACGTTTATTAAAAATGTCTTTCATTTTACCAACTTTCTTTCTCACTATTTTTTACAAAATAGAGGGTTCTAATATTTTTCTTTGACAGAATACTAAATCGTTTCTTGACTAAAATTTTAGAGCTTTTCCTCTACTTGATCATAAACCACCACATTGATTTCTAATCATAGAAAAAAATGGATCGCTTAATATTACTAAAATATCAGTAAAATATAAAAAAATGTAAATATTTCACTTCCAACACTGCCATTATACCATAAAAAATCATAACACTCATGTGTTTTAAAAAAGGTTTATCAAAAAGTCTTTATACTCAATGAAAATCAAAGAGCAAACTAGGAAACTAGCCGCAGGTTGCTCAAAGCACTGCTTTGAGGTTGTAGATAAGACTGACGAAGTCAGCTCAAAATACTGTTTTGAGGTTGTGGATAGAGCTGACGTAGTCAGTATCATATACCTACGGCAAGGCGACGTTGACGTGGTTTGAAGAGATTTTCGAAGAGTATTAAAATCAAAAAACGCATAATATCAGGTATTGAATGAAAACCTTGATACTATGCGTTTTATCTTATACGTTTCACTAAATTTGCGACTACTATTTGAATCTTTATCCAACTCTGTCAAATCTAGATTTTTTCTTCTTTGATATCAATCACAATCTCTTCTGATTGGTCAAGAGTTTCGGCTTTTTCTTGCCATTGCTCCTTGAGATTATTGAATTGATCTTTTGATGCTTCTGTTGCTTGACGGGCACATGATTTGGCTTGAGCAAGGACACTGTCCACAGTGATTTCACCTGACTCAACCTGTTCTTTTGTTTTAAGAACAAAATCTGTAGCCTGCTCCTTAACTTCTGTCAGTTTTTCACAGATCTGCTCTTTGGCATACTCAGGATCTTCTCTCAAATCATCCAGAAAATCTTGAGCCTGACTGCAAACTTGTTTGCCCTTGTCGCTTGTTAAAAACAAGGCAAGAGCTGCACCTGAAACGGTTCCTAAAAGGATTGAGGATAGTTTACCCATAAGGATTCTCCTTTTTTATTTTTTGAAAAATTTACTTGCAAGACGAAGAGCTGACAAACTTGAACCAGCTGATGAAGCTTTCTTGCTCAAGACACGCGCATGATCATTGAGGTCTGAAACAGATAGAGATAAATCTGCAACAGCACTAAAGAGTGGATCAATCGTTGCCACCTTGACATTGATATCATCTGCCAATACATTGACCTTAGCCAGCAATTCATTGGTATGATGCAAGGTCACATCTACATCTGAAGTTAAAGTTTTAATCGTCTTCTCTGTTTCATCAATCACACGTCCAAGCTTTTGTACAGTAATGATTAGATACACTAAAAATACAATCAAAGCAAGGGCTACAAGAATATATGCAACTTCTAACATTTACTTTTCCTCCTCTGTAACATAGTAAGGGGCCTTCTTTCGATTTTGATATAGAATGATAAAAATTCCAAGACCGATAAGGACAACTGATAGCCATTGAGACACTCGAAGTCCAAAGAACATAAGACTATCTGTCCGCATACCTTCGATGACCATACGACCGAAACCATACCAAATCAAGTAGAAAGCAGTGATATGACCTCGTCTAAGACTCTTCCATTTTCGTCTGAATATCAGAATCAAGGCAAAGCCAAGCAGATTCCAAAGAGACTCATAAAGGAAGGTCGGTTGACGGTAGCTCCCCTCAATATACATCTGGTCACGGATAAAGCCAGGTAGATAATCCAGATTATCCACTGCTGCACCATAAGCTTCTTGGTTAAAGAAATTGCCCCAGCGACCCAAACTTTGGGCTATCATGACGCTAGGCGCTGCAATATCTAGAAAATCCCAAGTATTAATGAGTTTACGATCAGCAAAGATATAAAGTACAAGAGCCCCAGTTATCAAACCACCGTAAATGGCCAAACCACCATTCCAAATGGCAAAAATTTCTCCCAAGTTCTGACTATAGTAATCAAAACGGAAAATGACATAGTAGAGACGAGCTCCTAAAATAGCCAGGGGAAAGGCTACTAAGATAAAATCTAAAATATCGTCTGGTATGATCTTCTTTCGAGGCGCTTCTTTCATGGTCAAATAAACTGCAAGAATCAAGCCTGTCACAATACACAAGGCATACCAACGAATAGCTAGAGGACCTAGATGAATAGCAATTGGATCAAGCATTAGGCACCTCGTTTTGAGCAATAAGATTTGTCAAGCGTTCTTCGAACAAACGCGTCGCATCAAAGCCCATTTCCTTAGCACGATAATTCATGGCAGCAGCCTCAATCACGACAGAGATATTTCGACCTGTTTTCACTGGAATGCGGATACGAGGAATGGCTACGCCAGAAATTTCTAATTCCTCTGCATTGTTTCCAAGACGATCAAAGGTTTTATGCGTATCATAATTCTCCAAGTAAACAGCCAGCTGGACTTGTGAAGAATCCTTGACCGCACTCGCACCGTAGAGGCTCATAACATCGATAATCCCAACCCCACGAATTTCAATCAAGTGTTTCAAGATTTCAGCTGGTTCACCCCAAAGAGTTAATTCATCCTTAGAATAAATATCTACCCGATCATCGGCTACCAAGCGGTGACCACGTTTGACAAGCTCCAGACCTGTCTCACTCTTACCGATTCCACTATCACCTTGAATCAAGACACCCATCCCATAAATATCCATCAAAACCCCATGAACACTGGTACGTTCTGCCAAACGAGAATCCAGGTAATTAGATAACTCTCCAGACAAACGACTAGTAGCTGTACGACTAGTTAAGATGGCAATCTTACATTCTCTGGCTGCCTTTAACATTTCTTCTGGAACCACCAAACCACGAGCAACAATGACTGCTGGTGTCTCAGGTAGAAACATTTTTTTCAAAACTTGGTAACGGTTGTGAGAGGACATTGAAACGAGATAGGACCACTCCTTCATTCCCAAGAGCTGGATTCGCTCTGGCGTGTAGTAGTCAAAATAGCCCGTCATTTCAAGACCAGGTCGCGTAATATCCGCGGTATTGATTTCCTTTTCAAGTAATTCTGGTTCGCCATAGACAATGTCTAGTCTAAGCTTTTCAATCACTTCTTTTACTAAAACCGACATCATTTCCTCCTTCAAATGAGTTCTTCCCTCTATTATATCAAATTGTAGGAGGATATTTCAGATTTTTGCAAGCTTTGGAGTATTTATTTAAAAGAAAAAGACTAGATTTCTCTAGCCTTTCATTTCTAATTAGAATTTTTTACGTTTACGAGCTGCTTCTGATTTACGTTTACGTTTTACAGAAGGTTTTTCATAGAATTCACGTTTGCGTGTTTCTTGAAGAGTACCAGCTTTAGTAACCGCACGTTTGAAACGACGAAGTGCGTCGTCAAGAGATTCATTCTTACGTACTACTGTTTTAGACATTTTTTTCACTCCCTTCAAGTTCAATATCTATTATATTCTACACGTAAAAGGAATAATTGTCAAGAAAAAATGCGGTTTAATTTTGATTTTTTCTGCCATTTATACAAGAGTTGAAAGCGCTTAGCGCCTGTTTATATTGATGAAACAGGATTCAGTACTTATTTTTATCGAGAATATGGTCACTCATTAAAGGGATAGATCATATGGATATCAGAGGATTTCTTTGGTTGTAGCGCCTTCCTACTAGGAGATTTCTTATGAGAGGTACTTGTTTAAGCTTTGAAAATCGGACTTATACTCTTCGAAAATCTCTTCAAACCACGTCAGCTTCGCCTTGCCGTAGGTATATGTTACTGACTTCGTCAGTTCTATCTGTAACCTCAAAACACTGTTTTGAGTAGCCTGTGGCTAGCTTCCTAGTTTGCTCTTTGATTTTCATTGAGTATTATCATCTGATGTTTATCAAACAATCTACCAATTAAGCTTCTTCGT